>JBJSXI010000092.1:0-12500 GCA_046086305.1 Ilumatobacteraceae bacterium
ATTCGAACTGTTCGTCGGTGGGCGGGAACTGGCCAACGGCTACACCGAGCTCAACGATCCCGTCGAGCAACGCCTCCGACTCGAGGCCGAACAACTGGCCAAGGAGGCCGGCGACGCCGAGCGCGGGGTGATCGACGAGGACTACCTGCGCGCGCTCGAGTACGGGCTACCTCCTACCGGTGGCCTCGGGATCGGGATGGACCGGGTGGCGATGCTGATCGCCGGGGTGAACTCGATCAAGGAGGTCATCCTCTTCCCGACGCTGCGACCCGAACAGAGAGGAGATCAGCGATGAGCGCTGCATGGGGCCGCGGACTGGCCACCATCACCGACGACGGTGTCGTGCTCGACACCTGGTTCCGCGAGGTCGGCCTGGGCGACGAGGAGTTCCCCGACTCGTTCGCCGAGTATGCGACCGCCGAACGACGGGACGAGGTGCGCGGCGTGTCGGTGCGCCCGGTCCGCATGGCGATCGACACCTCGACGGCGCCGGCCGATGCGTGCGACGTGTATCTCCGCCTCCACCTGTTGTCGCACCGTCTGGTGCGGCCGCGGGGCCAGAACCTCGACGGCATGTTCGGGCTGCTCGCCAATGTGGCCTGGACGAATCTCGGCCCCGTCGCCGTGGACGCAGTCGACGAGCTGCGCTGGCGGGTGCGCCGGGCCGGCTCGGTGCTCACGGTCCACGGGCTCGACAAGTTCCCCCGGATGACCGACTACGTCGTCCCGAGCGGTGTGCGAATCGCCGACGCAGATCGGGTGCGGCTCGGCGCGCATCTCGCGCCGGGCACGACCGTGATGCACGAGGGCTTCTGTAACTTCAACGCCGGAACCCTCGGCACGAGCATGGTCGAGGGTCGTATCTCGGCCGGCGTCGTCGTCGGCGACGGCAGCGACATCGGTGGCGGCGCGAGCATCATGGGCACACTGTCGGGTGGCGGCACCGAACAGATCACGATCGGCGAGCGCTGTCTGCTCGGCGCCGAGGCCGGCATCGGCATCAGCCTCGGTGATGAATGCGTGGTCGAGGCCGGGCTCTACGTGACCGCCGGAACCTTGGTCGAACTTCATGCCAATGACGGGGTCGAGGTGGTCAAGGCCCGTCAGCTCAGCGGCAAGGGCGGGCTGCTCTACCGACGCAACAGCCGCAGCGGCGCGGTCGAGGCGCTCCCCCGCTCGG
Source organism: Ilumatobacteraceae bacterium (assembly GCA_046086305.1). Classification (GTDB taxonomy): domain Bacteria; phylum Actinomycetota; class Acidimicrobiia; order Acidimicrobiales; family Ilumatobacteraceae; genus UBA668. The sequence goes on from JBJSXI010000092.1 coordinate 1,181, forward strand.
CGAAGTGGGACGGACTCAACGCCGCCCTTCACGCCAACTGACTGCGGAGTTCATCGACCGCGCACCCGACCACATGGTCGTCGACGATGCCGGTCGCCTGCATGAACGCATAGACCGTGGTCGGTCCGACGAAGGTCCAGCCCCTGCGGCGCAACTCTCGGGCGAGATGTTCACTCTCGACCGAGGTGCTCGACACCGGCTCACCCGGCCTCGGCCGCACGTGCCGATGAGGTCGATATCGCTCGACGAACGCGGCGATCGAACCCTCCTGCTCGATCATCTCGAGCGCCCGCCGCGCGTTGTTGACGGTGCTCTCGATCTTCCCCCGGTGCCGCACGATCGACGGGTCGCCGAGCAGTCGCAAGACATCGGCCTCGCCGAACTCGGCGACGACGTGCGGATCGAAGCCGGCGAACGCGACGCGAAAGGCCGGGCGTTTGCGCAGGATCGTCAGCCACGACAGTCCGGCCTGGAACCCCTCGAGACACAGCCGCTCGTAGATGCCGACGTCGTCGGTGACCGGACGCCCCCACTCGAGATCGTGATAGGAGACGTACAGCGGGTCGTCGCCACACCAGGCGCAGCGCAGGATCCCGTCGGGCCCAGGTCGGAGCACCACCGCACCGTAGCGATCGGCCGGACTGTGGCGCCCCGACATGGCGACAGATGTCACACTTCGGCCACAATGCCAGTGTGATCCACCACTATCTCGCCGCCCGGGCCGAGCTCGACGCCCCGGGCTCACCGTTCGCCACGACCATCACCGAGGTGCGCGGGGTCCCGATGAAGGCCTACGCCGCCATTCCCCCGAACATGCGCGTGCTGTGGGAGATGTCGGCCGCCCATGGCGACAAGGAGTACCTCGTCTACGAGGACGAGCGGTACACCTACGCGGAGGTCCACGCCAACGTGCGTCGTCTGGCCCACCACCTCGTCGCCCATGGCGTCACTCGCCACAGCCGCGTGGCGATCGCCATGCGCAACTACCCCGAGTGGGTCGTCGGCTACTGGGCAACGGTCTCGATCGGCGCCGCCGTCGTCGGCATGAACGCCTGGTGGACACCACCCGAGATGGAGTACGCCCTCAACGACAGCGAGCCACGCGTGTTCATCGGTGATGACGAACGCCTCGAGCGGCTTGCGCACATGCCCGCCCAACGACCGATGCACCTCATTGCCGTGCGCACCGAGCGCCCCCTACCCGGCGACGGGGTCCGATGGACCGACATCATGGCGATGGTCGACCCCGGCACACTCCCCCTCGCCGAGATCGACCCCGACGATGATGCGACGATCTTCTACACGTCGGGCACGACCGGCTTCCCGAAGGGCGCCCAGCTCACCCACCGCGGGTCGGTGACCAACGTGTTCAACATGGCGGCGATGAGTATCACGACCTCGATGGCCGAGCAGAAGGCGATTGCCGCCGGTGACCTGCCGGCGCCGACGACACCGCCACCGGTGTTCGCGCCTGCGTTCATGGCACCGACGCCGCTGTTCCACGTGACGGCCTGCAACTGCATCATGCACCCGGCCACACTCACCGGCGCCAAGCTCGTCCTGACGTACAAGTGGGACCCCGGCCGCGCCCTCGAGCTCATCGAACGCGAGAAGGTCACCAACTTCTCGGGTGTGCCGACGATGAGTCGAGAACTGCTCGCACATCCGGACTGGGCCACCCGCGACACCTCGTCGCTGCAGGGAATGGGCGGTGGTGGGGCCGCGCTCCAACCCGACCTCGTCCACAAGATCGCCGGCGCGCTCCGCAACGGCGCGCCGTCGACGGGCTACGGCATGACCGAGGCGCACGGGATCATCACGGCGAACGGCGGTCGCTGGTTCGTCAGCAAGCCCGAGTCGTGCGGACCGCCGGTGCCGACGCTCGAGGCCAAGTTGGTCGACGAGAATGGCGTCGACCTCCCTGCTCACCCCTCGACGGTCGGTGTGCTGTGCGTACGTGGCGCCGTGGTGATCAAGGGGTACCTCAACCGCCCCGAGGCCACGGCCGACTCGATTCGCGAGGGCTGGTTGAACACCGGCGACATCGCCCGGATCGACGAGGACGGGTTCATCTACATCGTCGACCGGGCCAAGGACATGGTCCTGCGCGGTGGCGAGAACGTGTACTGCAGCGAGGTCGAGACCGCGATCTATCACCATGACGCGATCGCCGAGGCCGCCGTGTTCGGGATCCCCGATGAACGGCTCGGCGAGGATGTGGCCGCCGTCGTCGTCCTGCGCGACGGGCACAGCCTCACGGCCGAGCAACTCCGCGAGTTCCTGTCTGCGAGCCTCGCCAAGCACAAGATCCCGGCGAAGGTGTGGTTCCGCGACGAACCGATCCCGCGCAATGCGAGCGGGAAGTTCTTGAAGCGCGAGCTCCGCCGCGACCTGATCGGTGAGTGATGCCCACGGCACACAACGGTGACGTCGAGATCCACTTCGAGGCCTTCGGCAACCCTGCGCATCCGACGCTGCTGCTCGTGAACGGGCTCGGCAGTCAGTGCATCAACTATCCGGTCGAGTGGTGCGAGATGTTCGCCGCCGAGGGCCTGCATGTCGTTCGCTTCGACAATCGCGACGTCGGGCTGAGCACCCACCTCGCCGATCGACCCGTCGACGAGCACGGCGCCGCATACCGACTCTCCGACATGGCGACCGACGCGGTCGCCGTCCTCGATGCACTCGATGTCGAGCGAGCCCATGTGATGGGGCTGTCGATGGGCGGGATGATCGTCCAGACCTTGGCCATCGAACACCGCGAGCGTCTACTGACGATGACCTCGGTGATGAGCTCGACCGGCGAGCCCGACTACCGACGCAGCACGCCACGGGCGTGGGAACTGCTCACGGCGCCAGGTGCCACGACGCGCGACGCATACGTCGAGCAGTGGATCGAGGGCCTCCGCGAGTGGGGAAGCCCGGCGTTCGCCGACGAGGCGCGCTGGCGCGCCGACGCCGAACGCGCCTTCGACCGCTCGTTCGACCCCGACGGGGTGGCCCGCCAGTACCGGGCGGTCGTTGCGAGCGGCTCACGGGCCGAGGGGCTCCGCACGGTCACGACACCCACTCTGGTCATCCACGGCGACTGCGACACCCTCATCGACGCGATCGGGGGCCGGCGTACTGCCGAGCTGATTCCCGGTGCGCGCCTCGTCATCATCGAGGGAATGGGACACGACTACCCGCCACAGTTGTGGCGCCGATGGGTCGACCTCGTGGCCGAGCACATCCGGACTGCGTGAGCGTGCACCCCGACGACTTCTCTGCCCTCGTCCGTGCCCGACGGACGAGCATGCTCGTCGATCGGGATCGGCAGGTGCCCCACGACGTCGTCGAGTGGCTGTGCGAACTGGCCCGCTGGGCACCGAACCACAAGCGCACGTGGCCGTGGCAGTTCGCCCTCGTCGAGGGCGATGGTCGACAGGCGATGGGTGAGGTCATCAGTACGGCGATGGCCCGTCATGGCGACACCCCCGAGAAGGTCGAGGCGGCGCGCACGAAGTACCTCCGCACGCCGGCGCTCCTCGTCGTCGCCTCGCGGTCGGGCGACACCGACACACGTACCGCCGAGAACCGCGACGCCGTCGCCGCGGCGATCCAGACGATCCTCCTCGCCGCGACGACCCGCGGCCTGGCCAGTTACTGGGCCTCGTGCCCCCGCGGCGCAGGCGACGACCTCGCCCGATGGTGCGGCTTCGCACCGGGAAGCCACATCTCGGCCATCATCTACCTCGGCTGGGCAGCAGGCGAACCAGCGACACCGTCGAGACCGGCCATCGAGGTGCACATCATCGATCGTTGATCAGGCCCGTTGCGTCGCCGCGCTCGCGAGACGCCGGGCCGTCACCTCGTCGGGCGCGAGCACCGAGAACCACCCGTTGGGAACCTCGACGTAGACCTCGAACGCGACACCGAGGTTGACTCCCTTGCCGACACTCGTGATGGCGGCGTAGTCGGCGGCTGACCTGGCCGAGATGACCGCCGAGAACCGGATCGGTCGGCGGAGCTCGAATCGGCACGCGTCGTCGGCGAGCAGGAGTGCGAGAAAGTCGGGAAACTCACCGGGCGCGACCGTGCTGTCGGGGGGGATCTCGTCGGGATCGACGATCTCGGGATCGGTGCGGTCGGTCGGCACGAGCGGTGCCGCCGCACGCAGGTCGGCCGCCGTGAGCGCGCCGCAGAGATCGCCGTCGAAGAGCGCATCGAGCGGCGGTGCGGCAGTCGTCGTCGGCGACGGGTCGGTCACCACGGGCAGCAGGGTGTCGGGGGTGGCCGGCACCGGCAGCTCGACGAGTGTGCCCTCTGGATCGGCCGATCCGCCGCTGCACGCCAACGCCGCGAGCATCAGCGAACACACCACGAGGCTGCGGACCACGCAGCGACGCTAGCCGTCGGCCTTCACGACCGGCAGGCACATCGGGGCCCGTCAATGGGGCTGGTAGACGCCGAACTCGCTGCGCAGCGTGTCGCTCACCTCACCGAGTGTCGCGCCGTCGCGCAGCGCGGCCTTCATCGGTGGCAGGAGGTTCTGCGTCCCGCGTGCCGCCGCCCGGAGATCCTCGAGGCGGACCGCAACCGCCGCGGCGTCGCGGCGGGCCCGATGCGCGGCGAGGCGAGCCCGCTGACCCGCCTCGAGCGCCGGGTCGATCGGGAACACCTCGGGGCTCGATGCGTCGTCGACCGCGAAGCGATTCAGCCCGACGATCACCCGCTCGTCATCGTCGATACTCCGCGAATACGCGTACGCGGCCTCCATGATCTCGTCCTGCGGGAAGCCGGCCTCGATCGCCTCGACCGCGCCGCCCATCCCGTCGATCCGCTCGATGTACGCCCACGCCAGTCGCTCGACCTCGTCGGTGAGTGACTCGACGAAGTAACTGCCACCGAGCGGGTCGGGGGTGTCGACGACGCCACTCTCGAAGCCGATGATCTGCTGGGTCCGCAGCGCGATACGAGCCGAGTGTTCGGTGGGAAGGCTGAGCGCTTCGTCGAAGCCGTTCGTGTGCAGGCTCTGCGTGCCCCCGAGTACCGCCGCCATACTCTGCAGCGCGACGCGCACGATGTTGTTCTCCGGTTGCTGGGCGGTGAGGGTGCTGCCACCGGTCTGGGTGTGGAAGCGCATCAACGTGCTCGCTTCGGTACGCGCCCCGAAGCGCTCGGTCATCACCCGGTGCCAGATCCGGCGCGACGCCCTGAACTTGGCGATCTCCTCGAAGAAGTTGTTGTGCGCATTCCAGAAGAAGCTCAGACGCGGGGCGAACGAATCGACGTCGAGCCCGGCAGCGATCGCCGCCTCGACATAGGCGATCCCGTTGGCGATGGTGAAGGCGATCTCCTGGACTGCGGTGCTCCCCGCCTCGCGGATGTGGTAGCCGCTGATGCTGATCGTGTTCCACTTCGGGATGTTCGTGGCGCAGTACTCGAAGATGTTGGTGATGATCCGCATGCTCGCCCGCGGCGGATAGATGTAGGTGCCCCGGGCGATGTACTCCTTCAACAGGTCGTTCTGGATCGTGCCACTGATGGCCGATGCAGGAACGCCCTGCTCCTCGGCGACGAGTTCGTAGAGCAGCAACAGGACCGCCGCGGTCGAGTTGATCGTCATCGACGTACTCACGCGGTCGAGCGGGATCCCGTCGAGGAGGGTTCGCATGTCGTCGAGGGTGTCGATGGCCACGCCGACACGACCGACCTCTCCCTCGGCGCGTGGGTGATCGCTGTCGTAGCCCATCTGCGTCGGCAGGTCGAATGCACAACTCAGTCCCGTCTGGCCGGCGGCGAGGAGGAACTTGAACCGCTCGTTCGTCGCCGCGGCCGTGCCGAAGCCGGCGTACTGGCGCATCGTCCACAACTTCCCGCGGTACATCGTCGGGTAGATCCCGCGGGTGTACGGCGCGCCCCCGGGCACGCCGAGGCGGGTCTGCGGATCCCAGCCCGCCAGGTCGTCGGCCGTGTACAGCGGTCGCACCTCGATCCCGCTGTCGGTACGCGTGTCGTCGGTCATCGCGCTCGAGCGTAGGTGGCCTCAATGGGCCGCGACGAGTGCGATCTCCATCAGCCACTCGGCACGGGCGAGGGCGGGCACCGTCACCAGCGTGCTGGCGATGAGGCGCCCGCCGAGCGCCTGGTCGCGAGCCGCCATCACCGCACCGAGGTCGCCGAGTCGGTCGGCCACCACATAGGTCGTCACCGAGACCACATCGTCGGCCGTCATGTCGGCATCGGCGAGGATCGCACCGAGGTTCGCCCACACCACCGTGGCCTGCTCGGCGATACCAGCAGGCACCGTCCCGTCGGGCGCGATGGGCACGACACCGCTCGTGTGCAGCCAGCGCGTCGAGGCTCCGCCTTCTGTGACCACGGCATGGGCGTAGTTCGCCGCCGGTGGGGCGATCGTCGTGGGGGCGATCCGTCGGTGCACCGGCTCAGTCTGGCACCCGACGCAGCGGGCATCCGACGTAGGCTCGCCGGCGTGACGACGACCGCGACACGCACCATCGACGGCCGGACGCTCGCACCGCAGGCGGTCTCGGTGCCCAGTCCGCCCGCCTTCACGAACGTCGCCGACGAGCGCCTCCACCGCAAGCAGCGCCTCGCGGGTGCGCTGCGGATCTTCGGACGGTTCGGCTTCGGTGAGGGCGTCGCGGGCCATATCACCGTGCGCGACCCCGAGTTCCCCGACTGCTTCTGGGTGAACCCCTTTGCAGTGAGCTTCCGTCATGTCCGGGTGAGCGATCTGATCCTCGTCGATCATCACGGTGATGTGCTGTTCGGCGATCGCCCCGTCAATCGTGCTGCCTTCGTCATCCACGCCGCGATCCACGCCGCACGCCCCGACGTCGTCGCCGCGGCGCACAGCCACAGCGTCCACGGTAAGGCGTTCAGCTCGCTCGGCATCCCACTCGCACCTCTCACCCAGGACGCCTGCGTGTTCTACGAGGACCACACGGTGATCACGACCCACGGCGGGAAGGTGATCTTCGAGGTCGACGACGGCCGCGACCTCGCTCGTGCGTTCACATCCGGGAAGGCCGCGATCCACCAGAACCATGGCCTGTTCACGGTCGGCGCGACCGTCGACGAGGCGGCGTACTGGTTCGTGTCGATGGAGCGCAGTTGTCAGGCTCAACTGCTCGCCATGGCCGCCGGCACCCCGCAGCACATCTCGCGCGACGACGCCATCTTCACTCGCGATCGCACCGCCTCGCCCTACGCCGGGTGGCTGAGTTTCCAACCCCTCTGGGACGAGATCACCCGCACCGATCCCGACCTGTTCGACTGAAGTCGCGCGTGCGCGCCTCGGCAATTCCCCCCGAACTGCTCTTCGTGCTGTCCGGCGTGTCGCAGTACACCGGCGCGTCCATCGCCGTCGGATTGTTCGACGAGCTCTCACCGGGCACCGTGACGCTGTTTCGCGTGCTCTTCGGCGCGCTGCCGATCCTCGCACTGTCGTGGCGCGACCAACGCCGCTGGACGCGCCACGACCTCGTCGCGGCCGCCGTGTTCGGGCTCGCCACCGCCGCGATGAACCTGTTCTTCTACCTCGGCATCGAGCGGCTCCCGCTCGGCAAGAGTGTGGTGATCGAGTTTCTCGGCCCGATCTCGGTGGCGGCAGTGTTCACACGGTCACGGCGGAACACCGCCGCACTCGCCCTCGCCGCAGCAGGTGTCGCCGTACTGTCGGGAGTCGAGATCGGCGGCGATCCGCTCGGCGTCGTGTTCATCCTGTGCGCGGCCACGATGTGGGCCACCTACATCGTGCTCGGACGACGGGTCGCCGCGCTCGACCGCGGCCTGAGCGGACTCGGGGTGGGGCTGTTGATCGGGGCCGCAGCGCTCGTGCCCTTCGGCGCCGGGGATCTCGGCGAGGCCATCGGGTCGGTGCGCCTGCTCGCGCTGTGCGCTGCGGTCGGTGTGCTCTCGTCCGCAGTCGGCTACTCGATCGACCAGATCGTGCTGCGGCGGATACCGGTCCGCCGGTTCAGCGTGCTCCTCGCGCTGCTCCCGGTCACCGCCATGGTGATGGGCCTGATCGCCCTCGGTCAGGTGCCGACATGGATCGACCTCGGTGGCGCCGCACTCGTGATCGGTGGCGTGCTGCTGCAGGATCGCGAGGTCATCGACCTCGCCGAGACCGCTCCGGAGTGAGGCGCCCCGGGGCCGACAGGGTCAGTGCGAGAGCCCCGGCGCGCACAGCCCGTCGAGTTCGCGCACGATGATCCGGTCGCGGTTGTCGAAGGTGACCGGATTCGCCGGATCGCGGCGCAGCTTGAACACGCGGAAGCTCATGTCGGTGGTGTCGACCGACAGGATGCGGCCGATCAGCGGATCACCGATGCCGAGCAGCAGCTTGATCACCTCGAGGGCCTGGATGCTGCCGACGATCCCCGGCAGCACACCGAGCACACCCGCTTCGGCGCAGCTCGGCGCCAATTCCGCCGGGGGCGGTTCGGGCACCATGTCGCGGTATGTGGGTCCCTGGAGTGGGTGGAACACGCTGACCATGCCCTCGAACCGGAAGATGCTCCCGTGCACCACGGGAATGCCGAGCTTCACACTCGCATCGTTGAGCAGATAGCGGCTCGGGAAGTTGTCGGCACCATCGACGATGACGTCGTAGCCACTGATGATGTCGATGATGTTCGACGCGTCGAGCCTCGTGTCGTAGGTGATGACATCGACATCGGGGTTCAGCATCGTGAGCGTCTTCTTCGCACTGTCGACCTTGCGCTCACCGACCCGGTCGATGTTGTGCAGGATCTGGCGCTGCAGGTTCGACGCATCGACCTCGTCCATGTCGACGATGCCGATCGTTCCGACACCCGCCGCAGCGAGATAGAGGGCTGACGGCGAGCCGAGACCTCCCGCACCGAGCATGAGCACCTTGCTCGCGAGCAGCTTGGCCTGTCCCTCGGTGCCCACCTCGGGGAGCAGGAGGTGGCGCATGTAGCGGTTCCGCTGGTCGGGGCTGAGCACGACGGGTGTACGCCACGGTCGCCCTTCGTCCTTCCACCGGCCGAAGCCACCGGCCATGCTGACGACATCGGTGTAGCCGAGCTCGTGGAGGGTCTTTGCCGCGAATGCACTGCGCACTCCCCCGGCGCAGTACACGACGACCGGCCCCTGCTTGTCGGGGATGCGAGCCTCGACCTGGGCCTCGAGATGACCACGCGGGATGTGCACGACATCGGCGAGTGCGCCCTGGTCGAACTCGTCGGGTTCGCGGACGTCGAGGACCACTGCACCGGCAGCGATGGCCTCGGCCGCCACGGCGGGGTCGATCTCGCGGATGTCGGCCTTGGCGGCAGCGAGCAGGTCACGGAAGGACGGCATGGGTGAAAGCCTACCCAGAGGGTCGGGATTTGCGCTCGCCCGGTGGGCTCAGCCGCAGATCCTCGGGAGCAGCTCGCCGATCGGACCGCGGGCGACGAGGTCGGCCTCGTCGTCGCGTTCGGTCGGTCCACCGTTGACGATGACGACCGTCGCCCCGGCGCGTCTGGCCACGGAGAGGGTGCGGGCCACCGGATACACCCCGAGGGTCGTGCCGACGGCGAGGAACACATCGCACGAGGCCGCGGCGGTCATCGCAGCCTCGAGCGGACCGGCCGGCAACTGCTCACCGAAGAACACCACGGCCGGCTTGACGATGCCGCCGCACAGTGAGCACGACGGATCCTCCTCTCCGGCGCGGACACGGTCGAGGAACTCGCCGATCGGACGGCGGTCGTCGCATGTCCAGCACTGTGAGAGACGGCCCGTGCCGTGGACCTCGTGGACGATCGACGGTTCGTGTCCGGCGTCGTGGTGCAGCCCGTCGATGTTCTGCGTGACGAGACCGACGAGTTGGCCCCGCAGCTCGAGGCTCACCAGTGCGAAGTGGCCGTCGTTGGGTCGAGGCGCGAGATCGGCGAGCGCGATCCTCCGCTGCCACGCCCGTCGTCGGATCGCCGGGTCAGCGAGGAAGTGTTCGATGGTCGACGCACGTTCGGCCGCCGGATCGCGCGTCCACACCCCCTCGGGGCCGCGGAAGTCGGGAATGCCCGAGTCGGTCGAGATACCCGCACCCGTCAGCACCGTGACACGTCGCGCCGCCCGCACGGCTGCCGCCGCACGATCGACGATCTCATCGCTGCGCACGTCGGGATGGTACCGCTGCGTCATTGCCGGAACCGCTGCGCCGATGTACCCCATGGGACGAGGAGGAACCGTGCGCCCCACCACTCTCCCCAACGACTCGACCGAGCTGATGGTCGTGCCGTGGCACGATCCGGTCGTCGACTCGATCGGCTTCGATGTGCGCAGCGTGTACGTCGAGTTGTTCTGGCTGAACGTCCTCGGCCCGACGGCGACGTGGACCCTGCGCCGACTCGTCAGCGGACTCGATCGCTATCCGCTCGGCTACGAGCTCGACCTGTCCGAGACCGCGAACGCGCTCGGCCTCTCGTACTCACCCGGTACCTCGAACACCTTCGTTCGCGCCCTCCAGCGCTGCATCCTGTTCGGTGCCGCGCAACCGATTCCCGACGGACTCGCTGTTCGCCGTCGCCTCCCGCCGGTCGCCGAACGTCACCTCGCCCGGATGCCACCGCACCTGCGCGACGCGCATCGGTCGTGGTCGGTACGTTCGTGCACGATCGACGACCTCGCTCGTGGCACAGCACTCGCCGAGGTGATGGTGGCAGCAGGCGACGATGTCGAGGTGGTCGAACGACAATTACTGGCCGTCGGTGTGCCGCCGGCCGCGGCGACGGCTGCGTGTGACGCCGTCAGCGACTCGCAGCGAACCCGAGCGCCAGATCGATGAGCAGCCGGGCACCGAATCCGGTGGCCCCCTTCGACAGCCAGCCGTCGTCGGCGTCGGCGTTCATCGGTCCGGCGATGTCGAGGTGCGCCCACGGGACCGATCCAGTGAACTCGTTCAGGAACAACGCCGCAGTGATGGCGCCGCCGTAGGGCCCACCGATGTTCTTCATGTCGGCGATGTTCGAGTCGAGGAGTCGGCGGTACGAGCGTTCGAGCGGCAACTGCCACGCCGGTTCGTCGGTGCGCTGCGAGGCCTCGAGGATCTGATCGATGAACGGCTGATTCGAGCCGAGCACACCGGCGATCTTGGGACCGAGCGCGGCCAGGCAGGCACCGGTGAGCGTGGCGATGTCGACGATGGCATCGGGCTTGAGTTCCACAGCCAACGACAGACCGTCGGCGAGCACGAGTCGACCTTCGGCATCGGTGTTGTGGATCTCGGCCGTCTTGCCGTTGCGGAACTTGAGGACGTCACCCATGGCCAGCGCACTTCCCGACGGCCGGTTGTCGGTGC
>JBJSXI010000093.1:0-8975 GCA_046086305.1 Ilumatobacteraceae bacterium
TCCCGTCGTCCCGTCGTCGCCGCCGCAGGCGACGCAGCCCGCGACGACGCAGCCCGTGACGATGCACCGTGCCGCACCCCGCCAACGTCGCTCCGCCATCACCCGTCTCCCATCGGATCACTGCGTGCCTGAGCACACCCGACGACCGCCGTCTGCAGCACCATCTGCCGACGTGACGAGACGCAGCGCACGTGCGCCGATGACGCAGACCGCCTCGGGTCGCCCAGCGGATCGGGGCGTCCCGTCGGGGTCGCCCGAGTGCAGCCACCTAGTGTGCGGACGATGATCGCGGTGCTCGTGGTGCGCGACGGATACCTGCCCGCCGGTGGCGACGAGACCGTCGCCGAGTGCGACGGCAGGGTGCTGCTCGCGACCACATCGGCCGCCGACGGTGATGCGGTCGCCGCAACGGCCGCGGCGCTCGACGGTCTCGCCGGGGTGGCAACCGAGGTGCAGGTGGCCTGCCTCGGCGACTTCGAGCCGGGGCGCTGGGCCGCCGCGCTCGCGCCCGTGCTCGCCGACGAGGACCATCTCGTACTGCCGGCCTCGGCCGACGGACGCGATCTCGCCCCGCGCCTCGCGGCCGTGCTGCGTCGTCCCCTGTATGCCGGCGCGATCGCCGTTGCACCGTCGCGCATCGAGCTCGCCCGCAGCGGTGGCCGCGAACTGCACGATCTCGTCCCGACCGGTCCGTTCGTCGCCACGCTGCAACCCGGGGTGCGCGGCGTCGTGCCGTCCACGACGCCCGCCGATCCGTCGGTCGCCACATTCGAGCGGTCGCGCTTCGGTGTCACCGATCATCCCGATGGTCGTGTCGTCGGTGAACTGCCCGCCGACCCGGCGAGTGTCGATCTCGGCGAGGCTGCACGCATCGTCGCCGGTGGTGCGGGTCTCGATGGTCCGCAGCGGCTTGATCAGGTTGCGGCGATCGGAACGGCGATCGGTGCGAGCACCGGCGCGACCCGTGTGGTCACCGACCGCGGCAGGGTGTCCCACACGCGACAGATCGGTACGACCGGTGTGGTGGTGGATCCCGATCTGTACCTCGCGTTCGGGATCAGTGGTGCGGTGCAGCACACCGCCGGGCTCGGCGCGCCGGCGCACATCGTGAGTGTGAACACCGATGCCCACTGTCCGATGATGCAGCTCGCCGATCTTGCGGTCGTCGCCGACGCGAACGAGGTGCTCGACCATCTCGCCGCACTGCTCCGCGTGTCGCCGTCCGCCATCGCACCCGAGGGTGTCGCGCCGTGAGCCCCGAGGTCGATGTCGTCGTCGTCGGTGGTGGTCCTGCCGGCAGTTGCGCAGCGATCGTCGCAGCACGCGCCGGTCTCGATGTGGTGTTGATCGAACGTGGTCCGTTCCCCGGCAGCAAGAACATGTACGGCGGGGTCGTCTACCCGCGCATCCTCGACGGGTTGATCCCCGGGTGGTGGGACGAGGCACCGGTGCAACGCTGGATCACCCGCCGCTTGACGATGGTGCTCACCCCCACCCAGGCACTCACGGTCGACTTCCGGTCGGAGGCGTGGGGTGCGCCGCCCTACAACGGGGCCACTGCCTATCGACCCGATTGGGACCACTGGCTCGCCGGTCATGCGGCGGCGGCTGGTGCGCAGGTGATCACGGGCACCACGGTCACCGGTCTCGTGCGCGATGCCGACGGCACGGTGACCGGTGTGCGCACCGATCGTCCCGATGGCGACCTGCGCGCCCGGGTGGTCGTGGCGTGCGACGGGGTGAACAGCTTCCTCGCCAAGGAGGCCGGGCTGTGGTCGTCGACCGATGCGTCGCACTACACGCTCGGTGTGAAGGAGACCCTCGCATTGCCGTCGTCGGTGATTGACGAGCGGTTCAATGTGCGCGATCGGCACGGTGTGGATGTGGAGATCATCGGCGCCACCGGCGCGGTGAACGGCGGAGGATTCCTCTACACCAACCTCGACACGGTGTCGATCGGAGTGGTGTTGAAGGTGACCGCACTCGCGGCACAGTCGCGTCGACCCGAGGCGATCATCGCCGATCTGAAGTCACATCCCGCCATCGCGCCGCTCGTGCACGATGGCGAGTTGAAGGAGTACAGCGCGCACCTCATTCCCGAGGCCGGCCTGAAGATGATGCCGCGGATGACAGCGCCCGGGATGCTCGTCGCGGGTGATGCGGCGGCGCTGTGCCTGGCTGCAGGGATCTGGCTCGAAGGGGTGAACTTCGCGATGGCGAGCGGGATGTACGCCGGCGAGACGGTGGTCGAGGCGGTGCGGCGCGGCGATGTGTCGGCCAAGGGGCTCGCCGGGTATCGACGTCGGCTCGAGTCGACCTTCGTCCTGCGCGATCACCGCCGTCTGCGCCGTGCGCCGCAGTTGGTGCTGAGCGATCGGGTGCAGCACCTCTATCCGTCGATGGTCGCCAACACCGTCGAGCGGATGTTCCGTGTCGACAATCCGCAGCCCAAGCCCGGGCTGCGACGGATCCTCGGTGAGGAGCGTCGTCGGGCCGGGGTGCGCCGCCGCGACCTCGTGCGCGACGGGTTCACCGGCTTCAGGAGTTTCGGATGACCGACACGGCACACGCGGGCATGCTCGAACCACATGCGTGGGGCGGGCTGTCGTTCCAGGAGCGGATGGCGACCGTCGAGTTCCGCATCCATCCGACGGCACACATCGTCGTCGACGGCGCGGTGTGCGCCGACTGCAGCACACGCGAGTGCGTGGTCGCGTGTCCGGCCGATCTGTTCGTGCCCACGGCCGATGGCGGCATCGTGTTCAACCACGAACAGTGCTTCGAATGCGGCACGTGCTACCTGGTCTGCAATCGCGAGGGTGCGATCACCTGGCACTATCCCGAGGGCGGGCACGGCGTCGTGTTCCGACGCACGTGATCGTCGTCTGCACGAAGTGGGTGGCCCATCCCGGTGAGCCGTTCGACGAGCGCTATGCGGGCGCGAGTCCGGCCGACCGTGCGGCACTCGAGTTGGCCCTGCGTCAAGCGGCGCTGACGGGTGACGAGGTCGCGGTGGTCACGGTGGGTCCTGCGGGTGCCGATGGTGTGCTGCGTGAGGCGGCAGCAGCCGGCGCGCACCGGTGTGTGCGCGCCGACGCGCCGGTGGGGATCTCGAGCGCAGCGGTCGCCGATGCGATCGTCGCAGCGGTGCGCGATGTGGTGGGTGGGGTGTCGTGGGTGTGGTGTGGCGACTACTCGCTCGATCGAGGGTCGGCGAGTGTGCCGGCCTTCGTCGCCCACGGACTGCACGCGCGTCAGGCGCTCGGGGTGATCGAGGTCGACATGTCCTCGACATCGGTGCGTGCCGTGCGGCGACTCGATGCGGGTCGCCGTGAGGTGGTCGAGTTGTCGTCACCCGCGGTGGTGAGTGTGGAGGGGTCGGTCGCCACCCTGCGACGTGCGTCGCTGTCGGGTGTGCGCGCCGCGGCGGCCGTGCCGATCACGGTCGTCACGCCGCCTGCGGTACTCGTCGAGGAGCCACTCGTGCGTCCGTATCGTCCGCGTGCCCGTGCGCTGGCCGCGCCTGCGGGTGGCTCGGCGGTCGATCGGGTGCGCGCGCTCACCACGACGGGTGGATCAGGTCGCGGCGAGGTGGTCGAGTTGTCACCGGATGCCGCGGCGCGGCGCATCCTCGATGCGCTCGTCGGCTGGGGGTACCTGTCGGCCGACGCCGACGGCGCGTATCGTCGGTCGTGATGGTGCACTGCACCCCCCTATGACCAATCACCTCGGCGATCGCAGATGGACGGAGTTCTGGGATCCGCGTCGTCGTCCCCTGCTCGCCGTGCCGGTGGGTTCGTGCGAGCAGCACGGCCCGCACCTGCCGCTCGACACCGACACGCGGATCGCGATGGCTCTTGCCGACGGACTGGTCTCCACGTTCGCGGCGGGTGAGGTGGTGGTCGCACCGCCGTTGACGATCACGGCGAGCGGCGAGCACGGATCGTTCCCCGGCACCCTGTCGATCGGCACGACGGTGCTCGAGCAGGTGATCATCGAACTCGTGCGCAGTGCCGACTGGGCGGCCGGCGTGGTACTCATCAACGGTCACGGTGGCAACAAGGCGCCCGTGCAGCGTGCGGTGAGCCAGTTGTCTGGCGAGCGGCGCCGGGTGCTCGCGTGGTGGCCCACCATCGAGGGTGCCGATGCGCATGCCGGGCATGAGGAGACGGCGATGATGCTGGCCCTCGCACCCGATCTCGTGCACATGGATCGCGCCGAGGTCGGCCGCACCGAGCCGCTGTCACAGTTGATCGGCGAGATCCGCGAGGGCGGCATCCAGGCGGTCAGCTCGAACGGCATCCTCGGTGATCCGCGTCGGGCCACCGCTGGTCAGGGGAGGGCGATGCTCACCAAGCTGTCGATCGACCTGGTGCGTGTCGTCGACGACTGGTGGGAGTGACCCGCTACCGCCTCGATCCGTCGTGGCGTCGTCCCGGTGACGGCTCGGTGGTCGTGGCCGGTTCACCGTTGCGACTGTTCCGTCTGTCGGCAGGTGGGGCACATGTCGTGTCGCTCGTCGAGGCCGGCACTCCCCCGTCGACTGCTGCGGTCGACGATCTGCTCGATCGCTTCGTGGTGGCAGGTGCACTGCATCCGCTGCCGACCTCGTCGCCGTTCACACTCGACGATGTGACGGTGGTGATGCCGTTCTATGCCGGCGAGGGAGATGCCGGCGAGGGAGACGCCGGCGACAGTGACGACGGTGCGGTGCGGGTGCCCGATGGACTGCGCGTGATCGTCGTCGACGACGCCTCGCCGGTGCCGCCGACCATCCCAGCCTCCGAGTCGGACGGTCGCGTCACGGTGATCCGCCGCGAGGTGAACGGCGGACCGGGTGCGGCGCGCAATACGGGGTTGGCGGCGGTGACGACCCCGCTCGTCGCGTTCGTCGACCGCGACGTCACCCTGCCCGAGGATGCGACGGCGTGGCTCGATCCGCTGCTCGCCCACTTCACCGACGATCGAGTTGCGTTGGTGGCGCCGCGTGTCGCGAACGCGACCGATACGCACCTGCCGACCACCGACCACGAGTCGCGCCACAGTCCGCTCGACCTCGGCGACGTGCCGGCACGGATCGCCCCGGGCACCCGGGTCGGCTATGTGCCGGCGGCGACGATCGTCTGCCGCACCGAGGTGATCCGCGACCTCGGTGGATTCGATCGATCGATGCGCGTCGGTGAGGATGTCGATCTCGTGTGGCGGCTCGTCGAGGCGGGCCATCGGGCGCGTTACGAGCCGACCTCGGTGGTCGCTCATCGACCGCGCCCGTCGTGGGCCGCGCTGTGGCGTCAGCGTGTGGCGTACGGCTCGTCGGCCGCGCCGCTGGCCCGACGTCACGCCACTGCCGTCGCACCGGTGCGCACGACGGTGTGGAGTCTCGCGGTGTGGGGGTTCGTGGCCGTCCGGCGACCGCTGCTCGCGCTGTCGGTCGGGGCGGCGACCACGGTTGCGCTCACGCGTCGGCTCGACGCGCTACGCGCCCGCGACGCGGCACCGATCGCGCTCGAGGGGCACCTCGCAGCAGGTGTGCAGTTGTGCCGGGCGATGCGTCGGGTGTGGTGGCCGATCGCGATCATCGTGGCGCTGTGCGTGCGCAGAGCGCGGCCGGTGCTGCTCGGTGCGCTCGTCGTCCCCGAGGTCGTGGCAGCGGTGCGTGAGCGCTCGTCGCAGCCACTGGTCGATCTGCCGCGTGTCGCGGTCGACGACGTTGCCTACGGCGCAGGCGTGTGGCGCGGCGTGTTCACCGCGCACAGTGCGCGGGCGCTCGTGCCCGAGATCAGCGTGTAGCCGCGGCGAGACGCGCGCTGATGTCGTTGCACTCGGCGCACACGTGCGCCGGGATCAAGCCCACTCGCATCAGTCGGTTGAAGACGATGCAGCCGAGGCACAGTGCAAAGGCCGACTCGAGGGTGGCGGCCACGACCAGTCCGGCGATGAGGGCGAGGGCGACCGACGGTGCGCCGAGCAGTGCGGCGGCGAGTGCTCCACCGCTGAACACCAGGCCGACACCCTGGGCGAACCGCTTCGGCGGGCCGGGCACGAAGCGGTGCTCACCGCGCAGGCGAGGGGTGATCACCTCGGTGACGAGGCGGCCGAGTGGGCTGAGCCGCGGACCGGTGAGCACCCGGGCGAGGAAGCCATAGGCGAGGGGGACGAGCAGCCACCATTCGCGCACCACGAGGTAGACGATGCCCTGCACGACGACGCCGGCGGCGACGAGGCGGGCCGAGGTCTCGTTGACCGGGTTGGGGAAACCGAAGATCGACATGACGGCGAGGCTATGCGGATAATCCCGATCGGGCAACTCAGGATTCGACCGGAGGCCCATCCCGACGGCCCGGTGACCGACGGGTACGGTGACGCCGTGGTCCTCCGGCTCACCGTCCGGCGCACCGAGTGGCTGGCCCACGTCGAGCGCACTGCCGCCGCGTACGGCGACGCCCTCGTGCCGGTGGTGAAGGGCAACGGGTACGGCTTCGGCCGACCCGTCCTGCACGAGATGCTCGGATCCGACGGCATCGCCGCCGACCGAGTGTGCGTGGGCACGATCGCCGAACTCGCCGATGTGCCGGCGCAGCTGTCCGCCGTGGTGCTCACCCCGAGCCTCACTCCCCCGCCGCACCTGCGGGCCGTGGCCACGGTCGGGGCGGTCGAGCACGTCGAGGCACTGCGCGGCTGGGGCGGCCGGGTGATGGTGAAGCTCGCCAGTTCGATGCGGCGCTACGGCGTCGACCCCGACGATCTGCCGGCGTTGCTCGAGCGGATCACGGGTGCCGGGCTCGTCGTCGACGGGTTCGCCATCCATCTGCCGATCGCCGGCGACGATGCGGCGCGGCTGCACGAGGTCGCCGCATGGCTGCCTCACCTGCCGACGGGTGAGTTGTGGGTGAGCCACATCACGCCCGACACGCTGGCCGAACTGCGTGCCCTCGATCCGCAGCGGCGGATCCGTGTGCGGGTGGGCACGATGCTCTGGCACGGCGTGCCGCGCGGGTCGTTCAGTCATCTGTGGGCCGATGTGCTCCAGGTGCGTCCGGTGAGCGGCGGCGATCACGTCGGGTATCACCACACCGAGGTCACCACGGCGGGATGGGTGGTCGCAGTGGGTGCCGGTTCGGCACAGGGCATCGCGCCACTCGAGGCGATCGACGAACACGGCCCGCGCAGCCCATTCCACTTCGCCCGGCGGCGTCTTGCGCTACTCGAGCGGCCACACATGCACACGTCGCTGTGCTTCGTGCCCGATGGCGATCCATGCCCGCGTGTGGGCGACATCATCGATGTGCAGCTGCCGTTGATCAACGTGCACTGCGACGAGATCGAATGGCGGACGTGACGGCGCGACGATCCGCCGAACTCGATGTGGTGCGCGCCGTCGCCCTGATCGGCGTGTGCGTGATGAACGACCACGGCTACATCAATGGTGCGGCGATGCCGAACACGACGGTGCTCGAGCGGCTGTTCCATCCGTGGACCGGTCCACTTGCCACGCGCTTCGCAGCCACGTTCGTGGTGGTCGCCGGCATCGGTGTCGAACTGCTCGCCCGCTCGCGCGACGTTGCCGAGACGCGCTGGGTGCTGGTGCGCCGCGGCGTGCTGCTCCTCGGCTTCGGCTATGTCCTCGACGCCAGTTGGCCGGGCACGATCCTGTTCTTCTACGGCGGCTACTTCTGTGTCGCGGCGCTCCTCGTCGGTCTGCGCACGCGTTGGATCGTGACCGTCGGCGCGGGCACCGCGGTGGCGGCCGCCGCCCTGCAGTGGTGGCAACTCGAACGCGGCGGACTCGAGGGTGTGCTCAGCGGAGCGATGACGAGCGGTCGAGCGTGGGACGACGTCCTCGCCGACCTCACGCTGCGCGGCACCCATCCGCTGCTGCCGTGGCTGGCGTTCCTGTGTGCGGGCATCGTGATCGGTCGGGCCTGGCCACTGCGCACCGATCGAGCCGTGCTCGTCGCGTTCGGTGGGGTGCTCGTCGCGTTGGTCGGTGCGGGGATGGGGTCGGTGCTGCCGGGTGACTCATGGTTGTGGGAGACGGTGCCGGCGAGCCGGAGCCTCGCCTACACGGCCTCGGCGGGTGGTGTGGCCGTCGCCGCGCTGGTCACCATCGTCGCCCTCGCCCGTCGCACGGCGACCAGTCGGCCGACCCGCGCGCTCGCCATTGCCGGTCGGACCACCCTGTCGCTGTATGTGTTGCACGTGATCGTGTTCGAGATCGTCGTCGACACGTTCGGCATCGTCGATCGTGGTGCCGGACTCGGTGCCGTCCTGTGGTTCGCCGGTTCGTTCTGGCTGGGCGCGATGGGCCTCGCCGTGGCGTGGTCGCGGGTGATGCCCATCGGACCGCTCGAGTGGGTGTATCGCCGTTTCAGCGACACCCGACCCGTGGCGGCGCGCTGACGCCTCGTCGCGTGCAGCACGACGCGCAGCTCGCGGCCGGGATCAGAACGGTTCGCTGCGTCGCGATCGGCGCACACCGCGCACGGCAACGGCGCCGGCACCGACCAGTGGGCCACTGTCGCCGAGGCGGACGGGCACGATGCGCGCCGAACGCGAGTACGGCAACGTCGCGTACTCCGACAGTGCGTCCTGCGCCGAGTTGAAGAACGTCGCACCGAAACCGATCGCGACGCTGCCACCGACCACCACCAGCGAGAGGTCGAGCAGGTTGCACACCGAAGCCACTCCGCGCCCCACCAGCCGTCCGGCGCGCACCATCGTCTCGTAGGTCGGCTGGGTCGGGGGTCGACCGGTGATCGCCTCGATCGCCGGTCCCGACACCTCCGCCTCGAGGCAGCCCCGGGCACCGCACACGCACCGCCGCCCGTTCGGCTCGACGATCACATGACCGATGTGACCGGCGTTGCCGGTGCGGCCGTTGAGCAGTTCACCGTCGAGCACGATCCCGCCGCCGACACCGGTCGAGACCACCATCGCCATGAAGTTGTCGTGTCCCTTTGCCGCTCCGAGCCATC
>JBJSXI010000094.1:0-10781 GCA_046086305.1 Ilumatobacteraceae bacterium
CAATAAAGTGGAGTCGTATGGTTTTGATATCAGCGATCCGAATTACACGCAAGAAGAAGGTTATGGTATTTGGTTACCGAATGGCATAACAAGAAATCTGGGATTAAGTAATTTCCGGATGTATAATTCCGCAGCTTTACCTGTTACGTTCGCCCAGCTCGCCGATCCCACGGCGATCGATCCGGCGCTCGTCGGCGACGCCGACCCGCAGGGGCCGGATGCTCGCAACCTGTGGCGCGTGCACTGGTACAACGACCTCCACGGTGGTCGCGTCGACGTGCCCGAGCACGTCGTGCTGCCGAGCAGCCTCACCGGTATCGACTGTCCGATCATCGTCGTGTTCGGTGATCGGTTCCCGATGATCACCGCGCACAAGGTGCTCGCGGCGTACTCGTGTCTCGCGCCGCGCATCGTCACCGGTCAGTTCGATCCCACCCGCCAGCGCGCCGTGTGGCCGAGCACCGGCAACTATGCGCGTGGCGGCATCGCGATCAGCCGCATCATGGCGTCTCGCGGTGTGGCGATCCTGCCGGCCGGGATGAGCAAGGAGCGGTTCGACTGGCTCGACCGGTGGTGCGCGAACCCTGCCGAGGATGTCATCCGCACGGTGGGCACCGAGAGCAACGTCAAGGAGATCTACGACGCGTGCAACGCGCTGGCGCTCGACCCGGGGAACTTCATCTTCAACCAGTTCTGCGAGTTCGGCAATCACCTCGGTCACTTCGAGGTCACCGGCCGGGCCCTCTCGCACGTCTTCGAGCACGTGCGCGCCACGACGGGGCGCGATCTGCGGCTCGCAGCGTTCACCAGTGCGACCGGGTCGGCCGGCACGATCGGCGCCGGCGACCGACTCAAGCGCGACTACGGCACCCGCATCGTCGCTGTCGAGGCGCTCGAATGTCCGACGATGCTCGAGAACGGTTTCGGCGAACACAACATCCAGGGCATCGGCGACAAGCACATCCCGCTCATCCACAACGTGATGAACACCGACGTGGTGGTGGCAGTGAGTGACCGCAGCACCGATCACCTCTATGCGATGTTCAACAGCGAGGACGGCCTCGGACATCTGGCCGATCGGCGCGGTGTGCCCCAGAGTGTGCTGGCGACACTGCCGCACTTCGGTCTGTCGGCCATCTGCAATGTGCTGGCGGCCATCTCGACGGCCAAGGAACTCGACCTCGGTCCCGACGATGCGATCATCACCGTGGCCACCGACGGCGCAGGGCTCTACCCGAGCGAGTACCCGAAGATCACGGCCCGCGACTTCGGTGGTGGATTCAGCGACCTCGACGCCGCGCAGGTGTGGGGTGAGCATCTCGCCAACGTCTCCACGGCGCACACGATCGAGCTCACCGAACGCGACCGCACGCGCATCTTCAACCTCGGCTACTACACATGGGTCGAGCAGCAGGGGACGCCGTTCGAGTTGTTCGAAGAGCGCCGTCACCAGGGCTTCTGGGAGGGTCTGCGCCACTACGTCCCGCGATGGGACGACATGATCGCCGAGTTCAACGCCCGCGTCCGCGCGTGACCCACGATCCGTCGCCCGTCACCGGATGGCGGTGTGCGGTCTGCGGTGCCGAGGTGCCGATCGCCCAGCCGCTGCAGTGGCGTTGCCCACAGGCGGGGGATGGCGGTCATCATGTGCTGCGGATCGTCCAGCACCTCGCTCCGCTGCGTTCGACAGGTGAGGTGAACCCCTTCGTCGGGTTCCGGCGGTATCTGGCGTGGGACGCGTTCGCTGCGGCGCACGGGCTCGATGCAGATGCGCGCACTTCCATCGCCGTCGACCTCGACCGACGTATCGCGTCCGTGGCTGGGACGGGTTTCGTCACAACCCCGTTCGCACGTTCGACGGCGATGAGCGATGAGTTGGGATTCAGCGCAGACGGCGGTGTGTGGGTGAAGGACGAGACGAATCAGGTCGCCGGTAGCCACAAGGCGCGCCATCTGATGTCGATCGCGCTGCACCTCGTCACCGCCGAGCGACTGCGGCTGGTGCCGTGGACCGCGCCGTCGGGGCGCCCACCGCTCGCCATTGCGTCGTGTGGGAATGCCGCGTTCGCGGCATCCACATTGGCCGCCGCACTCGACTGGCCGATCCGGGTGTTCGTCCCACCGGGCGCCAATCCGGTCGTGTTGCAGCGGCTCCACGAGTTGCGCGCCGATGTCGTCGAGTGCCCCCGCATGCCGGGCGACCCTCCGGGCGACCCGTGTGTGCTGCGGTTCCGTGACGCCGTGGCCGACGGTGCCGTGCCGTTCTCGGTGCAGGGCACGGAGAACGCATGGTGTCTCGACGGCGGACGCACGATCGGTTGGGAGATGGCTCGGCACATGGAAGAGCGCGAGGTCGGACCGCCTCTCGACCGGTTGTTCGTCCAGGTGGGTGGGGGAGCGTTCGCCGCGTGTGTGGCCGCGGGGTTCGCGATGAGTGGGGTCACCCCGCGCCTGCATGCCGTGCAGACGGCGGCGTGCGCGCCGCTCGAGCGGGCGTGGCAACGGTGCGCACAAACCGGGGGCGTGGTCGGCCTCGCCGGCCGGTGGGGCGATTGCATGTGGCCGTGGGAGCAGGTCGGCACGTCGGCGGCCGACGGCATCCTCGACGACGAGACCTACGACTGGCTGCCGGTGGTGGAGGCGATGGCCAACGGCGGCGGACGACCGATCGTCGTCGACGAGGCGCTCGTGGCCGCGGCGAACCAGCTCGTGCGTCGTGGCGCTGGCCTCGACGCGAGCCACACGGGTACCGCCGGCGTGGCCGGGCTGTTGGCGGCGCGTGACGAGATCGGCGACGACGAGCGCGTGGCCGTGATCGTCAGCGGTGTCGAACGTCGGGCGGCGGTAGCGTTGCGCCCATGAGTGACTCCAGCCCCCCGGTGGCCCTCGACGTGTTCAATCGTCTGCTGAAGAACCGGGTCGTCATGCTCGGTACCGATGTCAACGACGACATCGCCAACCAGATCTGCGCCCAACTGCTCTACCTCGAGGGTGAGGATCCGCAGGCCGACATCTGGCTGTACATCAACAGTCCGGGTGGTTCGGTCACCGCCGGGATGGCGATCTACGACACGATGCAGTTCGTCGGGTGCGACGTCGCGACCGTGTGCATGGGGATGGCCGCGAGCATGGGCCAGTTCCTCCTCACCGCCGGCGCGAAGGGCAAGCGCTACACGCTCCCGAACGCACGGATCATGATGCACCAGCCTCTCGCCGGTCTTCGCGGTCAGGCCACCGACATCGCCATCCAGGCCGAGCAGTTGGCGTACACGAAGCGACGGATGGCCGAGTTGATCTCGCAGCACTCGGGTCAGCCGCTCGAGCGCATCCAGGCCGACAGTGAGCGCGACCGGTGGTTCACGGCCGAGGAGGCCAAGGCCTACGGTCTCGTCGACAAGGTCATCCTGCGGCGCGGCGAGATCGTCTGACGCATCGCGTCACGGGCTGACGGATGGTGTCGTCGACACCGGCACCTGCGGACCGATCAGCGCATTGCACAGCCGGAACGTGTAGCTGATCACCCGGTCGGCCGCTGGTTCGATACTGCGGAGGGTGTCGGCGGCTGCCTGCACCGATTCGGCGTCGGCTGGATCGACGGTGATCACCGTCTCCATCCCGCGCAGCACCTCACCCCACTCGGTCTCGACGGCGAGCGGCGCGGCGGCGGCGACGGCTCGCCACGAGTCGAGCACCCGCACGAGGTCGGCCTCGTCGACGAAGCCGGTCGCGTTGAGGTCGGCGAGTCGGTTGCCCACCTCGGTGCAGTAGGCGCCCTCGGAGGTCGGTGCGGTCGTCGCAGTGCACGCGCCGAGCGCGACGAGACAGACGAGCAGGACCGGACGCACCCGTCGAGTCTCCCAGTCCGGCACCGTGGTGTCCGCGCACCCCCTCGGTAGGGTGCCGCCATCCGTCGGGGAACCGGATGACGTTCCCTCCCGATCCCGTGGCGCTCGTCGCCCGAATCGTGGGAGGTCGTCCGTGCTCGCAGCTGTCCGCTCGGCCACATTGATCGGCGTCGAGGGACGCCCCGTCACTGTCGAGGTGCACGTCGCGTCGGGGCTGCCCGGGTTCCAGATCGTCGGCCTTCCCGACGAGGCGTGTCGCGAGTCGCGCGATCGAGTGCGTGCCGCAGTGCTGTCGAGCGGCCTGTCGTGGCCACAGGCACGTGTCACGGTGAACCTCGCACCGTCGGGTCAGCGCAAGGGTGGATCGGGTCTCGATCTGGCGATCGCGATGGGCGTGCTCGCCGCCGACGGTCAGGTGCCCGTCGAGGCCGTGGCCGGCATGGCATTCATCGGTGAACTCGGTCTCGACGGAACGCTGCGGCCGGTGCCGGGTGTCGCACCGATGGTCGCTGCCTCCGGCGACGTACGTCCGGTCGTCCCGCAGGCATGTGTGCGCGAGGCGCGAGTCGTCGCAGGCGACGGCGTACGAGTGGCCACCCGGCTCGGCGAGGTCGTCGCTGCGGTCACCGGCGACGAGCCGTGGGCACGGCCGCCCGACGACGACGTGGGCGACGACGAGGCGCCGCCACCCGACCTGTCCGATGTGCGCGGGCAGGCGAGCGCCCGACTCGGCCTCGAAGTGGCCGCAGCAGGTGGCCACCATCTGCTGCTCGTCGGTGCGCCGGGTTCGGGAAAGACGATGCTCGCTCGACGTCTGCCCGGATTGCTTCCCATGCTCGAGCCGGCCGATGCGCTCACCGCGACCATGGTCCACTCGGCTGCAGGTCTCGCCCTGCCGCCGAGTGGTCTCATCCGGCGTCCCCCGTTCCGCGCGCCGCACCACAGCAGTTCCACCGTCGCGCTCGTCGGCGGAGGCAGCGGCGCGATGCGCCCGGGGGAGGTGTCGATGGCGAGCGGGGGTGTGCTCTTCCTCGACGAGCTCGGCGAGTTCGCCCCGACCGTGCTCGACAGTCTTCGCCAGCCCCTCGAGGAAGGCGTCATCCGCGTTGCCCGCGCCCGGGTGCACGCCACCTTGCCGGCACGGTTCCTCCTCGTGGCGGCCACCAACCCGTGCCCCTGCGGTGGAGGTCCGCCGGGCTCGTGCGAATGCGATGAGGCGGCTCGCCAGCGCTACCTGCGTCGACTGTCGGGTCCGCTGCTCGATCGCTTCGACCTGCGCATCGGTGTGCATCGTCCCGAGGTCGACGATCTGCTTGCGACGGGAGGTGGGGAGTCGACGGCGGTGGTCGCGGCGCGCGTGGTCGCCGCACGGCAGCGCTCACTCGAACGGTGCGGTGTGCTGGCCGGTTCGATCGCCCCGGCCGATCTCGACCGACTCGCACCCCTGCACCCTGTGGCGCGTGATCGACTGCGACGCGAACTCGAGGCCGATCGACTGACGGGTCGCGGGTATCACCGGGTCCGCCGGGTGGCTCGCACCCTCGCCGATCTCGGGGGTGCCGACGAGTTGGTCCTCGACGAACATGTCGCTGTCGCGTTGGCGATGCGGGTGCGTCTCGGCCGGCGGGGTGCAGCGTGAGCGTTCCCTCCGAGGCATTCGCCGCGTCGCTCGCCGGCTTCGACGCGATGACCGTGCACCGTCTCGGGGCCCTGCTGCGCAACCGCAGTCCCGAGGAGGCGTTCGCCGTCGCGTGCGGCGAGGTGCCGGTCGGTGGGCTCGTCGGTCGGGTGCTCGCCGATCCTGCCGTCCGGCGCGCCTGGCGAGCGAGCGCCGTGGCGAGGCATCCCGAACGGATCTGGGATCAACTCGGCGACCTCGGGGTGCGTGTCCTCGTCCACGGAACACCCGAGTATCCACATCTGCTCGTCGGCGATCCGTTGCCGCCGCCGGTGCTGTTCGTGCGCGGAGACCTCGACGCGCTGGCCGGCCGCCGTGTCGCGATCGTCGGGACGCGCAATGCGACGGCCGCCGGTCGGGCTGCGGCGCGTGCGTTCGCCGGCGGGCTGGTGTCGGCGGGGGTGCACGTGGTGTCCGGTCTCGCTCGTGGGGTCGATGGGGTTGCCCACCGTGAAGCGCTTGCGGTCGGCGGCCCCGGTCGGCCGATCGCCGTGGTCGCCTCAGGACACGATGTCGTGTACCCCACCGAACACGCAGGACTGTGGCGCGAGGTGGGTGAGCGGGGTGTGCTGCTCAGCGAAGCGCCACCAGGTGCGCCGCCGCTCGCGCACCGATTCCCACTGCGCAACCGGATCATCGCCGCCCTCAGCGAGGTGGTGGTCGTCGTCGAATCACGCGAGCGCGGTGGGTCGCTCATCACCGCCACCGAGGCCCTCGACCGCGGCGTCCCGGTGATGGCCGTTCCGGGTCCCGCAGTGAACCGTGCGGCAGCCGGGACCAACGGGTTGCTGCGCGACGGTGCGGCACCGGCGGTCGATGTCGATGACATCTTGTTGGCCCTGTCGATCGAACACCGTCGGGCCGCGCCAGCCGAGGTGCGTCCGCCGGTCCGACCCTCTGACCGCCCGGTCTACGGTGCGCTCGGGTGCCAGTCGCTCACCGTCGATGGGCTCGTCGAGGCGTGCGGCCTGTCGCTCGTCGAGGTGGCGATGAGCGTGGCCCGCCTCGAACAGGCCGGCTGGATCGCTGGGGCCGACGGGTGGTTCGAACAGGTTGGTGCCCCATGGCGATGAGCCCGAGCGAATACCCTGTGCCGCGATGGCCGACGACGTGCAGCAGCCCTCGGCCGTCTGGCAGGTCGGCGACTTCGCCACCTCGCTCACCCAGGCGTCGGCGAACACGGTGCGCGCGTATGTCACCGATGTGGGCGGTTTCATCGCCTGGGCCGGGGGCGAAGGGATCGAGTCGCCGGATCGGGTCGACCGCCTCATCCTGCGCAGCTACGTCGCCCACCTCACGATCAGCCGGTTCGCCCCGCGCAGCGTGTCGCGTAAGGTGTCGGCGCTGCGCCGCTACTTCGCGTACCTGCGGCGAGTCGGAGCGATCGCGACCGATCCGGCGGTCACCCTGCGGGGTCCGTCGGGGGCGTCCCGGCTACCCCGTGTGCTCGATCGGAGCGATCTCGGGGTGCTCCTCGACGGTGCCGTACCCGACGACGAGCCCGTGTGGCGTCGTCGGCGCGACGACGCTGTGCTCGAGCTGCTCTACGGCAGTGGTGTGCGAGTCGGCGAGCTGTGCTCGCTCGACGTCCGGTCACTCGATCTCGCCGGCCGGGCGATGTCGGTGTGGGGCAAGGGCGCGAAGCAGCGTCGCGTGCCGCTCGGCGACCCGGCGGTGGCGGCGGTGCGGGCGTGGTTGGCGGTGCGTGCCGACGTCGCCGCACCCGAGGCGGGCGACGCACTGTTCGCCAACGAGCGCGGTCGACGTCTCGGTGTACGCGACGTGCGGCGCATCCTCGACCGCCGCTCACCGACGCCGACACATCCGCATGCGCTGCGTCACACCTTCGCGACCCACCTGCTCGACGGGGGTGCCGACCTGCGGTCCGTGCAGGAACTGCTCGGCCACGCCGACGTCGCGACGACCCAGCGCTACACCCATGTCTCGAACCACCGCCTCCGCGAGGCATACGCCGAGGCGCACCCCCGAGCATGAGACGCGACGTTCCGATCGAGACCGTCTGGGAGCGGTGGTTCGCCGAGCGCGACCGCTCGTCGCGCGACCGACTGATCGTGCACTACTCGCCGCTCGTGAAGTTCGTCGCTGGTCGAGTCGGCGCAGGTCTGCCGTCGAGTGTCGACGCGGGCGATCTGGTCAGTGCCGGCGTGTTCGGGCTGATCGACGCCGTCGAGCGATTCGATCGCGAGCGGGGAGTGAAGTTCGAGACCTTTGCCGTGCCGCGCATCCGCGGGGCGATCATCGACGGACTCCGCTCGCTCGATTGGGTGCCCCGGTCGGTACGCAGTCGGGCCAGAGCGGTCGAGGGTGCGATCAGTGCGCTCGAGGGGTCGCTCGGGCGCGCACCGGGCGAGGACGAGGTTGCCGCCCACTTGCAGATCGGCGTGGGCGAGTTCCAGAAGTGGATGGCATCCATCTCGAGCACTGCGGTGGGCCCGCTCGACCGGGCGCTGCTCGCCGGCGCCGATCCGCGGCCGCTCGGTGGCGAAGGGCCACAGTCGCCGGCGGCTTCGGTCGAGGAGGCCGAGGTGAAGCGGCTCGTGCGTGCCGAGGTGCGGCGACTGCCCGAACGCGAGCGCACGGTGATGGCCCTCTACTACGACGAGGGGCTCACCCTCGCCGAGATCGGCGGCGTGCTCGGTGTCACCGAGAGCCGGGTGTCGCAGATCCACACCAAGGCCGTCCTGCACCTGCGGGCGCGACTCGCCGCAGCAGACGTGACCTGACCGGGGTGGGGCGATGACGTGGCTGGGCATCCTGGCCACCGTCGCCGGGCTGCTGCCGCCGCCCTGTCTCGTCCCTCCGGTCGACGCCCCGATCGTCGAGCGGTTTCGTCCGCCAGCGTGTGAGTACTGTGCGGGGCATCGCGGGATCGACTTCGGGGCCGATGGTGGCGCCCGAGTCCGCGCCGCCGCAGCGGGAACGGTCACCTTCGCCGGCCAGGTGGCCGGGGCGACCTGGGTCGTCGTCGCACACGCCGGCGACCTGCGGACGTCGTACGGCGACCTCGGCTTGCTCGAGGTCCGTGTCGGTGTCGAGGTGCAGGCGGGTCAGGTGATCGGCACGGCATCAGGGCCGTTGCATCTCGGGTTGCGGCGCGCCGCGACCTACCTCGACCCCGAGCCGTGGCTGGGGCGCTGGCGCACCCGGGCGCGATTGGTGCCCCTCGACGGATCACCGCCTCGGCCAGCGGCCGGGCGGGTGCTCTGCCCGGCAGGTGGCGCCCCCCGGGCCGACCGGTAGCATCGTGCGACGGCCGGTCGACCGACCGGCCCGATCACCACGCACCAGCCCTCCTGCGGTCGCTCCGGCGCCCGGGCCGGTGCGCCGTCAACCGCAGGGGAGGAACCCATGGCCGTCGTCACCATGCGTCAGATGCTCGAGGCAGGTGTCCATTTCGGACACCAGACCCGTCGCTGGAACCCGAAGATGAAGCGGTTCATCTTCGGTGAGCGCAACGGCATCTACATCATCGATCTCGACCAGACGCTGTCGCGAGTCGAGGGTGCCTACAACTTCGTGCGCGATCTCGCGGCCAAGGGTGGCACGGTGCTCTTCATCGGCACCAAGAAGCAGGCGCAGGATCCGGTGCGCAGCTACGCCGACAAGTGCAACATGCCGTACGTGAACGAGCGTTGGCTCGGCGGCATGCTCACCAACTTCGAGACGATCTCCAAGCGCGTCCACAAGATGCAGGAGTACGAGCGTCAGCGCGTGTCGGGTGAGTTCGACGCGATGCCCAAGAAGGAAGCACTCCTGCTGACCCGCGAACTCGAGAAGCTGCAGAAGAACCTCGGCGGTATCCGTGGTCTCACGTCGCGTCCCGACGCCGTCTTCGTCCTCGACACGAAGAAGGAGCACATTGCGGTCACCGAGGCGAACAAGCTCGGCATCCCCGTCGTCGCAGTCGTCGACACCAATGTCGATCCCGATGTCGTCCAATACCCGATCCCGGGCAATGACGATGCGATCCGCGCCAACTCGCTGATGTGCCACGTCATCGCCGAGGCCGTGCTCGAGGGTCGTTACATCGCCGCGTCGCGTCAGGGCCAGGCGGCCCCGGCACGCCGGACGGCGGAGGAAGAGGCCGAGTTCGCCGCCGCCCAGGCCGACGCACGTCGCCAGGCCGCCGCCGCCCAGGCCGAGCGCGAAGCCCGCATGGCCGCCAAGGCACCGGAGGCCTGACCCGTGGCATTCACCGCGAAGGACGTACAGACCCTCCGCCAGGCGACCGGCGCAGGGATGATGGATGCCAAGAAGGCGCTCGAGTCGACCGATGGCGACATGGAAGCCGCCAAGCAATGGTTGCGCGAGAAGGGCCTCGCCGCGAGCGCGAAGCGCGACGACCGTGAGAACACTCAGGGCGCGATTGCGCTCGTCATCGACGGCGGCATCGGAGCGATCGTCGAACTGAAGTGCGAGACCGACTTCGTGGCCTCGAGTGATGCATTCAAGGCGGAGGCGGCGGCGCTCGCTGCGGTCGTCGCAGCCAAGGGTGAATCGGCGGTCGCCGAGCGGGCATCGCACCTCGACGACATGAAGATCACGCTGAAGGAGAAGATCGAACTCGGCGATGTCGTGCGGATCGCCGCAGCACCGGGCAATGTGCTCGAGAGCTACGTGCACATGCAGGGTGGGCGTGGCGTCAACTGCGTGCTCGTCGAGATGGCCGGCGCAACGGCGGAGATCGCCCACGATGTGGCGGTACATGTCGCCTTCGCCCGGCCGCGGTACCTGAACCGCAGCGACGTCCCCGCCGATGTGATCGACCGTGAACGAGCCACACTCGAGGCCCTGAGCCGCAACGAGGGCAAGCCCGAGGCGGCGCTCCCGAAGATCGTCGAAGGCCGGATGAGCGGGTTCTTCAAGGACGTCGTGCTGCTCGAGCAGCCCTTCGCCAAGGACGACAAGCAGTCCGTGGGCCAGTACATCGGTCAGGCCTCGATCGTTCGTTTCGCCCAGGTCGAGATCGGCTGAGGTGATGGGCGCACCCCGGTGGAAGCGAATCGTCTTCAAACCATCGGGTGAGGCGCTCGCCGGACCATCGGGAAGCGGTCTCGACGGGGACACCCTCGTCGCCACGGCGCACGAGATCATCGCCGTGCGTCAGATGGGCGTCGACGTCACGGTCGTCGTGGGTGGTGGCAACTTCTGGCGTGGTCGGCAGGGCGCGATGAAGGGGATGGACGCGACGCAGAGCGACCACATCGGGATGCTCGGCACCGTGATGAACGCGCTCG
>JBJSXI010000095.1:0-9412 GCA_046086305.1 Ilumatobacteraceae bacterium
CGGCCACGACTCGGCAGTCGACCGACTCGATCGCAACATCGACTCGGATGCGGAAGCGGAGGAGTCGGGCCACCATCGAGGCGCCGAACCCTGCGTCGGTGTCGAGCAGGAACGACGAGGTGTCGCGGCGCCAGACACGCACGAGGGCGTCGACCCGCCCGTTCGGAGCGAGGAGGAACGACCATGCAGAGTGGTCGACACCGAGGCCCGTGATGTCCTGCGACAACTGTGACTGGAGATACGACGCCGCGTCGCGCCCGGTGACCACGACGACGTCACGCGGCGAGAAACACCAGAACACGGCATCAGTGTCGCACCGATCGTGGCGCGGGTGCCATCCCGCCGCTGGCAGACTGGCGGCGTGCAGCTCACGGAGGGACTCGGTGTCGTCCTTCGTGGCGCAGCGCGCGTCGCCCGGCGACTCGTCCTCACCGCAGCGGTCATCGGGTCGGCAACCTTCCTCACTGGCCGCTGGGTGATCGGTACTGGCGCTGGATGGACGATCGTCGGTGGAGTGTTGTGCGGCGGACCCGTCGTCGCGGCCGCTCTCGCCTGGGTTCGTCTCGCCGCGGCCGAACACGCCTCGCGGACCCTCGCCGACGAGGTGGCCCGACTCGACGGCACGACGACCATCAGTGTCGATGCGACGACCACGATCATCGTCGGCGGCGGGCTCGCGCGTCTCGATCCGCTGCGCGACGGTGTGCGCGCCCGCCCCGATGACTTCCCCGGTCTTGTCGCGCTCCTCGGTACGCTCAGCCGCGTCCCGGCCCTCGTCGCGATCGCCCTGCTCGGGATGTGCGCAGCGGGCGCACTCGGGACAGTGTTGCTCATCGGCGGGCTCATCGACTGACGTCGAGGTCCGCAGCGACGTCAGTCAGTGGCGATCCGGCGGGCCGTCATCCGGCGGGCGGCGGGCACGGCAGCCAAGAGCGCAGCGGCCTTGTTCCGACACTCGCGGTCCTCGTCGTCCGGAGACGAGTCGGCGACGATGCCGGCCCCCGCCTGGAGGCTCGCGCCGGTGGGGCCGACGAACATCGTCCTGATCGCGATCGCGGTGTCGAGATTGCCACTGAAGTCGACGTACCCGACGACCCCTGCATACGGCCCGCGTTTGACCGGCTCGAGCTCGTCGATGATCTCCATCGCCCGCACCTTGGGCGCACCGCTCACGGTGCCCGCAGGGAGGGTCGCGCGTAGGACGTCGATCGGACTGACGCCGTCGAGGAGCTGGCCGCTGACCTGACTCGTGAGGTGCATCACATGGCTGTACCGCTCGAGGGTCATCAGCTGGTCGACGTGCACCGTGCCGAACCGGGCGACACGTCCGACGTCGTTGCGAGCGAGATCGACGAGCATCACATGCTCGGCGACCTCCTTGGGGTTCTCACTGAGCTCGCTCGCCAACCGCCGATCGTCCTCATCGGTCCGGCCCCGGCGCCGCGTCCCGGCGATCGGCCGACTGACCACAGTGCGGTCGAGCACTTTGACGAGCGGTTCGGGTGAGGAACCGACGATCGTCACGTCCGGATGACGCAGGTAGTACATGTACGGACTCGGGTTCACCTGCCGCAGGACGCGATAGACGTCGAACGGCTCGGCACCGAGGTCGAGGTCGTAGCGCTGCGACAGGACCACCTGGAAGATGTCGCCGGCGAGGATGTACTCCTTGGCCGCCTCGACCGCCCGCTGGTAGAGCCCGGCCGGCATCGAGCTGCGGATCTCCGGCAGAGGCTCATCCGGATCGGGGGGCTCGACAACGGGCGCCTGCAGCGGCGCCGCGAGGTCGGCCACCGTGGCGAGCACTCGTGCGCACGCATCGTCGTAGGCGATGTCGAGTTGGGCCTCGTCGAGACCGAGTACCGGAACGCTCTCGATGACGTAGATGCGCTGGCGCCAATGGTCGAATGCAGCAAGCGACCCGATGATCGACATCACTGCGTCGGGGAACCCGCGGTCGTCGCTCGGCGTGTCGGGGAGAGACTCGACCTCGCGAACGACGTCGTAGCCGAGAAACCCCACGATGCCACCCTGCAGCGGCGGGAGGTCGGCCACCACCGGCGCGCGGTAGGCCGCGACCAGCGCGTCGAGCGCGGCGAGAATGCCGTGATCGAGCGGCGGGTCGGCCGACAGGTGGGCGCCGGTCACCTCGACCCGCCCGTTGCGCAACTCGAGCGTGGCGACGGGGTCTCGACCGACGAAGCTGAACCTGCTCCATCGCTCGCCGTGCTCGACCGACTCGAAGAGGAAGCCGGGGCCGTCACCGACGAGCTTCAGGAACGCCGACACGGGTGTCTCGAGATCGGCGAGCACCTCGGTCCACACGGGTACGACCGTGTGAGCACGTGCGAGCGCTGCGAATTCATCGCGGCTGGGCCGCATTCTCATCTCGCCCATCACAGATAGAGCCCGGTATGAGCCTCGATACGACTCGCCGCAACAGCGTGGATGTCGCGTTCGCGCAGCATGATGTAGTCGCGCCCGCCGACCTCGACCTCGTAGCGGTCCTCGGGGCTGAAGAGCACCTGATCGCCCACCTCGGCACTGCGCACGTTCTGACCGAGTGCGACCACCTCGGCCCACACGAGCCGCTTGGACAACTGCGCCGTCGCCGGGATCAGGATGCCCCCACTCGACCGGCGGTCACCGTCCTTTTCGGGAATGCGTACGAGCAGACGGTCGCTCAGCATCTTGATCGGCAGACGATCGTCAGTGGTCACGTCGGGCAGGGTACCGGCCGTGGCCACCGGGCGCCTGCCCGGATCGCTCACACCACGGGCGTCATGCGTCGCCACGGCGACGCTGGCGGCGTTCGGCCGACGGCGCTCCCGGCAACGGGTTCGTCAGCGGTCCGATCGCGGCGACGATGTCGTCGACCGCTGGTCGCGGTCCACGGTCGTGGCGGTCGATCGCAACGCGCATCGCCGCGAGATGCTCGGGGGTGGTGCCACAGCACCCCCCGATGATCCGCACCCCCGCATCGATCGCCAGGCCGGCATAGGTCGCCATCAGATCAGGTGTCCCGGAGTAGACGATCTCGGTGCCGACGAACTGCGGGACGCCGCAGTTCGCCTTGGCGATGACGGCCGCCGGGCCACCGACCATCGCAAGGACTGACACGAGTGTGTCGCTCGCACCAACGCCGCAATTGGCTCCGAGAGCGACCGGCTGCTCGGGGAGATCGGCGAGCAGCGCCGACAACTGCTCGGGCAGCATGCCCATCATCGTTCGTCCTGCCGTGTCGAACGAGCACGTCACCGTGTACGGCATTCCCTCGGCGATGGCGGCTTCTGCGGCGGCATGGAACTCCTCCGGCGCCGACATCGTCTCGATCCACACCACGTCGGCACCGCCGTCGCGAAGACCGCGCACCTGCTCGCGGAATGTCTCGACGGCGTCGTCGTGGGTCAGCGAACCGAGGGGTTCGAACAACGACCCGGTCGGCCCCACCGAGCCGGCGACCCCCACCGGCCGCAGCGCTGCGTCGGCGACCGAACGCGCGAGTCGAGCGGCCGCTGCGGCGAGTTCGTGCACTCGGCTCTCGGCCCGGTGGAGCAGGAGCCGGTGACGGTTACAGCCGAACGTGTTGGTGAGGATGATGTCGGCACCGGCGTCGACGAAGTCTTGGTGGAGTCCGGTCACCTCGCTCGGACGATCGATGGTCCAGAACTCGGGGGGCTCACCGGACTCGAGGCCGAGGGCGAAGTAGTTGGTGCCGGTCGCCCCATCAGCGAGCAGGACCGCGCGACTGGCGAGGAGTTCGGCGAGCGACGACCGCATGGGGCGAGGCTAACCGCCGACCGACTGTGCCGAGCCGACGAGAGCGGCATCGACGCGCGCCATCACCTCGGGGGTGAGCAATGCCACGACATCGAGGGCAGCGAAGTTGTCGAGCACCTGAGAGGGGCGACTGGCGCCGGTGATCACGGTGCTCACCCGAGGATTCGCCGCGCACCACGCGATCGACAACTGCGCCAACGAGCAGCCCAGCGACTCGGCAATCGGGCGCAGGCGCTCGACCGTGGCGATCGCGCTCGGGTCGGTCAGCCGCTGGGCGAGCCACTCGTAGCCGGGCAGCGCGCCGCGACTGTCGGCCGGAATGCCGTTGCGGTACTTCCCGCTGAGCAGCCCACTCGCGAGCGGGCTCCAGATGGTGGTCCCGAGGCCGATGTCGTCGTAGAGGCGTGCATATTCGCGTTCGACCCTGTCGCGGGTGAGCAGGTTGTACTGCGGCTGCTCCATCACCGGCTTGTGGAGATGATGACGTTCGGCGATCTCCCACGCCGCACGGATCTCGTCCGCCGACCACTCACTCGTTCCCCAGTACAGGGCCTTCCCCTGTGCGACGAGATCACTCATCGCCCACACGGTCTCCTCGATCGGCGTGTGCGGGTCGGGTCGGTGACAGAACAGCAGGTCGACGAAGTCGGTCTGCAACCGCTCGAGACTTCCCTCGATCGCATGGTGGAGGTATTTGCGGTTCAGGGTGTTCCGCATGTTCGGCATGTCACCGCTGATGCCCCAGTAGAGCTTCGTGCTGAGCACGTAGCAATGTCGTGGCCAACCGAGAGCAGAGATGACGCGGCCCATGATCGCCTCGCTCTCGCCGCCTGCATACACCTCGGCATTGTCGAAGAAGTTGCACCCGGCATCGCGCGCTGCCTGCATGCACTCGAGCGCGAGATCGTCCTTGAGTTGATTGTCGAACGAGACCCAACTCCCGAACGACAGGACCGACACACGCAATCCGCTCGCGCCGAGTCGGCGATACTCCATGGGCGAGGACGACGCAGTAGTCATGACCGCACCATAGTGGCGCTGTCGCTGTGTGCTCAGACTGGCTCGAGCGAGTCACGGTATGCGGCGAGTGATGCGATCGATGCAGCTCCGATCCCGCAGCACCCACCGATCGCCCGGGCACCGGCTGCGTACCACTCCCCGGCCAGACGCGTGACCGCACGGGCATCGTCCGAGCCGGACCAGGTCTCGGTGACCGCATCCCAGACCGCGCCATGATTCGGGTACACGACGAACGGCACTGCCACCGACGCTGCACTGACGAGCAGAGGTGTGATGTTGGCCGGGGCAGTGCAGTTCACGCCGACCATGTCGACGGCGTCGGCCACCGCTCCGACAGCGAGTGTGAACTCATCGCCGCGGCAGGTCAGCGCGGAATCACGGCAGCTGAACGACACCCATGCCGGGGCGGTGGAGAGACGTCGGAGTTCATCGACGATGATCTCGGCCTCGATCGCCGAGGGGATCGTCTCGATGGCGAACAGGTCGGGACCCGTGTCGACGAGCACGGTGAGTCGCTCGCGATGGAATCGGCGAATAGTCGACCACTCGACGCCGTAGCGGCCGTGGTACTCGCTCCCGTCGGCCAGTACCGCACCGAACGGACCGACCGAGGCAGCGACGACGGGCGCACCCGACTCGCGGGCGACACGAGTTGTCGACGCGAGGACCTGTCGCGCCGACCGTCGATCGAGACCCGCTGAAACGAAACCGTCGATGCTGGCCTGGTAACTCGCCGAGATCACGACGTCGGCGCCGGCCTCGACGGCCCGACGATGGGCGGCAGTCACGATGTGCGGACGCTCGACGAGGGCTGCTGCGGTCCACAACGCACCGCCAGGTCGCTCGCCGAGCTCCTCGAGGGCAGTCGACAGCCCGCCATCGACGACGACGAATGATCCCTCATGCCGACCGACGAGCTCGTCCCACGTTCCGCTCACGACCGAACACTCCAGTGGCGCACCGGAACGACGCTAGCGAGCCGTGTCCGACAGCGACGCGCGTCATTCAGCCGCCGACTCGTGCAGACTTGACCGATGGCGACCGATCGCGCAGCAGAACTCCTCGTCATGGCCGACCACGTCGACCGATACCACGAGGCGATCGGCGACATGCTCCCCGACTTCGCGCTCGACGAGCATGGTGACGTGATCGCCGCGCTCGTCGAGGCCGAGCGATCGTTGCGCACTGCCACCCGACTGCTGCGCCGAGCCGCCAAGGTGGCCGGTCCGTCGTAACGCTCGACCCGACGGTCGCGACTGGACCAAAACGAAGACGACGGCCCCGAAGGGCCGTCGTCCGGCATCGCCGGGCGGCGGATCCCAGCGACGCGCTCAGACCAGGTGGCGGGTACCTGATCTTCGGGCGGCAGTGTAGACGGGTAGGTCGTTCGACTCAACCACCCTCACCACCGCGAGACGGACAGAACGGGGCGAGGACACATCGGCCGCAGGCCGGCGACCGCGCCGCACACACACGGCGACCGTGGAGGATGACGCGCAGCGAGAACGCGCCCCAGTCACCCGGGGCGAGGGCGGCGCACAGGTCGGCCTCGACCTTCACGGGATCGGTCTCGGTCGTCAGCCCGAGGCGTCGCGACAATCGACCGACGTGCGTGTCGACCGGCAGTCCGGGCTCACCGAAGGCGACGCTGCGCACGACGTTGGCGGTCTTGCGTCCCACCCCGGCGAGCGTGACGAGATCCTCGAGGGAGCGGGGAACCTCGCCCTCGAAACGTTCGACGATCGCTCCCGCCATCGCCATCAGATTGCGCGCCTTGGTCTGGTAGAAGCCCGTCGGACGGATCAACTGCTCGAGTTCTGCCGGATCCGCCCCGGCGAGGCTCGCCGCGTCGGGATACCTGGCGAAGAGCCGAGGGGTCACCGTGTTCACCCGAGCGTCGGTGCACTGGGCCGACAGGATGGTGGCCGTCAGCAATTCGAACGGAGTCCGGTGGTCGAGTTCGCAGACTGCCTCGGGGTATTCCTCGGCGAGCACCTCGCCGACCCGCCGCGCCCGGCTGCGCCGAGTGCGTTCGGACACCTCGGCGCGTGCGCGTCGACCGGCGTTCACACGCCCGAGGCTAGAGCCGGCCGGACCCTTCGCCTGCGCTGCCGTTAGCCTTCGACGAGTGCCCACCGTCGCCGTCGTCCGCCAACTCTCGGCTGCCGACCGTCGGCGGATCGACCGGTTCCTCGCCGGCGTGACGGGCGCGCAGGGGCGCCCCGGGCTCGAGTGCGAGCGACTCGACGATCACCTCTTGCTCGATTTCCGTCACGGACCGCGTGCGGGCTTCCTCGCCGCACTCGCCACCGATCACGGCGACATGATCGGCTATGCCCAGGCGTCGTCGAGTGCGGCGGGCCATGTCGTCGACAGCATCGTCAGCCCCGCCTCCCCCCGACACATGAAGGCGCACCTGCTCGGCCACCTCCTCGACGAACTCCCGGTCGATTCGGGCGTCACGTGGTGGGCCCACGACGACGACCGCCCGCTGGCCGAAGCCCTCGGTCTGGAACCGGGGCGGCGTCTGCTGCAGATGCGCGCCGATCTGCCCGGCCCGGAACCGTCACCGGACTTCATCACCCGCCCGTACGTCGTCGGCGCCGATGACGAGGCGCTACTGCGAGTGAACAACACCGCATTCGCCTCCCACGGTGAGCAGGGCGGATGGGATCTCGAACTGCTCCGCCAGCGACAGCGCGAGCAGTGGTTCGATCCGCATGGCCTCCTCGTCCACGAGGCGACAGGATCGATGGACGGCTTCTGCTGGACCAAGGTGCATCCGGCAACCCCCGGCCACGACGACATCGTCGGCGAGATCTACGTCGTCGCCGTCGATCCCGATCACCGTGGCACGGGTCTCGGCCGCCAACTCGTGCTCGCCGGTCTGGCCCACCTCACAGCGGTCGGCGCACCGACCTGCATGCTGTACGTCGATGCCGGCAACGCGCCGGCCATCGGCCTGTACTCCTCTCTCGGCTTCCGCACGGTTCACGCTGAGCAATCGTTCACCAGATCACACACAGGAGCACACGATGACCTCGATCGATGAAGATCTCCCCCGTTGGGATGTCAGCGATGTTCACGAGTCGTTCGAGTCCCGCTCGTTCAGCGATGCGATGGAACGAGTGCGCGCCGACGTCGAACGCCTCGTCGCACTCTTCGACGAGCACGGCATTCGCAGGGTTGCCGCGCGCCCGGTGACCGCCGAGGATGGCCGCCGAGCCGACGACATCATCCGCGCCCTCAACGAGTTCGACGAACACGCCGAGGTCACTGGCGCATACATCGCCGCGAGTACGAGTACGAACTCGTACGACGAACGCGCCGAGGGCCTCGAGGCAGAGTTCTCGATGGTCTACGCACGTCGCCGACCGCTCGCAGCCCGGCTCGCCGAGTGGGT
The DNA here is from genome assembly GCA_046086305.1 of Ilumatobacteraceae bacterium. Lineage (GTDB taxonomy): Bacteria > Actinomycetota > Acidimicrobiia > Acidimicrobiales > Ilumatobacteraceae > UBA668. The sequence goes on from JBJSXI010000095.1 coordinate 8,204, forward strand.
CGCCTCCCTCGGCGTCGATGAACTCGCCGGCGTGAGTTCGGTCGTCGCCGAGCACCGTGGACCCCTGCACACGCTCGCAGCGCGTGCGATCCATCAGATGCCCGAGGCCGAAGAGGCGCTGTACGCCGAGCTCCTCCAGACCGGCTCGGCCGCCTGGGAGACACTCCACGGCGTGGTGACGTCGCAGTTGCGCGGCACCGTGAGGATGCCCGATGGCACCGAGCAGGTCCTGCCGATGTCAGCCATCCGCGGCCTTGCGTCGAATCCCGATGCCAATGTGCGTCGCGCAGCGTACGACGCCGAGATGGACGCATGGCCGACCGTCGCACCTGTGTGTGCCGCGGCGATGAACGGCGTCAAGGGTGAGGCCAACACCGTGAACCGCCGACGGGGATGGGCGTCACCCCTCGACGCGTCGCTCTTCGCCAATCGGGTCAGCCGACCGACCTTCGAGGCGCTCCACGACGCCGTGACCGACGCCCTCCCCGACTTCCGGCGGTGGATGCGGGCCAAGGCGCGGGTCCACGGCCACGAGGCAGGGTTGCCGTGGTGGGACATGTTCGCCCCGCTCCCGAGTGCCTCTCCCTCGGTGTCGTGGGAGGAAGGTCTCGACATCGTCCGCCATGCATTCGGTTCGTACGGCGGATCGCTCGCAGGTCTCGTCGACCGGGCCGTCGCTGAGCGGTGGATCGACGCCGGACCGCGCGATGGCAAGCATGGCGGCGCGTTCTGTATGCCGTTCGTCGGTGATCGATCACTCGTCTTTCTCAACTGGAGCGGCAGTGTCGAGTCGGCTCAGACCACGGCCCACGAGTTCGGCCACGCCTATCACAACACCCAATTGTCGGGACGCACTCCGTTGCAGCGGGCACTCCCGATGGCACTGGCCGAGACGGCGAGCATCTTCTGCGAAACGCTCGTGGTCGAGGAGGGACTCTCTCGGCTCGACGGTGCCGATCGCCTCGCGCTGCTCGACGTCGACCTCCAGGGCTCGACGCAGGTGGCCGTCGACATCCGGAGCCGGTTCCTCTTCGAGACTGAGGTCTTCGCCCGTCGCCAACGGCGCACACTCGGTGTCGGCGAACTCAACGACCTGATGCTCGCGGCTCAGGCCGATGCCTACGGAGACGGCCTCGATCAGTCGACGGCGCACCGCTACATGTGGGCGGTGAAGCCGCACTACTACGGCGCCCACTTCTACAACTGGCC
>JBJSXI010000096.1:0-18373 GCA_046086305.1 Ilumatobacteraceae bacterium
CGCCGACAGTTTCCATGAACTCGATCTGCTTGCCCGACACCGCTCGAATGCATCCGGCCTGGAGGAGCGACCGTACACCGATGGCGTGATCACCGGCTGGGGAACGGTCGATGGGCGTCAAGTGTTCGTCTTCAGCCAAGACTTCACAGTCTTTGGCGGTGCGCTAGGAGAGGTGTTCGCCGAGAAGATCCACAAGTTGATGGACCTCGCCCTCAAGGTGGGGGCGCCGGTGATCGGCCTCAACGATGGCGCCGGGGCGCGAATCCAAGAGGGTGTGGTCAGCCTCGCCAGTTACGGCGGCATCTTCTACCGCAACGTCGTCTCGAGCGGCGTCGTGCCGCAGATCTCGGTGCTCCTCGGTCCGTGTGCCGGTGGAGCCGTGTACAGCCCGGCGATGACCGACTTCATCTTCATGGTGCGCAACACCAGTCACATGTTCATCACCGGACCCGACGTGGTGAAGACCGTGACCGGCGAGGAGGTCACTCTCGAACAGCTCGGTGGCGCGATGAGCCACGCGAGCAAGAGCGGCGTCGCCACCTTCGTCGCCGCCGACGAGAAGGCGTGCCTCGACGACGTGCGGTTCCTCCTCGGATTCCTGCCGAGCAACAACCTCGAGGATCCGCCGGCCGCCGAGACGGGCGACGATCCCGACCGGCTGTGCGAGTCACTGCGCACGGTGCTGCCGGCGAGCCCGAACCAGCCCTACGACATGAAGGCCGTCATCCGCGAGGTCGTCGACGACGGCGAGTTCTTCGAGTACTTCCCACACTGGGCGAAGAGCATCGTGTGCGGATTCAGTCGCATCGACGGTCAGGCCGTCGGCATTGTCGGGAACCAGCCGATGGTGCTCGCCGGCGTGCTCGACATCGAGAGCAGCGAGAAGGCCGCTCGATTCGTGCGCACGTGCGACGCCTTCAACATCCCGCTCGTCACCTTCGTCGACGTCCCCGGGTTCCTACCCGGTGTCGACCAGGAATACGGCGGCATCATCCGGCACGGCGCGAAACTGCTGTACGCGTTCTGCGAGGCCACCGTGCCGCGCATCCAGGTGATCACCCGCAAGGCCTACGGCGGCGCCTACGTCGTGATGAACTCGAAGAGCATCGGTGCCGATCTCGCCTACGCATGGCCCACTGCCGAACTCGCGGTGATGGGCCCGCAGGGTGCCGTCGAGATCGTTTACCGGCGCGAGTTGCAGCAGGCCGCCGATCCCGCCGCACGTCGCACCGAACTCGTCGCCGAGTACACGGAGAAGTACGCCAATCCCTACAACGCCGCCGAGCGCGGGTATGTCGACGACGTGATCGACCCGGCGGAGACCCGACAGAAGGTCGTCGCCGGTCTGCGGATGCTGCGTACCAAGCGCGAGGAACTGCCGCGCCGCAAGCACGGCAACGTGCCGCTCTGACCCCGCATGGACGCGCAGATCCATCCCGTACCGACCGACGAGGAGGCTGCCGCGATCGTCGCCGCCGTGGCGGCGGCATGGGGCACGCCGTACACCGCCGAGCCCAGTACTCCGCGTCGCGTGCCGACCTGGCGGTTCAGCGCCCGTTGGTGGGCCCAGCCACTCCCACACCGACGGGGACGTCCGTACCGCTGAGGCACATCTGCGCAGTGGGTCGTTCCCGCCGCCGATCCGCCGACTGCGTCGGGAGCAGTGCAGGTACCGTGACGGCGTGGAGGTCACCACCGTCGCCGACGATCTGATCGTGCTGCACGACGGCACGCGCACGGTGCGCCTCGAAGGTCTCGATCCGGCGACCGACTACGAGGTCGAGGGAGTGCACGCTCGGACCCTGCCGCGTCCACCGGGGCAGTTGCTGTGCACGATCGCGACGGTGAACGACGTCCACTTCGGTGAGACCGAGTGCGGTCGCATCGACGACCACCCGATCGGTCCGATCCAACGGGTCGGACCCGGTGAGCCCCCGTACCCCGAAACGATGAACCGTGCGGCGGTCGAGGAGATCACTGCGCTCCGACCCGACGCCGTGATCGTCAAGGGTGACCTCACCGCCGATGGCACCGACGACGAGTTCGCTGCGTTCGAGGACGTGTACCGGCGCGCATTCGGCGACCGGCTGCGTGTCGTGCGGGGCAATCACGACGCGTACCGCGGTCAGCACGTCTACGCCGGCGACCACTGGATCGAACTCGAAGGTGTTGCGGTGGCACTGCTCGACACGGTCACCGCAGGTGCCACGACCGGGTTCCTCGAACACGATCAGTTCGAGTGGCTCGACACGATGCTCGCCCAGTCGGCCAGCGACCACCCCGGTCGACCGGTGCTCGCCATGGGCCACCACCAACAGTGGCTCCCCGGTGGCTCGCGCAACGCCGACTACTTCGGTATTCACCCCGATCCGAGCGATCGTCTGTCAGCCATTGCCGAGCGGCACACGAATCTCGTCGCCTACACATCCGGGCACACACACCGCCACCGTGTTCGACACATGTCGTGCGGGGTGCCGTCGATCGAGATCGGCTGTGTGAAGGACTTTCCCGGCACATGGGCCGAGTACCGGGTGTACGAGGGCGGCATCATGCAGATCGTGCACCGCATCTCCACATCCGAGGCGCTGGCGTGGAGCGAACGATGCCGATCGCTCTACGCCGACTTCGGTATCGACTACCAGTCGTATGCGCTCGGCGACATCTCCGACCGATGCCGTCTCATCGCACATCGCTGATCCCGTGGCCTCTCCGCTTCCGCTCGCCGACCTGCGCGTCATCGACCTGTCGACCGTGGTCGCCGGTCCCAACTGCGCCCGCTACCTGGCCGACTTCGGCGCCGATGTGATCAAGGTCGAGAACCCCGATGGTGGCGACACGATGCGCAACCTCGCATGGCGCGATCCGCGCGACGGGGAAGGCATGTGGTGGAAGCTCGTCAATCGCAACAAGCGCACCATCGCCCTCGATCTGAAGGACCCCGCCGATCTCGAGGTGCTCCTCGGGCTCGTCGACGACGCGCACGTCGTCGTGGAGAACTTCCGCCCGGGAACGCTCGAGCGTCTGGGCCTCGGTCCCGATGTGCTGCTCCAGCGAGCGCCACAACTCGTGCTCACCCGGGTGACCGGGTTCGGGCAGACGGGTCCGTACCGATCTCGTCCCGGGTTCGCCACGATCGCCGAATCGATGTCGGGGTACGCCGCGATCAGCGGCTCACCCGACGGACAGCCGCTGCTGCCCCCGATCGCCCTCACCGACGAGATCACCGGCCTCGCTGCGGCCCTCGCGACGATGATCGCCCTGCACAGTGGCGTGGGGCAGGTGGTCGACGTCAGCCTCATCGAGAGCCTCCTGCAACTGATGAGTCCACTCGTCACGCTCTACGGCCTCACCGGCGAACTCCAGCCGCGCATGGGCGCGGGGCTGCCGTACACCGTGCCGAGAGGGACGTACCGATGCGCCGACGGCGAATGGGTCGGCGTCTCCACCTCGAGCGACTCCGTCGCCCGGCGGGTCCTCGAGGTTCTCGGTGCGGCCGACGATCCTCGATTCACCACGTTCGCCGAGCGGATGCGCCACCGCGCGGAGCTCGAACAGATCATGGTCGCCTGGTGCGCCGCACGGCCGCGACAGGAGGTGCTCGACACCTTCACCGCCGCAGAGGCGGCGATCGGCCCGGTGATGACGATGGCCGACATTGCCGAGGATCCGCACTACGCAGCACGCAACGCGATCATCGAGGTCGACGGGACGCCGATGCAGGGCCTGATCGCCAAGTTGAGCGCGACTCCCGGCGCGGTGCGCTGGGCCGGACGAGCGATCGACGCCGATGGCGCAGAGATCCGCGCCGATGGCTGGACGACCAGGAGGGACGAATTGTCATGACCGATCGACGCCCGCGCGCCTATCTCGCAGGTCCGCTGTTCGACGAAGGTGAGCGGTGGTACATCGAGCGACTCGAGCAACTCGTAGCCGCCAAGGGGTTCGAGACGTTCCTGCCACATCGCGACAATCCCCCGAAGGACGAGTTCAACATTCGTCAGATCTTCGAGAACGACCGACGTGCGATCGACGAGTGCGACGTCGTGGTCGCCAATCTGAACGGCATCATCACCGACGACGGCACAGCGTGGGAGATCGGCTACGCGTCGGCTCGCGGCAAGTACCTCATCGGGCTGCACACCGACTGGCGGTCGCGATTCACCCACGAGGTCGTCAACCTGATGATCGAGTGTTCACTCGATCGCACGACCCGATCGACCGACGAGTTGTCCGTCGCGCTCGACGAGTGGTTGACGCAGTCCGGATCGGTGTGATCGACGGCTCAGGCGTCGAGGCCGACCGGGCACGACACACCGGTCCCACCGATCCCGCAGTAGCCGGCGGGATTCTTCGACAGGTACTGCTGGTGGTAGGGCTCGGCGTACCAGAAGTGGTCGAGGTCGCGGACCTCGGTGGTGATCTGGCCGTATCCCGCCGCAGCGAGCACGCCGCCATACGCCGCGAGTGAACGTTCGACGAGCGGACGCTGCTCGGGCGCCGTGAGATAGATCGCGCTGCGGTACTGGGTGCCCACATCGTTGCCCTGACGCATCCCCTGGGTCGGGTCGTGGTTCTCCCAGAACACTCGGAGGAGTTCGTCGAACCCGATCACCTGCGGGTCGAACACGACGAGGACGACCTCGGCATGGCCGGTGAGACCGCTGCACGCCTCCTCATAGGTGGCGTTCGGCGTGTAGCCCCCTGCGTATCCAACGGCGGTGGAGTGCACGCCGGGCAACTGCCAGAACATCCGCTCGGCACCCCAGAAGCACCCCATACCGAACACTGCAGTCCGCATCCCCTCGGGCCACGGGCCGACGAGCGGGGTATCGAGCACGTGATGACGCTCGGGCACGGGCATCGACTGATCGGTGCGCCCGGGCAGCGCGGCATCGGGCGTCACCATCTCGGAACGGCGGCGGAAGAGCATGACGCCGAGCCTAGGTCGCGTCGTGAGATCGCGCCCATGGGAGCGCAGTTGGTCGTGGGTGTCCGGGAGGCGCGCCCGTGGGGTGGGGCGAGGTCGGAACTGGCACGGTTTCGCGCCCAACTGCCTAGGGTGCGGGGGTGGGCGACGGCACAGTGGGCGACGGGACGGGCGACGGCACAACGGGCAGCAGTGCGGTGCGGGTGCGGGATCTGGCAGCCGACGATCTGCCCACCGTCGTCGCGTTGAACAACGCGGTCGTCCCGGCGGTCAACGAGCTCACCCTGGCCGAAGCCTCCCGCCTCGCCGGCCTCGCCGAGGTGGCCCTCGTCGCCACACTCGACGACCAACTCGCCGGCTTCTGCTGGATCCTCGGCCCGGGTCAGCCCTACGCGAGCCTCAACTACACCTGGTTCTCGCACCGGTACGACGACTTCGCGTACCTCGACCGTGTCGCGGTCGACCCGACCGCGCGTCGTCGCGGTGTGGCGCGCGCCCTCTACACGGCGGTCATCGAACGGTCCCGCGCCACCCGGCCCGTGCTGCTGTGCGAAGTGAATCTCCGACCGCGCAACGACGCATCGCTCGCGTTCCACGATGCACTCGGATTCCGCGAGGTCGGCCAGCAAGACACCGATGGCGGCACCAAGACCGTGCGGTTGCTCGAGCTCGACCTCGGTGGCGGAACCCCGACCACGTACCATCGCTGACATGCGCGTCGCCGCCATCCAGCACGACATCGTCTGGAACGACCGCGACGCCAACTTCACCCGCCTCGCACCGCAGATCGCCGCAGCCGCCGCAGGTGGGGCGCGCCTCGTCGTGCTCACCGAGACCTTCTCCACCGGGTTCGTCACCGACGATCCGACACTCGGCGAACCCGAGGGTGGTCCGTCGTCGCAGTTCCTCGTCGACCAGGCGCGCACGCACGGGATGTGGATCGCCGGCACGTGTCCGGAGATCCCTGCCGACAGCGACCCCACCGATCGACGTCCGGCGAACAGCCTCGTCATCGCCGGCCCGGGCGGCGAGACCCACCGCTACCACAAGATCCATCCGTTCTCCTACGGCGGGGAGGATCGCTGGTTCCGCGCCGGCACGCGCATCGTGCAGCTCGACATCGAGGGGGTCCGGGTGACGCCGTTCGTCTGCTACGACCTGCGCTTCGCCGACGAGTTCTGGCAGGTCGCCACCACCACCGACCTCTACATCGTGCCGGCCAACTGGCCCGACTCACGCCGCGCCCACTGGATGGCACTGCTGCAGGCACGGGCGATCGAGAACCAGGCGTACGTCGTGGGGTGCAATCGAGTCGGCGACGGACCCGGTCTGCACTACGTCGGGGACAGTCGGATCATCGACCCACTCGGTGAACTCCTCGCAACAGGGTCGCAGGGCGAGACGATCCTCTTCGCCGACATCGAACCGGCCACCGTGGCCGAAGTACGGGCGCGCTTCCCGTTCCTCACCGATCGACGCTGACCCACATCCATCTGTGTCAGGCCAGGCGGGCGAGTCTGCTCACGGCCTCGTCGAGTACCTCGGGTCGTTTACAGAACGCGAAGCGCACCAGGTGGCGGCCGCGCTGGCGATCGAGATAGAGCACCTCGGCAGGGATCGCCACCACACCACACACCTCGGGCAGGGTCCGACACAGGTGCATGCCGTCACCGTCGGGCTGCAGGCGACGGATGTCGGCCATGACGAAGTACGTCGAACTCGACGGCAGCACGTCGAACCCCGCGGCACGCAGACCGGGCACCAGTCGATCGCGCTTGGCCTGCAGGTCATCAGCCAGACCGCGGAAGAACGCGTCGCCGAGTCGGAGTCCCACCGCGATCGCCGGCTGGAACGGACCGGCATTCACATAGGTGAGGAACTGCTTGGCCGTGCGCACCGCGCTCACGAGCGGTGCCGGCCCCACCGCCCAGCCCACCTTCCACCCCGTGGTGCTGAACGTCTTGCCCCCGCTCGAGATGACGAGTGTGCGCTCGCGCATCCCCGGGAGCGACGCGATGCAGATGTGCTCGAGCCCGTCGAACACGAGGTGCTCGTACACCTCGTCGGTGACGACGACCACATCGTGCTCGATCGCGAGATCGGCGATCATCTGTAGCTCGCCGCGTGAGAACACGTGCCCCGTCGGATTGTGTGGCGTGTTCAGCAGCACGAGCCGTGTGCGCGGCGAGAACGCCGCACGCAACTCGTCCGGATCGAACGCGAACTGCGGCGGGTGTAACGGCACGGGCCGGGCCACCGCACCGGCCATCGAGATGCACGGCGCATAACTGTCGAACATCGGCTCGAACACGACGACCTCGTCGCCGGTGTCGAGCAGCGCGAGCAGCGCACCGGCGATGGCTTCGGTCGCACCGGCGGTCACCAGCACCTCTGCGTCGGCGTCGTATTCGACACCCCAGAACCGCTGCTGATGTACGGCGATCGCCTCACGCAGCACAGGCATCCCCGGACCGGGCGGGTACTGGTTGAGACCGCCACGGATCGCGTCAATGGCAGCCTCGAGTATCTCGGACGGGCCATCGGTGTCGGGGAAGCCCTGACCAAGGTTCACGCTGCCGGTGCGCACGGCCAGCGCCGACATCTCGGCGAAGATCGTCGTCCCGAATCCCTGCAGGCGCGAGGTGAGGTAGGGCACCCGCATCGCGGCATCCTCGGGCGGCGGCGGCGACGCGCCCGGGGTCACGGCAGGTGCTCGGGGCCGAAGCTGTCGGGCAGTAGCCCCCCAAGTGTGAACTCGGCGCGCAGCCCGTCGGGGCCACACGACCACACCGGTGTGTCGAGCGCGGCGAACTCGCGCAACTTCTGCCGGCAGCCACCACAGCACGTGCCGACGAGTTCGCCGGTCGCGACGGTGAGCACGGCCGTGATCCGTCGCTCGCCGGCAGTGACCATTGCCGCGATCGCGCTCGTCTCGGCACACCAGCCCTGCGGGTACGCGGCGTTCTCGACATTGCATCCGGCGTACACGCGTCCACTCTCGGAACGCACGGCGGCACCGACGGGATACCGGCTGTAGGGCGCGTAGGCGTGGTGCATGGCCGCCACGGCCGCATCGAACATCTCCTGCTGCTCGGGGCTCATCGGCCCGACTCTAGGCAACGCGCACGGTCCAGACGCCCTCGGCAACCTCGAGCACCGTCACGTCGACACCGAGGACACCAAGCGGGGCTCCCTCTCCCAAGAGATCGACGTACGGCGCGACACCCGACGCGGTGACCGGATCGATCGACACGGGTGAACCGTCGACGCCGAGGCGCACGATGTGCACGGCCACACCGTCGGCCGGCAGGTGGCGCCACAATCCTGTCGCCGTGAGCACCTCGACGGTGAGCAGCGTGCGGGCATCGACCGGCACGACCAGCAGCTCGACACCTGCGGCTGAGCCCGACGTCCCCAACGCGGGTACCAGCTCGACCGTTCGTGGAGCGCGCGCCACGACCACCTGCGCTGCGTCGAGCCAGCCCGCCCTCAGCCGATGGATCCCGATCGGCGCGGGTGCATCACGACCATCGACGTCGACAAGCCGAGGTGCCGCACTGTTGCTCATCACGTCGAGCGCACTCAGGTAGACGCCGTGCGGTGAGACCGCGCTGTGTGACCATCCGATGACATGACCGAGTTCGTGCTGCACGAGGTCGAGGGGTGGCGACATCCCCCAGCGCGCCGCGAAGTCGGAGGCGCCGACGTACGCCCACCGCCGCGAGGTCGACGCCGGACACGGTCGGTCACACGGCACGCCCGCATCACCGAACCCCCCAGGCTGATCGGCTGCGTGCTCGGCATCGGCGACCACGAGCACGGCCGTTGCCGTGGCACTCGAGTCGTCGAGCGCATCGTCGACACATCGCTCGTGCGTATCGGACACACCGATGCTCACCTCACCGCCGGCGCGGACCTCGAGCGCATACCGTCCACCCGACACGGTCGCGAAGTAGTCGGTGAGACCACTCCCGATGCGATCGACGATCGACTCCGGATCGAGCGGCACACGCAGCGGCAGACCACCGAAGATCGGCGCCGACGACCCGACCGGCACGTGGCACACCCACACCTCGACCACATCACCCGTCGCAGCCTCGCCAACGACGAGTCCGGCCGGTAGCGACACCGCCGTCGTGCCCGCACAGGCCGACACGATCACGCTCGCGAGCAGGAGGCGACCACGGGCCATCGACCCGACGCTAGGCCGACGACCCATCCGTGCCACGATGTCGGCCGTGCACATCTCCGGCGCCCGACGGGCCCTGCTCGGGAACCAGATCGCCCGCACCGTGCTCTCGGCATGGGCGTGGCTGATCATGGGTGTCCTGCTGGTGGTGTGGGTGCCGCTCACTGCGATCGTCCGTGTTGTCACCGCCCCGTTCGACCGTGGCCGCTATTGGACCGGATTCGTGTTCCGAAGGATCTGTGTCGTCCACCAGTGGTTCAACCCTCTGTGGCGCTTCGAGGTGACCGGCGAGCGGATCACCGATCCCCGCCGTCCCTATGTGGTCGTGGCCAACCACGAGAGCTTCGTCGACATGATCCTCATCTCGCACCTGCCGTGGGAGATGAAGTGGATGTCGAAGCGTTCGTTGTTCCGCATCCCCTTCCTCGGGTGGCTGATGCGCATGTCGAACGACATCGAGCTGCTCCGCGGAAGTCGCGACAGCATCCTGTCCGCCGTCGCCGAGGCCCACGAGCGGTTGCGCTCGAATGTGAGCGTGATGATGTTCCCCGAGGGAACCCGTACGCGTTCGGGTGAACTCGGCGAGTTCAAGGACGGTGCGTTCCGCATCGCGATCGATGCTGGTGTGCCGATCCTCCCGCTCGCCGTGGCGGGCACGCGAGAGGCGCTGAAGTCGCACGACTGGCGGATGAACGTCACCAACGCAGAGGTGCGGGTGCTGGCGCCGATCGACACGACCGGCTGCTCACTCGAGGACGTACCTGCACTGCGCGATCGCACTCGTGCGGCGATCGCTGCGGCGCTCGTCGAGATGCGCCACTGACCTGGTCGGTCAGCCGTTGCCCTCGGCCGCGGCGATCTCGGCGCGCACAGCGTCCATGTCGAGTTTCCGCACCTGTCCGATGAGATCGTCGAGCACGTGGCCGGGCAGCGCGCCGGGCTGACGGAACAGCAGCACACCGTCGCGGAAGATCATCAGTGTCGGGATCGAGCTGATGCCGAGTGAACCGCTCAACTCCTGCTCGGCCTCGGTGTCGACCTTGGCGAACACGGCATCGGCGTGCTGCTCGGACGCCTGCTCGAACACCGGGGCGAACGAGCGACACGGACCGCACCACGAGGCCCAGAAGTCCACCAGGACGATGCCGTCCTGACCGACGGTCTGTTCGAAGGCATCTGCGGAGAGGGTAACGGTGGCCATGTCGCCACTATACCCCCGTGGGTATCTTGTCGCACCGGACGCGGCGCCCGACCTCCCCTCCGGCCACGCGCACCCGATCCGTAGGCTCGCCGCATGGCCATGATCGTCGACCCGTCGACCCAGTGCACCTGGGTCGACGGGCAGGTGATGGTCTGGGACCCGGCCCACATCGCCTCGACCACACGCGCCATGGCCACCCGACGCGCGCCGATCGGTCGGATGATCGAACTCCACCTGCCGACCGGTCGGGTCGACGTCGCGTGCCGGCCACTCGGCCACACCGCGCTCGCCACGCTCGCGCACACCTCGTCGAGCGAGCTGAGTCCCTCAGCTGCATGGTTCGGTGCCGTCCACGCACTCGCCGACGCGCTCGTGCGACGACGGCGCGTCGTGCCCACCCTCACCCCGGTCGAGGGTGGCGCCGCACCCCGGCACGGCGCGGCGTGGTGGCTCGCCGGGTGGCGACCACTCGACGCCGATGTCGACGCCGGACGCGACGTCCTCGCCGCCATGCCACCGGTGGTCGCCGCCGCCACACCGACCACCGGCGACGAGATCCTCGGCATCCTCGTCGACCGACGGTGTCGCGTCGCGCTCCACGACTGGCGGCCAGCACTCAGCGAGGTGCGCAGCGCGCACGTTCGCGCCCTGCGCCTCGTCGGGCGGGCGCTGACGAGCGAGTCGGGTCTCGTCGTCGTGCCGCCCGAACTGGCCACCCTCGTCGACGAACTCGCACTCGAGTTCGGCCTCGTCGCGCAACGCGCTGGCGGTGAACCAGTCGTCGGGGTGCGGCTGCGCCTCGATACACCACCCGACGACGACATCGGCTGGCCGCTCACCGTCGAACTCGTCGATCTCGACGACCGGGGACGATGGTGTACCGAGGAAGACGTCGTGGAACGCCGGCCCGCGGCGCGGCTCGTGTCGCGCGACGATCGATTCACTCCCCTGCTCGAACGAACCCTGACCGACGGCCTCGCGACGATCACGGCGATCGTGCCGGCGCTCGCCGACCGCAACGCGCGTCACGCGTCGGGTGTCGACATCGAGTGCGCCGCGGCGGTGCTCGAGTCGGTCGAGCCCCTGCGCGCGGCAGGGATCGAGCTGCTCGCGCCGCAGCGCCTCGTCGGGCGGAAACCGAACCTGCGCGCCACCGTGCAGCCAGTCGCCGATCCCGATCGGCCAGCTCGCTTCTCGGCGACCGCGCTCGTCGAGTGGCAGGCGGTCGTCGACGGGCAACCGGTGCCCGACGAGGTGCTCGCCCGCGCGGCCGAGGGCGGTGCAGCCCTCGTCGAGATCGGGGGCCGTTGGATCCAGGTCGATCGCGCCGAGGCCCGCCGTGCCCTCGCCACCCTCGCCGAGCACCGCACCGATCCGACGACCGTCACCGCGCTCGACCTCGTGAAGATGTCGGGCGCCATCGCGCGCGCCGCCCGCAGCGGCACACCCACCGAGCGACGCGCGTCGAGCGGCGACGTCGCCGACGCGAGCGAGCGCGCATCCACACCGGCGGTCGACGTGCACGCCATCGGATGGGCGGCTGATCTGCTCACGGCGCGACCCGAGGTGACGATCACCGAGGGTGAGGTCCCCGACGGCTTCGTCGCGACCCTCCGCCCGTACCAGCGACGCGGTCTCGGCTGGCTCCAGTCACTCCACCGACTCGGACTCGGCGGGTGTCTCGCCGACGACATGGGACTCGGCAAGACACCTACGACCCTCGCTCACCTCGCCGCGCTCGACGGGCCACATCTCGTCGTGTGCCCGCTGTCGGTCGTACGCAACTGGGAAGCCGAGGCCGCACGCTTCGCGCCACTGCTGCGAGTGCTCGTGCACCACGGCGCATCACGCACCTCGGGTGAGGCGTTCGCCACTGCGGTCGCCTCACACGACCTCGTCGTCACCACCTATCAGGTCGCCACCCGCGACATCGATGCGATCCGGGCGATCGACTGGTCGACCCTCGTGCTCGACGAGGCGCAGATGGTGAAAAACCCCGACACGGCGACCGCTCGGGCGATGCGCACCATCACGGCCCGTCAACGACTCGCCCTCACCGGCACACCGGTCGAGAACCGACTACGCGAACTGTGGTCGATCATGAACATCGTCGTACCCGGACTGCTCGGGAATGCGACGTCGTTCCGCGACAACTTCGCCACGCCGATCGAACGGCATCACGACGAACCCGCCACGGCCGCCCTGCGCGCGCTCACCGCGCCGTTCCTCCTGCGCCGCACCAAGGCCGATCGTTCACTCGTCCCTGATCTCCCCGACAAGGTCGAGCAGATCGCATGGGCCACCCTCACGCGCGAGCAGGCCCACATGTATCAGGCGGTCGTCGATCGTCTGCTCGTCGACGCGGCCGAGGCCACCGGGATGCGTCGCCGCGGCCTCGTGCTCGCCGCGCTCACCCGACTGAAGCAGATCTGCAATCACCCGGCACACGCGCTCGGCGACGGTTCACGACTCGCCGGTCGATCGGGCAAGCTGCACCGTTTCGACGAATTGATCGTCGATCTGCTCGACGCCGGTGAGCGAGCACTCGTGTTCACCCAGTTCCGCGAGATGGGTGTCCTACTCCAGCAGCACCTCGTCGAACGGTTCTCTCTCCGCGCGCCATTCCTCCACGGTGGTGTCTCGCGTCCGGCACGCGACCGGATGGTGGGCGACTTCCAGACCGATCCCGAGGCGTCGCCGCTGCTCATCGTCTCTCTGCGCGCCGGAGGCACAGGCCTCAACCTGACGGCCGCCAGTCGGGTCGTGCACTACGACCGGTGGTGGAACCCCGCCGTCGAGGATCAAGCCACCGACCGGGCATGGCGAATCGGACAGCATCGAGCCGTGTTGGTGCACAAGTTGGTGTGCGAGGGCACCGTCGAGGAACGCATCGACACCCTCATCACCGACAAGCGGGCACTCGCCGACGCGGTCGTCGGCGGCGAGAAGTGGCTCGGCGAACTGTCCACCGACGAGCTGCGCACACTGGTGACCCTCGATCGAGGTCGGCACCCATGACCACGGTGATCCACCCCACCCTGCCCGGCGAACCCGATCCCGCCGACGCGCATCCCGCCGGACGACTGGCGACGACGCTCCTGTCGGTCGCCGTCGCGTCGGCCACCGAGTCGTCGCGCTACCGACGCGGCCGCCTGCTCCTGCTCGAGGGCGCGGTCCTGCACGCCGAGCTCGACACCGGACTCCTGCGGGCAACGGTGCAGGGAAGTGCGCCCGCGCCGTACGAGGTGGTCGTCTCGGTACCGACTGTCGCCCGCCCGACACTCGGCGATGCTGCCTCGCTGCGCACGCACCTCGGTGCGCTCACGCCGACGGTTCACGAGGTGACATCGTCGTGCTCCTGCCTCGATCTCGAGCGTCCCTGCAAGCACATCGCCGCCGCGCTCCTGTGTCTGGCCGAACACCTCACCGCCCGACCCGAACTGCTCCTCGAATGGCGCTGCCACAGTGGCGAGGTCTCATCGGTCGCCGCCGGGTCGCGCGCGCTGCGCACACGACTCGACGATGTTCGACGAGGCGGCACCGTTCCGCGAACCGCGCCACCGACCGTGCCACACGGCGCCGACTGGGATGAGTTCGTCGGCACCGCACCGCCGGTCGCACCACCTGTCCCCGACGAGGCGGCTGCCGTGGGCACACCGATGTTCGGTGCGATCGATCTCGGTGCGTGGTTGCGCTCGGCACTCGACCACCTCGCCGAACGGAGCTGACCGACATCGGCGGGCACCCGCCGCTCGGACTGGCGTCGAAGGCTCAGCGACCGAGTCGACTGCCGCCGAAGACCGTGATCTCCTGACGCAACGGCACGAGATCGCGCCGCGGTGCGCGACGCGCTGCCTCGGCGGCCGCATCCTCGGCGATGCGACGCAGTTCGGCGACCTCGGCGCGGAGCCGCTCGACCTCGGCCTCGAGGGCCATCACCCGGCGGATGCCCTCGAGGTTCATCCCCTCGGCGGCGAGTTCGCTGATCCGGCGGAGGCGATCGATGTCGCGGTCGCTGTAGCGGCGATTACCGCCCTGGGTGCGGGCCGGCTGCACGAGCCCGCGTCGCTCGTAGATGCGCAAGGTTTGCGGATGCATCCCGGCCAATTCGGCAGCGACGGAGATGACGTAGACGGCATGGTCACGTGACCGCATCGATCAACCTCCTGTTCTCGGTGACACGGTAGTCGCCGCAGCGAACGCCTCGATGGCGGCGCGCTGGTCGGCGGTGAGGTCGGTGGGGACGTCGATCTCGACTGTCACGATGAGATCGCCGGACTTGGTGCCAGTGACGATGCCCTTGCCCTTCACCCGGTGTCGGCTGCCCGAGCGGGTTCCCGGCGACAGGCGCAGGGTGACCGTGCCGCCGTCGAGGATCGGCGCCTCGATCTCACCACCGAGGACTGCCTCGGCGAAGGTGACCGGGACACGCACGCCGAGGTCGAGATCGGACCGCGTGAAGATCGGGTGGGGCTCGACGCGGACGGTGACGAGCAGATCGCCCGCCGGGCCGCCATTACGGCCGGGTGAGCCACGACCCTTCAGACGCACGACACCTCCATCGCGCACACCGGCGGGGATTCGCGCCTTGACGGTTCGATCGCGCGCGACGACACCGGAGCCGCGACATGTCGTGCACGGCTGGGTGATCACCGCACCCTGTCCGCGACACGTGCGGCACGGAGACGAGAACGAGAACATGCCCTGGTTGTCATCGACCGATCCGCGTCCGCCACAGCGCGAGCACGCAACCGGCTGTGTGCCGGGTGCCGCACCCGACCCGCTGCATGTCTGACACGCATCATCGCCAGTGACGTGCAGTGATGCCGTGAGCCCGGTGGCCGCCTCGACGAACGTGAGGCGCAGGATCGCCTCGACATCGTCGCCCTTGCGTGGCCCGACACCCGACGAGCCGCGGCGTCCGCGGCCGAACATCTGACCGAGCAGATCACCGAGCCCGTCGGCGCCGACGTTGAACGAGAACCCTCCTGGTCCTCCCGGACCCATGTACGCGCCTGCGGTCGGGCCCAGCCGGCGCACCTCGTCGTACTCCTTGCGCTTGGTCTCGTCGCCGAGCACGTCGTAGGCCGCGCTGATCTCCTTGAACCGCTCCTCGGCGGCTGCATCACCCGGATGTGTGTCGGGATGGTTGTCGCGCGCGAGCGCCCGATACGCCTTGACGATCTCCTTCGCCGAGGCGGTGTCGGACACACCGAGGACCTTGTAGTAGTCCTTCTCGAACCACTCGCGCTGGGCAGCCATGGCTCGGCGTGCTCAGCCGCGGACCTTCACCATGGCCGGGCGGAGCACCTTGCCCTTCCACAGGTAGCCGGTACGCAGCACCTCGGCGACGACGGGATCGCCAGAGCCTGGCTCGTGGAGCACGGCCTCGGCGAGGTTCGGGTCGAAGGGTTGCTCGTGGAGGTCCATCGACTCGAGCCCGAGCTTGCGCAGTTCGCCGAGCAGCAGGTTGAACAGCGGCTCCACTTCGGCGGGGTGCTGGACGAATGCCGCCTCGCACGCATCGAGGACCGGCAGGAGCGCCTCGGCGAGACGGCCGGTCGCCCGCTGCACCTCGTCGGTGACCTGCGAGCTGACGCGCTTGCGATAGTTGTCGAAGTCGGCCTGCAGTCGCAGGGCAACATCCTTGAACTCGTCGCGCTCGGCGAGCAACGCCGCGACATCGTGCTCGACGGCCTCCTCGGCCAACTCGAGTTGTTCGGCGAGATCCTCGGCCGACCAGACGCGCGTGATCTCACTCGTGCGGTCGTCGAGAAGTTCGGTGGGATCGAACGGCGCGAAGTCGTCACCCGGATCGGTGGTCGGATCGGTCATCGCGACGTCACTTCTCGTCGATGATCTCGGCGTCGATGATCTCGTCGTCGGAGCCCGACGACTGGTTCGACGCGGCCGAGGTGCCTTCGGCCGACGCCTGTGCCGCAGCCTCGTACATCTGCTGGCTGGCGGCCTGCAGTGCAGTCGACAGACGTTCCGACGCCGACTTGATTGCGTCGGTGTCGGTGCCGGCGAGCGCCGTCTTCAACTCGGCGAGGGGCGTCTCGACCGATCCCTTGTCGGCCAGCGAGTCGCCCTGCTCGCGGAGCAACTTCTCGCACTGGTAGACGAGCGAGTCGGCGCCGTTGCGCAGTTCGGCCTCGTCGCGCCGCTTGCGGTCTTCCTCGGCATGAGCCTCGGCGTCTTTCACCATGCGGGCAATGTCGTCCTTGTTGAGCGTGCTCTGACCGGTGATGGTCATGCTCTGCTCCTTGCTGGTCGCCCGGTCCTTGGCACTCACGTGGACGATGCCGTTGGCGTCGATGTCGAAGGTGACCTCGATCTGGGGCACACCGCGCGGTGCGGGCGGAAGGTCGACGAGCTGGAACTTGCCGAGCGTCTTGTTGTACGCCGCCATCTCGCGCTCGCCCTGCAGGACGTGGATCTCGACCGACGGCTGCATGTCGTCGGCCGTCGTGAAGACCTCGGTGCGCTTGGTGGGGATGGTGGTGTTGCGGTCGATGAGCTTGGTCATCACGCCGCCCTTGGTCTCGATGCCGAGGCTGAGCGGCGTGACGTCGAGGAGCAGGATGTCCTTCACATCACCGCGCAGCACGCCAGCCTGGGTGGCGGCACCTGCGGCAACGACCTCGTCGGGGTTGACGCTCTTGTTCGGCTCCTTGCCGGTGAGGCTGACGACGAGATCGTTCACCGCCGGCATGCGGGTCGAGCCGCCTACGAGGATCACGTGGTCGAGTTCGCCCTTGCTGATGCCGGCGTCCTTGAGCGCCTGCTCGAAGGGCACACGGCACCGCTCGATGAGATCGGCGGTCATCTCCTGGAACTTGGCCCGCGTGAGCGACTCGTCGAGGTGCAACGGACCCTCGGCTGTGGCCGTGATGAAGGGCAGGTTGATCTGGGTCTGCTGCACCTGGCTGAGTTCGATCTTCGCCTTCTCGGCAGCCTCCTTGAGGCGCTGTGCGGCCATGCGGTCGGCCGCGAGGTCGACACCGTGCTTGGACTTGAACTCCTTGACGAGCCAGTCGATGACCCGCTGGTCCCAGTCGTCGCCACCGAGATGCGTGTCGCCGTGGGTGCTCTTCACCTCGAACACACCGTCGCCGATCTCGAGCACGCTGACGTCGAACGTGCCACCACCGAGGTCGAACACGAGCACCTTCTCGTCCTCGGCGCCCTTGTCGAGCCCGTAGGCGAGGGCCGCGGCGGTGGGTTCGTTGATGATGCGCAGCACCTCGAGCCCGGCGATCTGGCCGGCCTCCTTGGTGGCGGTGCGCTGCGCGTCGTCGAAGTAGGCGGGCACGGTGATGACGGCCTGGGTGACGCTGTCGCCGAGATAGGCCTCGGCGTCGCGCTTGAGCTTCATGAGCGTGCGCGCGCTGATCTCCTGGGGTGTGTAGCGCTTGCCGTCGATCTCGTCGCTCTTCCACCCCTCGCCCATGTGCCGCTTGATGCTGCGGAACGTGCGGTCGGGGTTGGTGATCGCCTGACGCTTGGCGACCTCGCCGACGAGCACCTCGCCGGCCTTGCTGAAGGCGACGACCGACGGGGTGGTGCGGCTGCCCTCCGAGTTGGGGATGACCACCACGTCACCCGCCTCGAACACGGCGACGACGGAGTTGGTGGTGCCGAGGTCGATACCGACTGCCTTGGCCATGGGGGACGCTCCTTGGGGGATGGTGAGTGGACCTGACGCAAGGCTAGGGAGCCTCCCGACCGGCCGCCAACCCGAGCATCAGAAAACCTGAGTCCCCCCCACTCAATCCCGTTGGGCGCGATTCCATGCCAGTTCCGACCCGCCCCTACCCCACGGGCGCGCCAACCCCCCACAACCGCTCACTTCCGCGCCCACGGGCGAGATGGCTGGCGCAGCGGGGGGCCGCCGCCGTCACGACCAGTCGAGGATCACCTTGCCGCACTCGCCGCGCCGCACGATGGCGAGAGCCTCCTCGAAGCGGTCGGCGGGCAGCCGGTGAGTGACGATGCCCGACACGTCGAGACCACTCTGGAGCATCGCCGCCATCTTGTACCAGGTCTCGAAGAT
>JBJSXI010000097.1:0-10157 GCA_046086305.1 Ilumatobacteraceae bacterium
CGGCTGTCACGGTGGCAGGACGCGATGGCGGCCGAGGGATTGTCGGTCGACTGGTACGTCCACCGTCACCGCGACGAGCACGAGATCCTCCCGTGGGACCACCTGTCGGCAGGGCTGCACCGCGATTTCCTGTGGCTCGACTGGCAGGAGGCACTCGCCGAGCACGGTCTCGAAGATTGCCGGTGGACTCCCTGCTACGACTGCGGCGTCTGCACCGGACTCGGTCTCGAACATGTCGTTGCGTCGCCGGTGGCGCCGGCGGGCGGGAGCCAGGGCACAGGTCAGGGGCTGTCGTGGGGAGTCGGCCGATGAGGATGCGGATCCGCTACTCGAAGGTCGGCAAGGTTCGCTTCACGAGTCACCGCGATACGGCACGGCACTGGGAGCGCGCCGTGCGCAAGGCCGGTGTGCGCGTGGCGTGGTCGGGTGGGTTCACACCCCGGCCACGGATGTCGTTCGGTCTCGCCCTGCCGACCGGCGCCGAGAGTCGCGCCGAGTACCTCGACGTCGAACTCGAGGCAGGCTCGACCACCGACGAGGGTGAGCTCACCTCGGTGTTGGCCGCAGCGCTCCCCGCCGGGTACGGCGTCGAGCGAGTCGTCGCATGTCCCGCCGACGCGCGGTCCCTGCAGGAGGTCGTCGTAGCGTGCGGCTGGCGACTCACCCTCGCCGGCGTCACACTCGACGAGGTCACCTCGGCGGTCGAACGAACGCTCGAGGCCACCGAGCTTCCGCTCGAGCGGGAGCGCAAGGGTCAGCGCAGCCGCGACGACATCCGGCCCGCAGTGCTCGCACTCACGGCTCACGGCAGCCACGACATCGTGCTCGACGCCACGTTGGCGACGTCGGGGCGGGGGCTACGGCCCCTCGAACTCGTCGCCGCACTGTTTCCGACATTCGATCCCGTCGATGTCGCCCCGCGGGTCCTGCGGACCCATCAGTGGGCCGACCACGACGGCGACCTGCGGGACCTCGTCCCGCTCTGAGAAGGGATCTCCATGGACACCCCCGAGACGACCCCCGAGGTCGATACCTCCACCGAGCCGACCGAGGTCAGCGGGCCGCCTGACGCAGCTCCCGGCACACCGCGTACCGGGGCCAAGAGGCGCCGCCGCGGTTCGCGCGGCGGACGGAACCGCAAGAAGCCGACGGGTGCCGCGACCGCGGGCGCCCCGAGCGACGACGACGCGCTGCCCGAACTGCCCGATCGGGCGTCGGAGAATCGACCCTCGACCGAGGCGGCGGCCGCGGCCGTCGTGCGCAAGCCGCAGATCGGCGACACGCGACCTGCGCCCGTGCGCGCCGCACCTGCGGCTGCGGCCGCCCCATCCGAGCGCAAGAAGAAGCGCCGCCGCGGAGGTCGTGGTGGTGGCTCGGGCGGGAGCGGTGGACCGCGACCCGCACCCGGTCCGGTCGCCGAGCTCGACCCCGACGTCCTCGAGCGCCGTCGGGGTCGTGAGCGCAAGGGCCGGCCGGTGGGTCGTTACCTGATGTGCGTGCAGGTGCGCCCGCACCTCACTCAAGTTGCCGTGCTCGAGGGGCGCACACTCATCGAGCATTACGTCAGCCGACCGGCCGACGACATCGGCCAGATCCACGGCAACATCTACGTCGGCCGGGTGCAGAACGTGCTGCCGGGTATGGAGGCCGCGTTCGTCGACATCGGCACGCCGAAGAACGCCGTGCTGTACCGCGGCGACGTGCAGTACGACAGTGAGGACATCGTCGAGAAGGCATCACAGCCGCGGATCGAGCAGATGCTGCGTTCGCGCCAGCTGATCGTCTGCCAGGTGACGAAGAACCCGATCGGCGCGAAGGGTGCACGCCTCACCCAGGAAGTGTCGCTCCCGGGTCGCTTCGTCGTGCTCGTACCGAACTCGAAGACCTATGGCATCTCCAAGCGCCTTCCCGACGACGTCCGCAAGCGGCTGCGCAGCATCCTCGACCGGGTGAAGCCCGCCGAGCACGGACTCATCGTCCGCACGGCTGCAGAGCACGCCACCGAACACGAGTTGCAGGCCGACGTCACCCGTCTGCTCGACCAGTGGGAACAGATCGACGCGAAGGCCAAGAAGGTGAACGGTCCGGCCCTGCTGTACCGCGAGCCCGAACTGGCAGTCCGGGTGATCCGTGAGGAGTTCAACGTCGAGTATCGCGGCGTCATCATCGACGACCAGCGGCTCCACGACGATGTGAGCGAGTACGTCACGGCATTCAACCCCGAGCTTGCCGACCGGGTCGAGTTCCACGACGACGTCGAGGAGGGGCTGGCGCTCTTCGAGAAGTTCCACATCCACGAGCAACTGCACAAGGCGCTCGATCGGAAGGTGTGGCTGCCGTCGGGCGGATCACTGATCATCGAGCACACCGAGGCACTCACGGTGATCGACGTGAACACCGGCAAGAACGTCGGCAGCACGAACCTCGAGCAGACCGTGTTCGCCAACAACCTCGAGGCAGCCGAGGAGGTCGCCAAGCAGCTGCGCCTGCGCGACATCGGCGGCATCGTCGTGATCGACTTCATCGACATGGAGGTCAAGGAGAACCGTCGCAAGGTGGTCGAGGCGTTCCGGGCGGCGCTCGCCCGCGACAAGACCCGGACCCAGGTCTTCGACATCAGCGAGCTCGGCCTCGTCGAGATGACCCGGAAGCGGATCGGGGAGGGCCTGCTGGTCAATTTCGCCGATCAGTGCCCGAATTGCGAGGGGCGGGGGGTCGTGGTCGACCACCAGCTGCTGTCGTGAGGCTGGTTGCCCGGGCCCGGCTGTCCGGTAGGATTGCCCGGCTATGTACGCAGTGATCGCTTCCGGTGGCAAGCAGGCCAGGGTCGAAAAGGGTCAGCAGGTCCACGTCGAACTGCTCGACGCCGAGCAGGGCGCCGAGGTCTCGCTGACCCCGGTGCTCGTGGTCGACGGGGCGACGGTGCTGTCGACCCCCGAGCAACTCAAGGGTGCGGCCGTCACCGCGAAGGTCGTCGGATGGGCACAGGGCCCGAAGATCAACGGGTTCACCTACAAGCGGCGCACCAACCAGCGTCGGCGGTACGGACACCGTCAGCGGTACCACGTTCTCGAGATCACCTCCATCAAGAAGGGCTGAGTCGACATGTCGAAGACCAAGGGCGGCGGTTCAACTCGTAACGGGCGTGACTCGAATGCGCAGCGCCTCGGCGTGAAGGCGTTCGGTGGCAGCCATGTCACCGCCGGCGCGATCCTCGTGCGCCAGCGCGGCACCAAGTTCCACCCCGGTCGCAATGTCGGCCGCGGTGGTGACGACACGCTCTTCGCGATGGTCGACGGTGCGGTCAAGTTCGGCCAGCGTGGCGGACGCCGCGTTGTCGACATCGAGCCCTGAGCCGTTCGCTCTGACGCCGTCTGACTAGACCGGCGTGTCGACCCCGCGGGGCAGTCGCTCCCGTGGCCAGTCGAGCAATGCCATCGCCTGACGGCAGGCGAATCGATCGGTCATTCCTCCGACGTACGCAACGGCCGTGTGAACTGCCATCTCGCTGCCCGCGTCGAGACCGTCGACATCGGGCAGCAGGTTGGGGCGATCGGCGTAGTGCTCGACGAGCGCACGCAGCAGATCGATGACCGCAGCCGCCTGCTGGCGTGACGCGGGTCGCAGGTAGATGTTGTCGTAGTTGAAGCGTCGGAACTCGGACAGTGCCTCGGCGTAGTGCGCCGTCATCCCGATGCGACCATGGGCAGCGGCGGCGTCGAGCATCCCTCGGATGAACGCACTGAGCTGCTCGCGACGGGTCTCGCCACATCGCCCGCGCACGAGTGGGGGCAGCATCGCCGGGGTGACCACACCGGCAGCGACGGCATCTTCGAAGTCGTGGCAGACGTAGGCAATGCGGTCGGCCCAGCTGACGACCTCGCCCTCGGGTGTCATCGGTGCCGGGCGGCTCCACGAGTGGTTCCGGATGCCGTCGAGCGTCTCGGTGCACAGATTGAGCGGGGCGAGGGTGACATCGGCGCCCCATGGCGCATGATCGAAGCCGCCCGGGACGAACGGGCTGAGGGCGTCCTCGCTGGCGTGACCCCCGGGGCCGTGCCCACAGTCGTGCCCGAGGGCGATCGCCTCGGTGAGCGCGACATTCAGGCCGAGCGGTCGTGCGACCGCTGCGGCGACCTGAGCGACCTCGAGTGCGTGGGTGAGCCGGGTGCGCTGGTGATCGTCGGGGAAGACGAACACCTGGGTCTTGCCGGCGAGGCGGCGGAACGCAGTGGCGTGGAGGATGCGGTCGCGGTCGCGCTCGAAGCATGTCCGCCATGGATCGGGCTCCTCTTCGGTGGCGCGGTTGCCAGCGCCATGCGCACGTGTGGCGAGTGTGGCCAGGGTCGCGTCGTCGCGCTCTTCGCGGGTGGCGCGGGTGATCACCTCGCGCGACCCCGATCCGGCCCACGAGTCGACATGGGCGACACGCAGTCCGCCGTCGTCGTGACCGGCCATCGTCGACGCCCACCGGTCGGCCCGTTCGTCGATCCCACTCACGCTCATGAGCGTACCGAGGGGGTGTGACGGTCCCCGATAGCGTGAGAGCGCCCTATGAGCGGTTTCGTCGACGTCGCCCAACTGAACGTCCGCGGTGGCGACGGGGGAGCGGGCTGTGTGGCGTTCCGCCGCGAGGGTCCGGTGGCCTTCGGTGGACCCAACGGCGGCGACGGTGGCAAGGGGGGCGATGTCTGGCTCGTGGCCGACCGCAATGTGTCGTCGCTCATCGCCTTTCGCGATCACCCGCACCGCCGCGCCGAGGACGGGGTGCACGGGCAGGGAAAGGACCTGCACGGACGGAGGGGCAAGGACCTCGAGATCACCGTGCCGGAGGGCACCGTGATCACCGACATGTACTCGGGAGAACTGCTCGCCGACCTCGCCCATCATGGCGACCGGTGGATGGCAGCCGCCGGTGGACGTGGCGGTCGCGGCAATGCGAAGTTCCTGTCGAACCGGCGACGCGCACCGTCGTTCGCCGAGCAGGGCGAGCACGGCGAGGAGCGTTGGCTGCGCCTCGAGATCAAGTTGATGGCCGATGTTGCACTCGTCGGATTCCCCAATGTCGGCAAGAGCACCCTGATCAGCGTCATCAGCGCAGCGAAGCCGAAGATCGCCGACTACCCGTTCACGACCCTCGAGCCGAATCTCGGTGTGGTGCGACTCGATGAGGCGACCGAGTTCGTCGTGGCCGATGTGCCCGGTCTGATCGAGGGGGCGAGCGAGGGGCGTGGACTCGGACACACCTTCCTCCGCCACGTCGAGCGGGCTCGGGTGCTGTGCGTGATGGTCGACCTCTCCGACCCGACCGGACCGACGCCGGCCGAGCAGGAGCGCATCCTGCTGCGCGAGCTCGGGCAGTATCGGCCCGAGTTGCTCGAGCGACCGCGCCTCGTCGTCGGCACCAAGAGCGATTCGGCGGTGCACGACTGGAACGGGCTGCGCCTGTCGGCCGTGACGAATCAGGGTGTGCGCGACCTCGTCGGCCGTCTCGCCTCACTCGTCCACGAGGCCCGGCAGGCCGAACCCGATCACGAAGGTGTGGTGATCCTGCGGCCCGAACCCGCAGGAGCGAGGGTCGAGCGGATGACCGACGGAGAGTTCCGTCTCGTCGGCCGCCAGGTCGAGCGCGTCGTCGCCCTGAACGACGTCACCACACCCGAGGCGCTCAGCTACATCGACCACCAACTCCGTCGCCTCGGTGTGCCGAAGCTGTTGGCCCGAGCCGGCGCCCGCGACGGCGATGTGGTGTGGATCGCCGGGTTCAGCTTCGAGTACCACGAGGATCGCTGACATGCGCGTCGTGGCCAAGGTCGGTACGTCGTCGCTCACCGATGCACGCGGGGTGATCGAGGTCGGCGTGATCGACGCGATCTGCGATCAACTCGCCGAGCTGCGCCGTCGCGGCCACGAGGTGATCCTCGTCAGCAGCGGAGCCGTGTCTGCCGGTGTGGCGGCGCTCGGGCTGACGGCCCGACCGGTCGATGTGCCGACGCTGCAGGCGATCAGTGCGGCCGGGCAGAGCCGGTTGATGGAGACCTACAACCGGTCGCTCGATCGACACGGCCTGGTCGCCGCGCAGGTACTCCTCGTGCCGCACGACTTCGTCGACCGCCGCCAGTACCTGCATGCACGCGGCACGCTCGTTCGCTTGCTCGAGTTGGGATGCATCCCGATCGTCAACGAGAACGACGCGATCGCGAGTGACGAGATCAGGTACGGCGACAACGACCGGATCGCCACTCTCGTCGCACACAGCGTGGGTGCTGATGTGTTGGTCCTGCTCACCGACACCCCCGGGCTGTACACGTCCGATCCGCGCGTCGACCCGTCGGCATCGCTCGTCGCCGTGGTGGGTGCCGACGACCCGTTGCCCGCAGTGGAGGCCACTGCGACGGGGTCGACACGAGGCAGCGGCGGAATGGCGAGCAAGCTCTCGGCGGCACGGATGGCGTCGTGGGCGGGCGTGCGCGCCGTGATCGCCCAAGCGTCACGGCCGTCGGTACTCGTCGATGCCGTCGAGGGGATCTCGGTCGGCACGACGTTCGAGGCGAGCAGCCGTTCGCTGCCGGCGCGCAAGTTGTGGATCGGCTTCGCGACAAACGTCGAGGGGTCGGTGACGGTCGACGATGGTGCCCGTCGAGCACTCGTCGAGCGCGGCACGTCGCTGCTGCCTGCCGGGGTGACCGCCGTCGACGGCGACTTCGACGAGGGTGATGTCGTCGAGGTACGCGACGCGGCCGGAAGGGCCATCGCCCGCGGGATCGCTACATGCGGATCCGACATCGTGCGGGCCGCGATGGGTCGGCGCACGTCGGAGCTCCCCGACGATGTTGCGCACGAGGTCATCCACCGCGACGACCTGCTCGTGCTCGGATGAGGGCGCGGAGGTCGTCATCGCCGACGAGCACCGTCAAGATGGCGTAGACGATCACTCCGGTGAGCGAGCCGACGCCGACCCGCGCCGCCGCGCCGACACCAGCGTCGTCGCCGACCCTGCCTGCGACCGTCGCCACCACCAAGCCCATCACTGCCGCAGCAGTTGCTGACCTGCCCACAGATGCGAGGAGTGGTGCGGTCCGCAGCGATGTGATCCGTCGGGCCGCAACGGCCGTTGCGGCAACGACACCGACGACGTACGCGATGGCGAACGATGCGGCGAGACCGGCGAGGCCGAACCGGTCGACGAGCACGACTGCGAGGACGATGTTGACGAGGTTCTCACCGACGTTCAGCAGGAAGGGTGTGCGTGCATCGAAGCGGGCGTAGAACACCCGCAGGACGAAGAGGTAGATCGAGAACGCACCGAGGCCGAGTGCGAACCCACCGAGCGCTCGTGCGGTGAGCGCAGTGTCGGCAGCGGTCGCCTCGCCGTGCTGGAAGACGAGTCCGATGATCGGCTCGCGCAGCACGAACAGCCCGACACCTGCTGGCAGGGTGAGGAGTGCGATGAGACGGATGCCGCGCGATGCTCGCTCGGCGAGGGCAGCATCGTCGTGCCTCGCTGCGGCGGAAGCGAGCTCGGGCTGGAAGGTCGTGACGATCGGCATGGCCAGCAGCGCGTGCGGCAGCATGAACCACAGGAAGGCGCGCGAGTACGCGAATGCCGAACCATCACCGCCGCGCAGGAGGTTGCGGACGACGACGAGGGCGACCTGGTTCGCTGCCACGTACCCGAGTGCCCACATCGACATCGTGCGCAGCGAGCGGACCGCGGGGTGTCGCCACGAGGATCCGAGGCCGAGCGAGACACCGGCGCCGCGCAGTGCCGGGACGAGGGCGAGTGCGCCGAGTGCGATACCGAGCGTCGCACCGCCGCCGAGGAGCCAGCGAAGCGCGCGATCGTCGAGGACGTCGTCGAGCGACGGGGTGCCCTGCACGATCCGAGGGACGAGGAGGAGGAGACCGATGACCACGAGGTTCGAGACCACCGGGGCCCAGGCGGCGGCGAGGAATCGCCGTCGCGCGGCGAGGAGCGCGGCGCCGAGTGCGGTGAGACCGTAGAAGAAGATCTGCACGAGGAACATCCGCGTGAGTGCGGTGCCGACGGCGCGATATCGGTCTGCATCGACCGTGTCGGCGGTGAGCACCGAGTAGAGCCCGAACACGAGCGGCGCCGCAGCGACCGCCAGGGCCGTGACGAGCGTCAGGGTCAAGGTCGTGACGGTGATGACGGCGCGAGTGCCCTCGTCGTCGCCGTCGTCGCGCAGCCGCGTGAGCAGGGGGACGAGGGTGCTGCTGAGGATGCCCCCGAGCAGCAGCTCGTAGACCATGTTCGGCGTCGAGTTGGCCAGGTCGTAGGCGTCGGCGAGTGCGCTCGGGGTGCCGAGGACTGCACCGAGGACCGCAACCCGGGCCAGCCCCGTGAGCCGCGAGGTGGCGGTGCCGGCCGCAACGCCGACGTTCGTGCGCAGCAGGCCGGCCACGGACCGAGGGTAGTTCGGCAGCCCCCCGCTAGGGTGCCCGCCATGTCGCATCGCTTCGAGAGCGTCCAGCAGGTCCGCGACGGTCTGCGACGCGTGAACTATCTCGCCGACGAGGGGATTGCCGGGGTCGCCTTCCTCGCCGATCGCCTCGGCAAGCCGGTACTGGTCGAAGGGCCGGCGGGGACGGGCAAGACCCAACTGGCCAAGAGCATCGCCGAGCTGACGGGATCACGGCTCATCCGCCTGCAGTGTTACGAGGGGCTCGACGAGAGCAAGGCGCTCTACGAGTGGAACTACAAGAAGCAGTTGCTGCGTATCCAGGCCGATCGCAACAGTGATTCGTGGAGCGAGATCCACGACGACATCTTCAGTCGCGAGTTCCTCCTCACCCGTCCGCTGCTCGAGGCGATCAGCGCCGACGATCCGGTCGTGCTGCTGATCGACGAGGTCGACAGGGTCGAGGTCGAGACCGAGGCGCTCCTCCTCGAGATCCTCTCCGAGTACCAGGTGTCGATCCCCGAACTCGGCACGATCACTGCGCGGCAGATCCCGCTCGTGTTCCTCACCTCGAACAACACGCGCGAACTCAGCGAGGCGCTCAAGCGCCGGTGCCTCTATCTCCACGTCGATTATCCGACGATGGAGCGCGAGAAGGAGATCGTGCTCGCCAAGGTGCCGGAGGTCAGCGACAACCTCGCCGATCAGATCGCCAGGATCGTGCGCAGCATTCGTCAACTCGACCTGAAGAAGGCACCGAGCGTCAGTGAGACCATCGACTGGGCGCGCACCCTCGTGCTGCTCGGCATCGAGCACATCGAGGCCCAGCATGCCAAGGACACCTTGCACATCCTGCTGAAGTACCAGACCGACATCGCGAAGGCCGCCAAGGAACTGAGCGTCGAGAAGTAGTCCGATGCTCGACCTGCTCGCCGGCTTCGTCACCGAACTGCGCAATGCCGGATTGCCGGTGTCGCTCACCGAGAACCTCGACGCCATGGAGGCCGTCCAGCACGTGCCGCTCGAGGACCGCGAGGCATTCAAGTATGCGCTCGGCGCAACTCTCGTCAAGAACCACGCCCACTGGCGGTCATTCGAGACGGTCTTCGACGTCTACTTCAGCCTTCGCGGACCCGAGTACCGCCTCGTCGAGGGTGATGGGGAGATCGACGAGATGTGGCGCGAGATCCAGGAGCGTCAGGGTGAGGGGCGCTCGACCCAGGGTGGTTCGATGGACTCGCTGTCGGCCGAGGAACTCGCCCGGCTGCTGATGCAGGCGCTGATGGGTGGTGATCAGGCGATGATGCGCGCCGTCGCCCGTCAGTCGGTGCAGCGGTATGCGGGGATGGAGCCCGGCCGCCCGGTGGGTGGTACCTATTACCTGTACCGGACACTGCGCAATCTCGACCTCGAGAACATGTTCGAGCAGCTGATGGAGGCGAGCCGCGAACAGGCCGAGGGTGGTTTGACCGATCTCGAGGAGCGTCTCGAAGCCGACGAGTACGCGAGCAGGATCGAGCAGTTCAAGAAGGAGATCGAGGCCGAGATCCGGCGACGCCTCGTCGCCGACCGCGGCGCAGAGGCGATGGCCAAGACCCTTCGCAAGCCTCTCCCCGAAGATGTCGAGTTCATGCATGCCAGTCGAGACGAGATGCAGGCTCTCAAGAAGTCGTTGTACCCGCTGACACGCAAACTTGCTGCGAGGCTCGCTCGAAAGCGGCGCCACGGTCGCAA
>JBJSXI010000098.1:0-10209 GCA_046086305.1 Ilumatobacteraceae bacterium
CCGTCGGTGATCTGCGAGCTGTTGCCCGCCGTGACCTTGCCGTCGGGCAGGAAGGCCGGCTTGAGCTTGCCGAGTCCCTCGACGGTCGTGTCGGGCCGGATGCCCTCGTCGGCGCTCACCACGTCGTCGAGGACCTTGACCTCGCCGGTCTCCTTGTCGCGGATCTTCGACCGGACGGGCACGATCTCGTTGTCGAACCGGCCCTCGTCCCGGGCCCGACGCGCCAGCTCCTGGGAGCGCACGCCGAAGCTGTCCAGGTCCTCACGGCTCAGGTCCCACTCGTTGGCGATGATCTCGGCCGACACACCCTGGCCGACCAAACCCTTCTGGCCCTCGATCAGCTAGACGTACAGGTAGCGCAGCGCCGCGGCTCCGAACGGGAAGCCGATGTTGGACCCGATTGAGGCGCCCATGGGCACCAGGCTCATCACCTCGACCCCTGCGGCGACCACGACGTCGTAGGCGCCCGCCATGACGCCCTGGGCGGCGAAGTGCACCGCCTGCTGCGAGGACCCGCACTGGCGGTCGATCGTGGTGGACGGCACCGACTCGGGCCACCCGGCGGCGAGCACTGCGTTGCGGGCCACATTCACGCCCTGCTCGCCGACCTGCATCACGCATCCCATCACCACGTCGTCGACGATGGCGGGGTCGATCCCTGTTCGCTGCTGGAGCGCCTTGAGGGTCTCGGCAGCCAGATCGACCGGATGCCAGTCCTTCAACTTGCCGTTGCGCTTGCCGAGCGGTGTGCGGATGGCGTCGACGATCACGGCGGTGGTCATGGGTGGCTCCTTGGCAGGGTGTGTCGGCGAAGTCTGCCCGCATCCGGCGGCCGGGCCGAAATCGGAGGAGACGTCATTTCCCGCCGGCAGCGGGCCGGGGAGGTCGTCAGGAGAACTTCGGCCACAGTCGCTGGAGTGCGGCGACGTCGGTTTCGGTGAGCGAACCGGCGAAGTGCTGCTGGACGAGCCGCCGGTAGCTGATGGTGGCGTCGCGCCACGAGTAGCGGCCCTCGGTGGTCGCCACGACCTCCACGACACGCCGGTCGATCAGCGTCGGTGCGGGCCGCCGCTCGATCAGGTCGGCATCCTCCATCCGATCGAGCCGTCGCGACAGGCTGCTCGGCACCTCGTCGAGCGCAGTGGCGAGGTCGCGCACCCTGATCGCACCGCCAGCGTCACGGATGGCCGTGAGCACGTCGTACCAGGCCAGCGGCATGTCGTGCTCGTCGATGAGTGCCTGATCGATGATCCGCTGGAGACGAGCCGACGAGCGGCAGAAGTTCCGCCACAGGTCGATCCGTTCTGAGTCGAGACGGGGCATGTCGTCACCGTGCCCGTCGTGGGGCCTCTCAGGCCGTCGCCTCGAGCGCGGCCTCGAAGGCGGTGAGGGCGAGTGTGATCTCGTGTTCGTCGACGACGAGAGGTGGCATCCACCGGATGCATCGGCCGTAGGTGCCGGCATTCATCAGGATCAATCGGCCCTCGGTGAGACAGTGCGAGATCACTGCGCTGACTCGGCTGGGATCGTCGAACTCGACGCCGACCATCAATCCGGGTCCGCGCACCTGGACGATCGTCGGGTACTTCGCCTGCAGTGCGCTGAGTCCGGCGGTGAGCTGCGCGCCACGTGCGCGCACGTTCGCGAGGAACGCCGGTTCGCGCATCAACTCGATCGTCGCGAGCGCGGCAGCACACCCCATGGCGTTCCCGCCGTAGGTGCCGCCGTGACTGCCGGTGGGCCAACGGTCGTCGAGTTCGCGTCGGGTGCCGAGCGCCGAGAACGGGAAACCGCTGGCGATGCCCCTGGCCATGCAGATGATGTCGGGCTCGATGCCGTACTGATCGACGGCGAACATCGTGCCGGTGCGTCCGAAGCCGCTCTGCACCTCGTCGGCGATGAACAGGATGCCGTGTGCCTTGCAGCGTTCGACGAGCCCGTGCACGAAGGCGGCCGGCGCAGGCATGTAGCCGCCCTCGCCGAGGACCGGCTCGAGGATCACGCCGGCGGTCTCCTCGGGTGCCGTCATCGACTTCAGGAGGTGGTCGAAGCCCTTCAGGGCCTTTGCAACCTCGGCGTCCTGGTCGTCGGCGAGCGGATCGGGGAACGGGGCGACGAACACGCCGCCTGGCAGCGGCGCGTGCCCGGCTCGATAACTCGTCTTGCTCGTCGTCATCGCCATCGCCATGTGCGTGCGACCGTGGAAACTGCCGCCGAACACCACCATGTGCGGCCGCTTGGTCGCCTGCTTGGCCAGTTTGACCGCGGCCTCGGTGATCTCGGCGCCCGAGTTGGCGAAGAAGAACGTGTCGATCGACGACGGAGTGATCTCGTGGAGTGCGGCGGCGAGCGGCTCGAGCAGGTCGTGACGGAACACGTTCGCTTGGGCGTGGATGAAACGTGTGGCCTGCGCTGCGATGGCGGCGGCGATCTTCGGGTGCGCGTGGCCGGTCGAGTTGACCGCGATGCCGGCGGCGAAATCGAGGTACTCGGTGCCATCGGTCGTCGTCACCCAGCATCCGCTGCCGTGGCTGACCTCGAGTGGGGTGACTCTGAACCACACGTTCGACAGGTGCGAACTCATGGCGTGAGTGTAGGGCGGCATCGACACGGTGTCGCCCGCTGCTCACCTTCGGCACAGATGTGCGTCTCCGAGGTGCTCGTGGTCGAGCACTAGCCTGCGCGCCCATGGACTGGATCGGTCAGACAGAAGCGTGGACGGCCCTTGCGGCACTGCTGTTGCTCGAGGTGGTCCTCGGAGTCGACAACGTGGTGTTCATCTCGATCCTCGCCAACAAGCTGCCGGTCGAACTGCAGGCCCGGGCTCGTCGCACAGGTCTGCTTCTTGCCGGCGGGATGCGGGTGCTGTTCCTGCTCGGTGTCGGGGTGATCCTCGGACTGAAGAAACCCCTGTTCGAACTGTTCGGTGTCGAGTTCTCCGGGAAGTCGCTCGTGCTCCTCGTGGGCGGTCTCTTCCTGATCTGGAAGGCGGTCAAGGAGATTCATCACCGACTCGAGGGAGTCGATCCACATCAGCAGGCTGGTCGTGCCGTGACATTCCGGTCGGTGATCCTCCAGGTGCTTCTGCTCGACCTCGTGTTCTCGATCGACTCGGTCATCACCGCAGTCGGCATGACGACCTATGTGCCGGTGATGGTGATCGCCGTCGTGCTCGCAGTGTTCGTGATGCTCGCGGCGTCGGGATCGATCTACGACTTCGTGAACCGGCATCCGACGGTGAAGATGCTTGCGCTGTCGTTCCTGTTGCTCATCGGCATGACTCTCATCGCGGAGGGGCTCGGCCAGAAGATCCCGAAGGGCTACGTCTACTCGTCGATGGCCTTCGCTCTCCTCGTGGAGATGCTCAACATCAGGTCACGTCGACCGAAGGATCCGGTCCTGCTGCATGGTCCGGCCTTCGTGCGCGAGGGTGCTGTCACGAAGTGAGTTCGGCGGCGCGGGCGAGAGCGTCGTCCCAGGTTGCCCGTTCGGCAACCATCTGTCGGAACCGCATCACGAGCTTGGGCATGTCGACGCCGAGTGCGCCGCGCAGACGGCCCTGCCACCCGTAGAGCACGGTGACTGCGCCCGTCGGTTCACCGGCGACGACGGCGACGTCGTCGCCGCCGTGTGCCCGACCGACAAACTGGATGCGTCGGCCGAACTGCTCGCTCCAGAAGAACGGCACCGACTCGAAGGGAACCGTCGGCTCACCACGCGCGGACGCAAGGAGATTCCGCGCTGCGACGGCTCCCTGCTCGGATGCATTCGTCCAGTGTTCGATCCGCATCATCTCGTCGTCGTGGCCGCGGAACACACCGTTGGGCCACCGCACGCAGTCACCTGCAGCGAATACGTCGTCGGCACCGGTGTGCAGCGATGCGTCGCACACGATGCCGTCGGCGATGGTGAGGCCACTTCCGTCGAGCCACTCGATGTTCGGTGTGGCGCCGACCCCGACGAGCACGACGTCGGCGTCGACGAGCGAGTCGTCGGCGAGACACACGCCGCGCACGCGCTCGCCATCGTGCTCGATCGCCGAGATCGGCGTGGCGCAGCGGAGATCGACCCCTCGACGCCGTGCGATGTCGGCGACCGCAGGGCCCATCTGGTCGCCGAGACCGCGCAACAGTGGTGCCGGCGCGGCCTCGAGCACCGTCACGGAACAGCCGAGGTCGAGGGCTGTCGATGCGACCTCGAGGCCGATGAAGCCGGCGCCGACGATGACGAGGCGGGTGCCGGGGGTGACGAGGTGCTGGCGGAGGTGCAGTGCGTCGTCGAGCGTCCGCAGGGTGACGACACCTTCGATGTCGGGCTGGTCGGGCAGGCGGCGCGGTCGGGCGCCCGTCGCGATGACGAGGGCGTCGTAGGTGACTGCTGATCCGTCGGCCAGCCCGAGCGATCGCTGCGCGGTGTCGAGCGACACGGCGCGTCGGCCGAGGAGCATCTCGAGGTCGAGGCCGGTGATCGCGTCGGCTCGCCGCAGCGCAATCCGTTCCGGCTCGAACTCGCCTGCAAGGAGCGCCTTCGACAGGGGTGGTCGGTCGTAGGGCTGGTGCGCTTCGGCACCGATGAGGGTGATCGTGCCGGTGAAACCCTCTTGGCGGAGCGTCTCGCACGCGCGGAGCCCGGCGAGCGATGCACCGACCACGACGACGCGTCGAAGGTCGCCAGACCCCCCGACGTGCGTCACGGCGCCATGCACTCGACGCAGTGCACATCGCCGGACGGCTCGCCGGCGAGGAGGGCAGTCACCCAATCGACGAGCAGTACGCCCTCGACGGTCTGGGTGTAGAAGATGTCCCGAGCGAGGATCGTGTGGCTGCTGCCGGGGCTGGTGTAGCTGAGCAGGTCGACGCCCTTGGCCTCGATGGCGGCCTCGTTCTGGTCGATGAGGGTGACCAGTTCGTCGGCGGCGATGCCCGCGAGGCCGGCGAAGAAGACCTGTGTCGAGTCGAAGGCGTAGTCGTGACGAGCGAACACGATGCGAGGGGCATGGAGACCCGCCTGGACGAAGAGGCCGGGCAGACTCCACTGCTCGACGGTCATGCCCTCGTTGACGGGCCACGGTGGCACGGCGTTCATCGTGCCCCAGTAGGTGCCGATCACGGCGTTGATCGCCGGCAGATCGGGGTATGCGCCTGAACCGTCGGCGAGCGCCGTGATCTGTGCCGATGGGTACGCGTCGGCGGCGAGGCCGGCGAACAGCGGCGAGGGGATCGAGCCGGCGCTCTCGCCTGCGACCACGACCTGTGCGGCGTCGGGGAACCGTTCGACCATCGTGGCGAGAGCGGTCGAGGCGTTGACGAATCCCTTGTGTTCGACGACGACACCGGTGCCGTAGTCGGTCGTGGCGCTGCCGAGGTGCACATCACCCGTGCAGTAGGGGACGAACACGATCGTCCAGCCGGCGAACGGGTTGTCGGGACGCGAGTCGTCGAAGATGCCGGCAGTGGGCATCGACTCGGCATCGCCCGGGCTCCGCGAGAACGTCGAGCTATCTGGGGAGCAGGTGCGTGCGTCGAAGCAGGCGCCGCCGCCCTCCATGAAGAACAGCACCCGGCTCGGGTCGGCCTCGCGGATGAAGTAGCGGTACTCGCCGCCGTCGGCACACATGCAGTCGGCCGGCGCGGTGATCGTCTCCCACTCGCCGACTGCCGGCGCCGGCTCGGTCGTCGGCGCAGCGGTCGTCTCGACGACCGCCGTCGTGCTCGCGACGGTCGTCGTGTCGACAGAGTCGGCCGTCGGGTCATCCGCGCTGCATGCGGCGAGCGCGACGAGAACGAGAGCGAGCAGGGACGAGCGGACGGACGACCTCATGGCGTCGACCCTACCGAGGGTCCCGGCTCGTGACTCGCCGTGCTCGGGTACGTTGAGGAGGTGGACTGGCAGACACTGATGGGGGAGTCCGACGGCGTTCGCCTGCCGTTCCACCCCGACCTCGTCGTGCCCACACTGACCGAGGTGTTGCTCGACGTGCCGCAGCCACCACCGGTCGGCGATGTCGAACGCGCGGCGCATCGTGCCGTCGTCGAACGATTCGCCGGAGGTGTGGCACCGGGTGCTGCGGTTGCGGTCGGGGCGGGAAGTCGGGGATTCGCCGGTCGAGTCGAGCTCTTACGCGGCGCTGTCAGCGGTCTACGTGCGCTCGGTGCCGAACCGTTCGTCGTGGCGGCGATGGGGAGCCATGGCGGTGCCACCGATGCCGGTCAAGCGGCGATGCTCGCCGACCTCGGCATCACCGAGGCATCGATCGGCGCAGAGATCCGTTCATCGATGGAGACGGTGATCGTCGGTCGAACACCGTCGGGGATGCCGCTGCACCTCGATCGTCACGCGGCGGCTGCCGACCACATCTTTCCCGTCAATCGGATCAAGCCGCACACGTGCTTCAAGGGCCCGGTGGAGAGCGGTCTCACGAAGATGGCGGTGGTCGGTTTCGGCAAGCAGCCCGGAGCTGCGCAGATCCACTCGTGTGGCCCGGTCGAGATGCGCGAGCGACTCCTCGAAGGAATCACGGCGTTGCGCGCGACGGGTCGGCTGCTCGGAGGTCTGGCCTCGCTCGAGTCGGCGGCCGGTGAGGTCGTCGAGGTCGTTGCGCTGCACGCCGACGAGGTTGGGCGCGATGCGGAGCGCGAACTCACCGAGCGATCGAGAGCGCTGGTCCCGCCCTTGCCCTTCGATGACATCGATGTCCTCGTGGTCGAGCGCGGTGGCAAGGACATCAGCGGCACGACGATCGATCCGAATGTGACGGGACGATTCGGCGTGCACGGCCTCGCCGACCTCGAGTCGCCCGATGTGCGCACGATCGTCCTGCTCGACATCACGCAGATCTCTGGTGGCAATGTGCTCGGTATCGGCTTTGCCGACTTCATCCCCGTCTCGGTCGCCCGACGGATCGACTGGCACAAGACGTATGTCAACAGTTTCACGGCGGGTCTCGCCGGCCTGTGGCGCAGTCGTATGCCGATGGTGCTGCCCTCGGAGGACGACTGTCTGCGCGCTGCGGTGAGCATGTGTGGTCGGGCGATCGGCAGTCCGGTGCGCATGGTGCGGATCGAGAGCACCCTGCACCTCACGAGGTGCTGGGTGAGCGATGCACTGCTCGATCATCTGCCGCCCGGGGCGAGGATCGCAGGATCGTCGAGGTGAGCGGGCCTCGACTGCTGTCGGACCTGGCGGCGGTGGTCGGTGCGAATCACGTCGTGGTGGACCCCGACGTGCGCGCGACCTATGAGGTCGACTGGCTCGGTGCGCGCTACGGCACGGCACTCGCCGTGGTGCGGCCCGGCTCGGTGGCCGAGGTGGCCGGTGTGGTTGGGGTGTGCGCTGCTGCAGGTGTGCCGATCGTGGTGCAGGGCGGGAACACCGGGCTGGTCGGTGGATCAGTGCCCCTCGACGGTGCCGTCGTGGTGTCGACGCGGCGTCTCGATCGACTCGATCCGGTCGACGAGGTGGCGATGCAGGTGACGGCCGGCGCGGGAGTGACGATCGGTGCCGTGCGCGACCATGCGCGTGCGGTGGATCTCGACATCCCCGTCGATTGGGGCGCACGGGCGTCGGCAACGGTTGGTGGTGCGGTGAACACCGATGCAGGCGGCTCGCGTGTCGTCAGGTTCGGCACGATGCGCGCGCAGGTGCTCGGTGTCGAGGCAGTGCTGGCTGATGGTTCGGTGGTCGACGACCTGCACGGCCTGCCGAAGCGCACCGCCGGTCCGCACCTGGCCTCACTGCTCGTCGGCAGTGAGGGCACGCTGGCGGTCGTCACGGCGGCTCGCCTGCGGCTCGTGCCGTGGTTTCGGGCGACAGCAGCGGCGTGGGTGCCGTGCCGATCGATCGACGATGCGTTGCATGTGCTCGGCCGACTGCGATCACTTCCCAGCCTCGACGCCGTCGAGGTGCTCTTCTCGGATGCCGTCGAGGTGGCCTCCGCCCACCTCGGGGTTGCGCCTCCGATGGACCCCCGGGCGGCACCCCTGTTCCTGTTGGTCGACTGCGCGGCCCACGCAGATCCTGCCGACGAGCTGCTCGATGCCCTCGCCGGCCGAGACGGAGTGATGGCCGTCGGCCCTGCCCGGGAGGCCCTCTATGCGATCCGCGATCACATCACGGTTGCCCTGTCGGCCCTCGGCACGCCGCTGAAGTTGGATGTCGCCGTGCCGCTGGCGCGGCTCGCCGAACTTGTCGAGATGATCACGCACATCCGCGATGCTGCCGATCCGTCGGCCCGCCTCGTGGTGTTCGGTCACCTCGCTGAGGGGAATCTGCACGTCAACCTGCTCGGCCTCGATCCACCGGCGCGCGATCGTGTGCGGGAGGCCGTGCTCGAGACGACGATCGCGCTCGGCGGCACGGTGAGTGCCGAGCACGGGATCGGACGACTGAAGGTCGACTGGATGGAGCGCCAGCACGGATGCACACACATCGAGGTGCTGCGCAGGTTGAAGGACTCGCTCGATCCGCAGGGTCTGCTCAACCCCGGCGTGCTTGTGCCGCGTCGAGCTGCGCCCTCGTGAGCAGTGCGTGCATGGCAAGGCCGTCGGCCTCGAGCGCAGCGCCTCCGTCGGTGCTGCGATCGATGACACACACGACGTGCTCGACCCGAGCGCCGAGTGCCCGGAGATCGCGGCTGCTGATCACGACCTGACCACCGGTGGTGATCACATCCTCGACCACGGTGACCTGACGCCCGTCGACGTCGGCGCCCTCTGCGAGGCGTGCGGTGCCGTAGGCCTTTGCCTGCTTGCGGATGAAGGCGACGGGCAGACCCGTGCGCATCGACAGGGCGGTGGCGATCGGGATTCCTCCCATCTCGAGTCCGGCGAGCACCTCGGTTCCGGCGGGCACGAGGGGGACCAGTGCATCGGCGATCTCACCGAGCAGGTCGGGGAGAGCCTCGAAGCGGTACTTGTCGAAATACTCGGTCGCCGTCTGGCCGGAGCGAAGCGTGAACGTGCCGGTGAGGCGGCTGACGGCGTTGATCCGATCGGCGAGGGCGTCGATGCTCATGGGCCAAGTCTTGCCGGTGGCGTGCGGTGCGTCGCCACCCGTGGGCTGCGGCCGGCGTGACGGCCGGAACATGCGGCAACTTCACGGAAAGTGAGTGACGACAATGAGGGCCGAATTTCGGCAAATTCAGTCCAAGAAAGCCGTGTTGAGAATTTGGTGTAATTCATCGACTCGCGGTCTATGATCGCCGCTCATGGCAACATCTCAGGCAAAGAAGGCCATGTCGGCAGCGCACAAGGCAGCGCTCGCTGCGGGTCGCGCCGAGGGTAAAGCGGTGCGCGACTATCTCGAGGCACTGCGCGCCAACAAGCCCCGGCGTGGCCGGAAGCGGACGGCCGACACGGTGCGCAACCAGTTGGCCTCGCTCGAGGTCGAGATCGCCGATGCAGATCCGGTACGCGAGCTGCAGCTCGTCCAGCGGCGCATGGATCTCGAGGCCGAACTCGCGTCGATGAGCTCGGGGGTCGATATCTCCGCTCTCGAGGCCGCATTCGTCAAGGTCGCCCGCTCATATGGCGAGCGCAACGGCATCTCCTATGCCGCATGGCGCTCGGTCGGGGTGGAGCCGTCGGTGTTGAAGACCGCCGGCATCGGCCGCGGCGCCTGAGCGTCGTCAGGCACCGTCGCTGCGCACCAGCGCGTCGACGGCTCGAGCCGCGTGACGCAGGCTGCGACCGAGGTCGAAGGCTGATCTGAGCGCCTCGGCCGACAGCACGACCCGCGGGTCGGCGGCGAGTACCTCGCGGAATTCCCGATCCTCGCTCCATGCCCGAGCGGCAGCATCCTGCACGACCCGGTAGGCCTCGTCGCGGGGCATTCCTCCCTCGACGAGTGCGAGCAGCACTGGCTGGCTGAAGACCAGCCCGCGGGTCGCCTGCAGGTTCGACAGCATCCGCTCGGGAAACACCTGCAGGCCGGAGAGCAGGCGTGTGGTGCGGCGCAGCACGTAGAAGGCGAGCAGTGCGCTGTCGGGCAGCACGATGCGTTCGACCGAACTGTGTGAGATGTCGCGTTCGTGCCAGAGGGCAACATCCTGCAGCCCCGCCTGGAGGTTGCCGCGCAGCACCCGGCTCAGCCCGCTGATCGTCTCCGCGCTGATCGGGTTGCGCTTGTGGGGCATTGCGCTCGACCCCTTCTGACCGGGGGCGAACCCCTCCTGCACCTCAGCGACCTCGGTGCGCTGGAGGTGGCGGAGCT
>JBJSXI010000099.1:0-19142 GCA_046086305.1 Ilumatobacteraceae bacterium
GAGCCGCTGGTCGTCGGCGGCGGCTGCGTGGTCGTGGGCGCCACCGTGGTGGTGGGGGCCTGGGTGGTGGTGGGGGCCTGTGTGGTGACCGGTGCGAGCGTCGTCGCCGGCGCCGGGCCCGTTGCGGAGGTCGTCACGGCAGTTGCCCCGCCGAGCGGCGCGGTGGCCGATGTCGCG
The DNA here is from genome assembly GCA_046086305.1 of Ilumatobacteraceae bacterium. GTDB lineage: Bacteria > Actinomycetota > Acidimicrobiia > Acidimicrobiales > Ilumatobacteraceae > UBA668. The sequence goes on from JBJSXI010000099.1 coordinate 178, forward strand.
CCGGACGTGCCGATCGCATCGGTCAGTGCCGCGGAGGGTGTGGGCATCGACGGGCTGATTGGCCCGAGCGCGCTCAACTGGGTCGTCGACGGGTCACCCGGGGCAGACATGCCGCTGGTGGCCGTGGTGTCGACCGCAGCATCCGACGAGGTGTCCTCGGCTGCGGCGCCGATCGCATACGCCGCCGTGAGCCCGAGCGTCGTCGACAGGGCGATACCCGTCGACAGGATCCGTGCCGACAGCGCCGGATGGGCGGCGCGTCGGGGTCGATCAGTCGTCATCGGGAAGTCCGTCATCAGACGGGTCGTCGACTTCGTCGACTTCATCGACCTCGTCGACCTCGTCGGAGTCGTCGTACGACTCCTCCACGAGTTCATCGTCCTCGTCGTCGCTGATGATCGAGGTGATCACGCGCCCTTCGATGAGCGCGGCGTAGAACTCGATCTCGATGCCGGTGGCCGACATGAACTCGACCTCCACGCGCGTGGCCGACTCCTGCTCGGCCGCGTACATGACACCCGGGATCGGCTCGACAGCGCTGACGACGAGCGACGATTCCCCGTGAATCAGGGTGACCAGCCCGAAGCCGGGCACGCTGTACACGGCGGTCGCGAACGTCTCGATCGACCCGTCGTCGTTGACGACCGACGAGATGCTCTCCGGTGTGTCGATCGCAACCGGCAGCCCCATCGGCATGGCGGCGGCGGCATCGGCATCAACGAGCGCCGTGTCGAGCAGAGAGGTGTTGACGGCGAGCGCAACGGTGCCCGCAACGAGCACGCCTGTCACCGAGAGAACGGCTGCCGTGGTGGTTTTCATAGGGAGAACCGTATGTTGCGGCGGTGTAACGGTCGTCGGGGACTCGTCGAAGATTCATCCAAATCGCTGGGGTCACGCCGGGTGGTGCACGCCGCCACCCTCCGAGAGGCGACAATGGGCCCCGTGGAAGTCGTACTGATCGAGGACGACGACGCCATCGCTGCGTCGCTCGAGGCCGGGCTCGCGGCTGCCGGCATGATTGTCCATCGGTATTCCTCTGGCCTTGCGGCGCTCGACGGCACGGTGCCCGACCTCTATCTGGTCGATGTGGGTCTGCCCGACATCGACGGCTTCGAGGTGTGCCGGCGCATCCGAGCCCGCTCGACCACCCCGGTGATCATGCTCACCGCCCGCAGCGACGAGATCGACCGGGTGGTCGGCCTCGAGATCGGGGCCGACGACTACGTCACCAAACCGTTCGGCCTGCGCGAGGTGATCGCCCGCATCCGCGCCGTCACCCGACGCTCGGGTCCGCAGAACGGTCACGAGGTCGCCGCCGTGATGACCGTCGGCCGGATGGTCATCGATCCGGCGCGCCGCACCGTGCTCGTCGACGAGGTGGTGATCGACCTCACCGCCAAGGAGTTCGATCTGCTCTCACACCTCGCCTCGCGCCCCGGCATCGTCCACCGCCGCAGCGACATCATGGAAGCCGTCTGGGATGCCAACTGGTACGGGCCGACCAAGACCCTCGACGCCCATGTCGCCTCCCTGCGCAAGAAGCTCGGGAACCCGGCGTGGATCGAGGCGGTGCGCGGGGTGGGATTCCGGCTGGACCAACCGCAATGAGGCGACGCGTCCTCGGTGCGATGGTCGGGCTGGTCGGCGTCGTCCTCGTGTCGCACGACGTGCCGCTCGCGCTGTACCTGAGCGACCTCGAGCGCGACCGGTTGACCACCGCCATCGAGCGCGACGCCTTCACCGTCGGTGGCCAGATCTCGCCGGTGATCGGTCTCGACGAACCCACGCGCACGAGCGCCGTCGACGAGGTGCTCGACAGATTCCGCCTCTACACGGGCAGCACTGTCATCGTCACCGACGAGGCCGGCTACCTGATCGCCAGCACGAACCCGTCCGACCTACCCGGTGAGGACTATGTGGGACGACCGGAGATCGCCGCGGCGCTGCTCGGCACGGCGGCCAGCGGCGAACGCTCGTCGGTGACGATGAGTGAAGACCTGCTGTATGTGGCAGTGCCGGTGTTCTCGGGCCCCGACGTGGTGGGAGTGGTGCGGATCTCGTACCCGCGCTCGGTGCTCGACGATCGCGTCGACCGCCAACTGCGCAGTCTGCTGCTCGCCGGGTCGGTGTCGGTGGGAACGGCCATCGCCGTCGCGCTCATCCTCTCGCGCTATCTCGCCCAGCCCCTCGAATCACTGCGCCGGGTGACCGACGAGGTGGCCGCGGGCGACCTGTCGGTGGAGGCGCCCGAGCAGGGCCCGCCCGAGATCCGTCGCCTCGCCTCGTCGTTCAACTCGATGACCCGTCGGCTCGGCGGTCTGCTCGATCGTCAACGCCGCTTCGCCGGCGATGCGTCGCACCAGCTGCGCACACCGCTCACGGCGTTGCGCCTGCGTCTCGAACAGGCGGCCGACGAATTGGAGTCCGATCCCGCCGCCGCACGCGAGCATGTCGAAGCGGCGCTGGACGAGACCTCGAGACTCTCGCACCTGGTCGAGCAACTGCTGCGCCTCGCCCGCGCCGAGGGTGCTGTGCTCGAGGTCGGACCCGTCGATGTGACCGCGCTGGTGCGCGGGCGGGTCGACGAGTGGCAGGCCCTCGCCGAGGAGCGCGGTGTCGGCATCAGCACCGTCGCGACCGCGCCGCAGCAGGTGACGACGAGCGAACTCGCGCTGCGCGAGATCATCGACAACTACATCGACAACGCGCTCGAGGTGTCACCTGCCGGATCGACGGTAGAGGTGCTCGTGGCGACGGTCGAGCGTGGTGTGGAGATCGTCGTGCGCGACAGCGGGCCGGGGATGACGGACGACAATCGGGTGAACGCGTTCGGTCGGTACTGGCAGGGCGACACCGTGCCGTCGCGGCGATCGGCGAGTGGTCTCGGTCTGGCCATCGTCGCCCAGCTCGCCGCGTCGGGCGGGTTGACGGTCGAACTGGGGCGGTCGCCGAGCGGTGGCATCGACGCCGCGGTGATCGTGCCGCCGGCGTGATCGAGGTCGGTCAGAACCAGCCGCGCTTGTTGCGCACGTAGATGCGTTCGAAGTCGGCAGGCGACCGGGTCAGATAGATGATCCCCTCGATGAGGCCGATGATGCCCATCGGGACGGCGCCGAGCCCGCACGTGAAGATGGTGACGAGCAACATGATCACACCCTCGGCGGTGTAGCCGAGGACGAACTTGTGCACCCCGAGGGCACCGAGCAGGATGCCGCACACCCCGGCAGCGATGCGCTTGCCGTCGTCGGTGGGCGCCGGGGGCGGTGCCGGTGCGGGTGGGGGTGCGAGTGGCGGAGTCGTCGACGCTGCACCCGGAGGTGGCGGCGGCGCGAACGGCGGCGGCGCGCTGGGGCCCGGCTCGGTCACCGATGCCGGGTCGGCGGGTGTGCCGCACTGCGGACAGAAGCGCTCGCCGACGAGTTCGAAATCACAGCTCGTACACGCAGCCATCGTCGAGCACCTCCTCGAGTGGACCCTACTGCGGCGCCTGCACGGGCGGGCCCGACTGGCTACCGTCGTCGTGTGGATCGGCAGCGGCGCCCGAACAGCCCCGCACCAACGACACCGTTCTGGAGCGTCGACGAGGCCGACCTGCTCGAGCGCCTCGGGGCGACACCACACGGCCTCACGAACGCCGAAGCCGACCGGCGCCGTGCCGAGGTAGGCCCGAACCGTCTCGGCGCCGACCGTCACGCGTCGGATCGGGTGCTGCTGTTCCGCCAGATCAGCGATCCGGTGATGCTGCTGCTCGTCATCGCCGCCGTGCTGTCGGTGTTCCTCGGCGACCGCATCGACGCGACGATCATCCTCGTCATCGTCGCGATGAGCGCGACGCTCGGATTCCTGCAGGAGCGCGGCGCCGTGCACGCCCTGCGCGCGCTGGCCGGGGGAGTGCGCGTACACGCCGACGTGCGACGCGACGGAGCCGAGCGCGAGGTGTGGCTCGACGATGTCGTCCCCGGTGATGTGGTGGTGCTGCGTGCCGGCGATGTGGTGCCCGCCGATGCCCGGGTGCTCAGTGCCGATCAACTGCTCGTCGACGAGTCGGCGCTCACCGGTGAGCCGTACCCGGTGCACAAGCAACCCACCGTGTCGCCGGCCGACGCGGCGCCCACGGCGCGACGCGGTGCCGTGTTCATGGGAACGCACGTGGCGAGCGGCCGGGCCGAAGTGGTGGTTGCCGCGACCGGTGTGGCCACCGAACTCGGGCGCATCGGACGCGGCCTCGCGGCGGCCGAACCCCCGACCACGTTCGAACGCGGCGCGCGACAGTTCGGCTATTTGCTGATGCGCGTCGGTGCGGCGATCGTCGTACTGGTGCTCGGCACCAACCTCGTCCTCGATCGTCCGGTGCTCGATTCGGTGCTGTTCTCGCTGGCCCTCGCTATCGGCATCACCCCGCAGATGCTGCCGGCCATCGTCACCCTCACCCTGTCGCGCGGTATCCGCCGTCTGGCGGCGCGCAAGGTGCTCGTGAAGCGACTCTCGTCGATCGAGGACATCGGCAGCATCGACACCCTGTGCGTCGACAAGACCGGCACCCTCACGGTGGGCACCGTGGCCCTCGACGCGGTCGTCGACCTGGGCGGTGCGCCATCGGCCGAGGTGGCACGGCTGGCCTGGCTGAACGCCCACCACCAGCAGGGCTTCGCCAACCCGGTCGACACCACCGTGCTCGCGGCGGTGCCCGACCCGGCCGATGTGGGTGTGTGTCGGGGTGAGGTGCCCTTCGACTTCACCCGTAAGCGGGTCACCGTCGCGGTGTCGACCGATGTCGGTACACACCTCATCACCAAGGGGGCGGTGGCGACGGTACTGCAGATCTGTTCGACGGCTCGTCTACCCGACGGTCGGGTCGTTGCGCTCGACGAGGTCGCAGCAGAGGTGGGTGAGCGTGCGTCGCAGTTGGCGAGTGCCGGCGCACGGGTGCTGGGTGTGGCAGTGCGCGAGGTGTCGTCGACGCCGACCGCACTGTCGGCCGACGACGAGCACGACATGTGCCTCGTCGGCCTGCTCGTGCTCGGCGACCGTTTGAAGCCGGGTATCACCGACACGATCGACGGACTCGCTGCCGTCGGCATCGCCGTGCGCCTGATCACCGGCGACAGTCGCACCGGCGCCCGCCAGGTGGCTGCGGCCGTGGGGCTCGACACGTCGGTCATCCTCACCGGCGCCGAGATCGACGCCGTCGACGACACCGAGTTGACACGACTGGCCGCCGACTGTCACGTGTTCGCCGAGGTGGAACCGATGCACAAGGCGCGCATCGTCGATGCGTTGCAGGCCGCCGGGCGCAGCGTCGGCTTCCTCGGCGACGGCATCAACGACGCGCTCGCCCTGCGCAGCGCCGATGTGGGCATCTCGGTCGATACGGCGGTCGACGTGGCCAAGGAGTCAGCAGCGATGGTGCTGCTCGACAAGGACCTGAACGTGCTGCTCGAGGGCATCCGCCTCGGCCGCCGCATCTTCGCCAACACCTTGAAGTACGTGTTCGTCACGACGAGCGCCAACTTCGGCAACATGGTGTCGATGGCCGGGGCGACCCTGCTACTGCCGTTCCTGCCGCTGCTGCCGCGCCAGGTGCTGCTGTTGAACTTCCTCTCCGACATCCCCGGCATGACCATCGCCGGCGACGGCGTCGACGACGAGTTGCTCGCCGGGCCGACACGCTGGGACATCCGGCTCGTCCGTCGATTCATGGTGGTGTTCGGGTTGGTGAGCTCGCTGTTCGACTACGCGGCCTTCGCCATCCTTTATCTCGTGCTCGATGTGGGTGCCGATCTGTTTCGCACCGGATGGTTCGTGCTGTCGGTGGGTACCGAACTGCTCGTCATGCTGATGCTGCGCACACGTCGACCGTTCGTGCGCAGCAGACCCGGACGCGCCCTTGTTGGCACCTCGGTGCTCGTCGGCGCCGTCGCCTTCGCCCTGCCGTGGACCGGTCTCGGCGAAGAGCTCGGCCTCGTCGCGCCGAGTGCGGGGGTGATGGTTGCCGTGGTGGCGCTGCTCGGGTCGTACGTGATGGTGACCGAGCTGGCCAAGCGAATCTTCTACCGCAGCAGGCTGGTGCGCAGCTGACCGGGCTGACCGTTCCGGCGGGGTCGGACGTCGCCGGATAGCGTCGGGCGCCGTGCGCGACCTGATCCTCGGAACCGATCACCTCGACCTCCACACCCTCGTCGCATGGGCCGACGCACCGATGCGGATCTCGCTTGCGCCCGGTGTGCGCGACGCCCTCGCCGCGAAGGCAGCCGAGGCACGCCGGGCCGCCGCAGAAGGCACCGCCTATGGCCGCACCACCGGGGTGGGGGCCAACCGCGACCGCGGCGCCGACGACCGCGACGGCGGGCACGGGATGCGTCTCGTGCGCTCGCACGCCTCGGGCTGGGGCCCCGACATGGGTGAACGTCTCGCTCGGGCGACGATGCTCGTGCGTGCCAACCAGTTGTCGCACCCGGGTTCGGGGATCCCCGTCGAGGTCGTCGACGGGTTGCTCGGGGCGATGGCCGACGGCCGCACACCGCTCGTGCGCACCTTCGGCAGCCTCGGCACGGGCGACATCGCGTCACTCGCCGAACTCGCCCTGTGCCTGCGCGGCGAACGCGCCTGGCGCGACGGCACCGTGGCCGCCTATGTCGACAACTTCGATGCCAGCGCAGCGCTCTCGTTCATCAGCTCGAATGCGACGACGATCGCCATCGCCGCGCTCGCCGTGCACGACCTGGCGCAGGTGATCGACGCATCGCTCGCACCGCTCGCCCTCGGTGCAGCGGCGATTCGCGCCAATGGTCAACAGTGGTCGACGGTCGCTGCGTCGACACGCCCGTCCGTCGGTGTCGACCGCACGATGGGGCGCCTGCGTGCCGCGCTCGACGGCACGACCTTTGAGCAGGCACGCACACAGGATCCGCTGTCGTGGCGCGTCGCCCCCTTCACACTCGGCCCGCTGCTCGAGGCACTCGACGAGGTGACCGTCGAGATCGAGCGAGCCGCCGATGCACGTGCCGAGAACCCGCGCTTCGCCGATGGCGCCGTGTGGCATCACGGTGCGTTCCAGCACACGGCGCTCGGGCTGCGCCTCGACCTGCTGCGCCTCGCCGTCGTGCAGTGGGCATCCACATGCGTGGCGCGCATCGTGAAGTTGAACGATCCCGCCTACACCGGTCAGGACCGCTTCCTCGCCCACGGCCCGGCCGGCAGCTCGGGCACGATGGTGCTCGAGTACACCGCCACCTCGGCCCTCGAGACCCTGCGCACTCTCGCAGATCCCACCAGCCGCGACACCGCATCGATCTCGATCGGCACCGAGGATCACGCCTCGTTCGCCACACGTGGCGCCGTCGCCGCGACCGAATCGATCCTCGCCCTCTCGGCGGTGGTCGGTGCCGAGCTGGTGGTGGCCGCACGTGCACTGCGCGGTGCGACCGACGTATCGGTGGGTGGGGCACTCGCACGAGCGGTCGAGATGTGCCGCGTGCTGCCCGATGCACTCGACGACCGTTCGCTCACCGACGACGTCGAGGCCGCAGTGGGTGCGCTGCCCGCACTGGCCGCATGGGCACGCACGCTCGGCTGAGCCACTTCGTGCACCGTTAGCCTGTCGGTGCGATGGGTGGACAACGACATCTCGCAGTGCTCACGAGCGGAGGCGATGCCCAGGGCATGAACGCCGCCGTGCGCGCCGTGGTGCGCACGGGTCTGGCTCGCGGCGCCAAGGTGTCGGCCATCTACGAGGGCTTCCAGGGTCTCGTCGACGACGGCGCGCAGATCCGCGAGATGAGCTGGGTGTCGGTCGCCGGCATCCTGCAACTCGGCGGCACCGTCATCGGCACGGCCCGCTCGGCAGCCTTCCGCGAACGCGAGGGACGGCTGCGCGCTGCCGAACACTTCGTCGGCCACGACATCGACTCACTCGTGGTGATCGGCGGCGACGGCAGCCTGACGGGCGCCGATGTGCTGCGCCACGAGTGGAGCGGACTGCTCGACGAGTTGGTTGCGGCGGGTCGGATCACTCGTGCCCAGGCAGATCGTCACCCGGCCATCGCCATCGTCGGACTCGTCGGCTCGATCGACAACGACATGGCGGGCACCGACATGACCATCGGCGCCGACACCGCACTGCACCGCATCACCGAGGCCATCGATGCGATCACCTCCACCGCGGCCAGTCACCAGCGCACCTTCGTCGTCGAGGTGATGGGCCGCAAGTGCGGCTATCTCGCGCTCTACAGCGCCCTCGCCGGTGGGGCCGACTGGGTGATCATCCCCGAGGCGCCACCCGAAGCCGGGTGGGAGGATGTCATGGCCACCTCGCTGCGCGAGGGCCGCGAATCGGGCCGGCGCGACAGCATCGTCGTCGTCGCCGAGGGTGCCGTCGACCACGACGGTGTGCCGATCACCGGTGCACGGGTGGCCGCGGCACTCGAGCAGCGCCTCGGGGTCGATGTGCGGGTGACGGTGCTCGGTCACGTGCAGCGAGGCGGAGCACCGAGCGCGTACGACCGCTACATGAGCACCCTGCTCGGCCACGCCGCCGTCACCCAGCTGCTCGATCACCCCCTCGACGCCGAACCGCAGTTGATCGGTGTGCGCGGTGGACAGATCACCACCGTGCCACTCATGCCGGCCGTCGAGCGCACCCGCCAGATCGCCGAGGCGATGGCTGCCGGGGATCACGACCGGGCGGTCGACCTGCGCGGTGGCAACTTCCTCGACACCCTCGACATCACGACGACGATGATGAAGGTGTACCCCGACTCGCCATCGGGCGTGCGGCCACGTCGGCTCGCCGTGCTGCACGCAGGCGGGCCGGCCCCGGGCATGAACACGGCGGCACGGGTCGTTACCCGTCGGGCGATCGACGCCGGCCACGAGGTGCTCGGTGTGATCGACGGCTTCGACGGCCTCGTCGAGGGACAGGTGCGTCAACTCGACTGGACCAGCGTGAGCGGCTGGGGCACGACCGGTGGTGCCGAACTGGGGGTCGCCCGTCGGACCCTCGACGACGCCGACCTCGCGGCCATCGCGCGCACGATCACCGATCACCGGATCGATGGCCTGATGGTGATCGGCGGATGGAGCGCTTACGAATCGGTGCACGCGCTGTACTCGGCGCGTGGTCGGTACCCGGCGTTCGACATCCCGATGCTGTGCATCCCGGCCACGATCGACAACAACGCACCCGGCTCGACGATGAGCATCGGCGCCGACACGGCGCTGAACACCATCGTGTTCGCGATCGATCGGATCAAGCAGTCGGCCGTGGCAGCCGGACGCTGTTTCGTCGTCGAGGTGATGGGTCGCTGGTGCGGCTACCTGGCGCTGATGACCGGGATCGCCTGTGGCGCGGAACGAGTGTTCCTGAACGAGGAAGGTGTGAGCCTCGACGACCTTCGCGACGAACTCGCGCGCATGATCGACGACTTCGCACGGGGCAAGCGGCTGAACCTCGTCATCCGCAACGAGTACGCCAACGACATCTACACGACGGCGTTCATGTGTGCCCTGTTCGAGGAAGAGGGTGGGTCGATGTTCTCCGTCCGCCAGACGGTGCTCGGCCATCAGCAGCAGGGTGGCGATCCGACCCCGTTCGACCGTGTGCTCGCCTCACGCCTCGGTGCACACGGTGTGCAGTGGTGGATCGAACAGCTCGAGCGAGGCGCGACCGACGCAGCATTCATCGGGATGCAGGGTGGTCGAGTGGCGGTGACCGACATGGCCGAGTTCTCGCAGCTCGTCGATGTGGCCCATCAGCGGCCCGTCGAGCAGTGGTGGATGGACCTGCGAGCCGTCGCCGAGACGATGTCGCACGGCTCACCCGATGCGCTCAGCGCGTCGGACTGAGCGAGCGATCCACGAGCCGGCGGGCCTCGGCGGCCATCCGCCCGTCGAGGTGCGGATGCAGTGCGGCCAACCCGACGCAGTACTTGCTGAACGTCGCCGGTCGATGATTGCGCTTCAGGAACATGTCGGTGGCCACACCGCGAACAGTCGACGACTTCACCTCGACGATCGCGCCGCCACCCACGAGCATGACGGAGGTGTCGTCGCGCGAGGCACGCGCACCGAGGTCGATCGTCATCCGCTCGTCGGAGGGCACGTGCCACAGGGTGAGACGCGAGTACTCGATGGTGATCGACGGCTCGAGTCGGGCCGCGGTACCCGCAGGGGCGGTGCCGGCGAGCACGTCGTCGACCCAGCGCTGCTCGTCGGCGGTGAGGGTGGCGGAGGTGGGATCGTGGCGCGACGTGCGGTGTTTGTCGGTGAGCCCACGGCCCGTCTTCAACTTCACCTCGAGCATGTCGGCGGTGTCGGAGCCGTAGTGACGGATACGCACCTTGAACCGCCGCCGCCGACCCTTGAGGTGATCGACGTAGCTCGTACGTGTGTGATCGTCGAGGTACATCGACCGATAGGTGAACATGCGTGCATCGTCGATCTCGAGGATCCGCCACCCATCGTCGAGTGATCCGATGAGGTCACCGACCATGCCGTCGGGCACGACGTACTTGGTGTCGAGCCGATGCTGCAGCGCGGCTGCCGCCTCGAGCGTGGGTAGGTCGACGGGGTGCAGGCGATCGAGCAGCGCGTCGTCGATCGACGCAGAGTGCTCAGCCACCATCGGTGGGCACGACCCGGTGACGTCGGTCGACCACCACGTCGAGGCGCATGGTGTCGCGGACGAAGTCGATCTCGCGCACGTGCACCGACTTCACCGGCGCGAGGAGGACATTGGTCAGATGCGTCGACAACTGGTCGTCGGCGAGGATCACCCGGTCGAGGTCGATGCGCATCCGACCCCACTTCTCCACCTGGCGATCACCGCGGATGTCGATCACCAACATCGTCGTCACCAGTAGCACGGCGAACACGATCTTGATGTCGAACTCCATCCCCGAAAGGCCGGCCATCAGACCGAGCACGAGCGACACCATCGTGTAGCCGATCTCGATCTGACTCGACTCGTCCGAGCGCAGCCGCACGATCGACAGCACGGCGAACAGACCGAACCCGACCCCGACGTTGATCGGCGCTGACGAGCCGAGGGCCGCCGACACCGTGAACAGACTGATGTTGAAGGCCACATAGGCCACCAGCTGGTCCCACCGGCGGTGGCGCAGGAAGTAGCCGAGATAGACGAGGACGAACAGGGCGACCAGGTCGAGGGCCAGATCGCGGAGCAGTTCGTTCATGTCGAGGGTGTCCATCGGCGGTCCGTGTTCGTGGGTGCGGGCCCGGCATGAGCGGGGCGGGCGAGGAGCGGCCCGTCCGGGGCACGCAGCACCCGGACTTTACCTAGAATTCACCCGATGGTCGTCGGATCACTGCGCCATCGCACGGTGGTGGGCCTGCTCACGATGTCGCTGGTGGCATCGTGCACGGCCGGATCGTCGACCTCGCCCGACTCGACCTCACCCGATCCGGGCCCCACCACCACCGACGAACTGCTGCGCGGCCCCGTGGTGCGGCTGAGCGAGGTGCACTACCACTCGAGTCGCGACGACCCCGCCGAGGAGTTCGTCGAACTGGCGAATGTGGGCGACCAGTCGGTCGAGTTGCAGGAGTGGTGCATCAAAGGTCTGGCCTTCTGCTTCGTCGAGCCGACCACACTTCCCGCCGGCGGGTACGTGATCGTGCGTCAGGACCTCGTCGAAGGCACGCTCGCCAACAACGGTGAGCGTCTCGAACTCGTCGATGCGCTCGGTCAGGTCATCGACGCAGTCGAGTACGACGACGAGGGGCTGTGGTCACCCGACGCGGATGGTGGCGGGCTGTCGCTGCAGCGCACCGACTTCGAGGGGCAGGGCACCGACCCCGAATCGTGGGAAGCCGCGCCGCCATCGCCGGGCCTGCCCTTCGATCCCGAGATCGTCGTCGAGGATGGCGATGTGGTGATCACCGAGGTGCACTACCACCCGCTGTCGGACGATCCGGCCGAGGTGTTCGTCGAAGTGATGAATGTGTCGGACGCTCCACTCGACCTGCAGGGCTGGTGTATCCGTGGCACCGGCTTCTGCTGGGACGTCGTCACACCGATCGGCGCGGGAGGTGTCGTCGCTGCAGTGGGCGCGTTCGCCGACGGGAAGGTGTCGCGCCGTCGCGATCGGCTGCGAGTGATCGACCCCAATGGCCGCGTGCACGACACCGTGTCGTACGAGGATCGCGGTCAGTGGCCGGCGCTCGCCGACGGGGAGGGATCGTCGCTGCAGCGTCGCGATCTGGCGGCACCGGGATCGCTACCTGCCAATTGGGACATTGGCGAGCCGACGCCTGGAACACCGCCCACGGTGATCGATGCGCCGCTGCTGCCGATGTTCGCCGACGTCGAGTTCACCGTGCAGCCAGAGCCCGACGCGCCCATCGAGGTGAGTGCCAACGTCACCGATGCCGACCAGGTGAAGGTGATGTACGTCGTCGGTTTTGGTGCTGAGGCCGAGGTTGCGGCCCAGATCGACGACGGACAGGTGACCGCAACGATCCCCGGTCAGGCCGCCGGATCACTGGTGCGATTCCGCCTCGTCGGCACCGGTGCCGCCGAAGGCACATGGCCGCGGCGCGGTGACGGTGCGGTGTACGAGGGGACGGTGGTGGCCGACCCCGCTGCCGAGGCGACGCGTCTGCCACGCGTGCAGTGGTTCATCGCCGACGACGTGTGGGACGAGGCACGCCTCGACACCAAGTTGCAGGGCAACAACGGTTACCCGGCCGTCCTCGCGCTCGACGGCCGCATCATCGACAACGTCAAGATCCGAATCAAGGGCAATCAGGCGCGCAGCAACAAGAAGAAGAAGTGGAAGGTGATCCTGCCCGCCGGACACGAGTGGGACGCCGGCGGCCTCATCGAGGATCCCGTCGACCAGTTCGACCTGCTGCCCGGCGCCACCGACAAGTCGTTCACGCGCGAGATCCTCGTCAGCGACATGCAAACCCTGTCGGGCGGGCTGTCGCAGCAGGTGTTCCCCATCCGACTCGAGCGCAACGGTGAGTTCTTCGGCCTCTACATGTACGGCGAATCACCCGAGGGTGACTGGCGCGAGCGAATGGGCTTCTCCGACCGCACCTACGTGTGGAAGGCCGAACTGGTGTCGAAGATGCAGTACGGCGACCTCGACTACGATCGTGCCGAGTTCCGGCGCCACTACGAGCGCATCACCATGCGCCACCTCGACGACAACGACGAGTTGCTGCGCGACCTCATCCGCACGATCAACGAGCTCTCCGGCGAACGGCTGGTGCGTTGGGCATACCAGCACATCGACATCCCCCAGGTCGTCGAGGCGATCGCAACGATGCGCATCGTGCAGCACGCCGAATGGCAGCACAAGAACCACTTCTTCCTCTACGACCCGGCAGACGAGCGGTGGCGGATGGTGCCGATCGACTTCGACCTCACCTTCGGTCGCAGCTACCACAGCCCGTGCAACGCGCTGTGCGACGACGTGGTCGCCTACGACTACCTCAACTACCCCAGCGGCAACCGGTTCGCCGCAGTGCTGCTGAAGAACCAGCCGTTCCGCTCGATGATCGACCGACGCACACGTGAGCTGGCCGAGGAGTATCTGGCGGCCGGGGTGCTCGAGGCGCGCATGGCCCAACTGCTCGAGCAGATGGGCGAGGAGGCGGCACGGAATCGCAAGGTGTGGGGCCAATACGGCGATCCGCAGTCGATGGCCGACGCTCAGCAGTTGATCATCGACGAGTTCCTCGCCGATCGACGGCGTCAGTACCTCGGACCCGACTCCGATCTTCCGGCACCGCAACCCGACGAGCCGACCCTGCGGATCGACGGCATCGAGACCGACGCCGAGGGCGAGGTGCTGCGTGCCGTGTTGCACAACGATGCCGACATCGCTATCGACGTCTCGAACAGATCGTTCGACGAGATCGGAGCGGTCCTGCCGGCAGGATCGGTGATCCCGGCGGGCGGCTCGCTCATGGTGATCTTCGAGCGGGTGCCCGTGGTCGACGACGGCCTGCGACTGGTGATCGTCGCCGGGCGGATGTCGCTCGCCTGACCGTCGGGTGCATCGGGCCGCTCAGCCCAGTCGCAGATCGAAGGGGAAGGTGCTCATCACCTCGACACCGGTCTCGGTGATCAGGACCTGGTCCTCGAGCTTGACACCCTGCCCGACCGCCTCGGAGCCGACGTAACTCTCGACGCAGAACACCATGCCCGGCTCGAACCCGTCGTCGAGGGGATATGGCGCTGTGTCGTCGTCGGCGAAGGGCACGTTCGGATACTCACCCGACATGCCGAGACCGTGGCCGAGCGTGTAGTAGCGACTCTGCCGGTGCTCGTCGGGTACGGGCCACGCGTTGTGGGCTGCATCGGCGAACGAGACGCCGGGCCCGATGAGCGACAGGTTGTGCTGGAGTTGCTCGAGGGCTCGTCCGTACAACGTGCGCTGGTCGGCGGAGGGTGGCGCGTCGCCGGCGAGGAAGCTGCGCGAGAAGTCGACTGCGTAGCCCTCGAGGGCGATCGAGTCGGTGTCGAGGCAGACCAGGTCGCCCGGTCGGATGACGTTGTCGCTGCACTCCTGGAAGTATGGGAACGTGTGCCGACCGGCCTGCATGAGCCGGGTCACCATGTACTGGCCGTGCTGGGCGATGAGCGGCTGGTGGAAATGGCTCCACGCCTCCATCTCGGTGACACCCGGTCGGACCCACTGCTCGAACTCGCGTGTGGCGTCCTCGACGGCGGCCATCGCGGCACGCATGTACTCGATCTCGATCGGCAACTTCACCCGCCGGGCGCGGTCGAGGACCGGATCCGAATCGACGAGCATGAAGCCCTCGCGACGGAGCGCATCGACGGCGGCGAACGGGAACCGGTCGACGGCGAGGCGGTCGATCCGCCCGGTGTGCTCCCGCACGCTCGATGCGATCTCGGCCGCCATCAGGCGGCTTGCCCCTGCGACATCGCCGTTCGTGCTGACGTAGCAGAGCCCCTGCGCACAACGCACGTCATCGATCGTCGGCAGGTGCTGCGCCAGGTGCTCGCCGCCTCGGTAGTCGAACAGGATCGCCGGTCCGTCGGCGAACAAGAGGAGGTACCGGGCCGGTGTGCGCGTGGTGAAGACACTCATGTTCGTCGCGCCGGTGGCGTACTGGATGTTGATCGCGTCGAGGATCAGGAGCACCTCGCAGTCCATGCTCCGCATCGTCGTCCGCAAGCGCTCCTGACGCTGCCGGTAGAGGCTGAAACGTGATGCCTCGCTCGTGAGACCGCTGTCGATCACGTCAATCATGAGACGAGGTTGCCACATGCGGTGACCCCCAGATCAGGTCGAGCGTGTCACACCCCTGTCGTACATTCGTTCGTATGGAACGACTGCCCGAACCCGACGAGTTGGCGAGGCTCTCGCCGGCTGCGCTCGAGGCCGAACTGCGGCGTCTCGACGTCGTGCGCCGGCGCTGCGAGGCGTTGCTCGCCGAGGGTGTGGGCATCGCAGCGCGGCGTGGTGACTTCACCGCCGATGGGCACCGGTCGGTGGTCGGGTGGTGTCGTGGTGTGTTCCGCTGGTCGACGGCACAGGCGGTGCGTGCCGTGCGGCTCGCGACGGCCATGCAGTTCATGGGCGGACTGCGGGCCGCGGCGATGGCCGGGCGGGTCAGTGTCGGTCACCTCGACGAGATCGGTCGGGTGGCGGGCAATGTGCGAGTTCACGCGGCGATGCGCGAGAGCGACGAACTCCTCACCGGGTTGGCCCAGCGCACGTTCCACCGCGAGTTCAAGGTGCTCCTGCACCGGTGGGAGCAGCTGGCCGATGCCGACGGTGCCGCACAGTCGCACGCCGTGGCGCACGAGTCACGGATGGCCAGCGTGGCACTCGTGGGGGAACAGGTCGTCGTCGAGGCCCAGGGCGGCACGCTCGACGGGGTGTTCCTACGCGAGGTGCTCGACCGTTTCGTCGACGCCGAGTTCCGCGCCGATCTCGACGAGGCGCGCGAGCGGGTCGGTCGCCAGGTCACGGCAGCCGATCTCACGCGCACACATCGTCAGCGCACGTTCGACGCGCTCGTGGCCGTGTTCCGCTCTGCCGCGAGCGCGCCACTCGTGGTCGAGTCGGTCGACCCGATCGTCAACATCGTGGTCGACATGGCCACGGCCGAGCGGCTGATGGCACAGGCTGCTGGGGTCGAGGTGGCGCCGGCCTCACCGCTCGACGTGGCCGGGTACCGGTGCGACACTGCCGACGGTGTGGCCATCGCCGGTGATGCGATGGTCGAGGCGATGCTCGTCGGGCGAGTTCGCCGGGTCGTCGTCGACACCGCCGGCGTGGTGATCGACCTCGGCCGGTCGTCGCGACTGTTCCGCAACGGTGCCCGCGATGCAGTGATGCTCGGTGACCTGCGATGTCTGTGGCCCGGCTGCGACATGCGCACCGGGCGATGCCACTCCGATCACAGCGTCGAATGGGCCGATGGCGGAACCACGTCGTCGGGTAACGGCGGTCGGGCGTGCTCGCACCACAACTTGTTCAAGAGCGCCAACAGCTACGTCACGCGACGCGATGACGAGGGGCGCTGGCATGTGTATCGACCCGACGGCACCGAGGTGGCGAGCGACGATGTCGAGCTCACGCCCGCAATGGTCTGATCACCTGCTCGACGAATCGCAGGATGGGCTCGGTCGCCTTCGGGTGGCCGAAGTCCATCACGAAGTGGTGCACACCCATCGCGGCGCGGTGGGCGAGCAGCTCCACCAGTTCGGCCGAGTCGGCGTCGGTCTCGGGCAGCGCATGCTCGACCGTGGTGGTCACCTCGATCGATGCCGGATCGCGGCCGGCACGTTCGGCGGCGGCGTGCACGATGCCCACCTTGCGCCGCCAGTCGTCGTCACCGCGCCACCAGCAGTTCCACATATCGGCCACCCTGCCGACGAGCGGCAGACCGATCTGCTCACCCGACGCGCCGATACACACCTTGGGCACTGGGTCGGGCAGGGGCGGTGCGGCGGCGCCGTCGATGTGGAAGTAGCGGCCGTGGAACGTGGGCTCGGCCTCGGTCCACATCAGTCGGCAGATCGTCACCATCTCCTCGAGCTGCTCGAAGCGCACCTTGGGCGAGGGGAAGTCGTAGCCGTAGGCGCGGTACTCATCGTCACGCCACCCGGCGCCCACCCCGAGCACGAACCGACCACCCGACAGCACCTGCAGGGTGGCGGCCATCTTGGCGGTCAGCGCCGGCGGCCGGTAGCCGTGGCCGAGCACGTGGTGGCACAGCTGCACGTCGGGATGACGGGCGGCGAGCCACGTCAGCGTGGTCCACGCCTCCATGAAGGGATCGGTCTTCGCGTCGAAGCCGTAGAAGTGATCGGCGATCCACAGCGAATCGAAGTGGGGGAGCGCGGTCGGCAGGATGTGGTGGTCCTGGTACACCACGATCGGCCGGTGGTCGCTCCACCGGTTGCCGATCACCGGCGACAGCCAACCGAACTTCGGGCGATCGCTCATCGGTGTCGTGGTCGGCTCAGGTGATGAGCACGTAGAGGCGCAGGTGCGCCACCACCGTGCCCGACGAGTTGAGCACCTCGAGCGTGGCCCAGGCATGGCCGCGCGGGGCACCCTTCGCCGTTGTCGCGGTCACGGTCACCAGACCGACCGAGTTCGCGGCAGCCGAACCGCTGGCGGTGAAGGTCGCACCGCCCGAGGTTCCCACTACGCGCACCGTCAACGTGCCAGCCGACTGGTTGTGCAGGGCGACGAGCTTGGAGACCCGCGTGCCGGCACCACTCGGTGCGACACCGAAGTTCAGGCTCACCGGAGCCAACAGGACCTTCGTGTTCACGGCGGCCTGCAGGTTCAGGAGGCCACTTCCCGTCAGATTCGGATCAGCTGCGCTGTCGTCCGGGTAGTACGTCGAGATCGCCACACGTGAGGCCGTGTTGACGATCGCCGACCGCACCTGCCACGGCATCCATGCCGGATAGCGGCCCATCAGCACGGCCGCAGCGCCGGCGAGGTGCGGCGCAGCCATGCTCGTGCCGTTGTAGAACTCGAACGTGCCGCCCACCACCGACGACAGCACGTTCACACCCGGGGCGATGACATCGGGCTTGATCCGCCGATCGACATCGGTCGGACCTTCGCTCGAGAAGTCGGCCATCTGGTTCGCCACGCCGAGCGGGTTGTAGTACTTCGCTGCGTTGAACGTGACGTTGCCGGTGGCGCCGACCACCTTCGACACATCCTCGAGACCCACCATCACCGCCGGCAGGGTGGGCTGGCTCGGTGCGCCGTTCGTGCCCATCATGAACGTGCCGTTCTCGCGGTTCACCACGATCACCGCCGAGTAGCCGGCGGCCTGCACGTTCTGCACCTTCACCGTGAAGTCGCACACGCCGCGGGAGATCACCGCAACACCCGTGCCGGCAGGAATGGCGCTGCAGGCCAACGACACATTGGCGAGCGCAGCCACACCGGCCGGACCGGTGCCCTCGACGACATCGATCGGACCCATCGAGCTGGGGGTGACCGTGCCGAACTCGCCGGCGGTGGCCACGGCCGTTCCCTTGTTGGTCGTGATGCTCATCGACACGATGTGCGGCACTTCCGACGCGCCCGCGGTGAGCGCACGGGCGGCGCTTCCGGGCGATCCGACGGTGCTGAAGCCGGGGCCCTCGTTACCGGCCGACACGGCACTCAACATGCCACCGCGATCGAGGTTGTCGACGGCGATCGTGAGCAGATCCTGCACACCGCTGGCACCGCCACCGAGACTCATGTTGACGATGTCCATGCCGTCGGCGTAGGCGGCCTCGAGCGCGTCGAGGATGTCCTCGCTGCGGGCGCCCTCGAGAGTGCCGGGGAACACGTTGTAGTTGCCGAGCTTGGCGGCCGGGGCCACACCCGAGATCTTGTGGGGGATGGTGACACCGTCCACCACTGCGGTCGTACCGAAGTCGCAGGCGACAGTGCCGGCCACGTGCGTGCCGTGCGAGTCGACGGCCTCGGCGGTCCAGC
>JBJSXI010000100.1:0-10930 GCA_046086305.1 Ilumatobacteraceae bacterium
ATGGGTCGGTCGACATTTGCCGGCCGACACCCCGGTCGGAGGGGAACTCGGTGCCTACCGTCGACTCCTCAACGCCGTCGAGGGCAACACGACCTTCTATGCACTGCCGCGCGCCGAGCTCGTCAGCCGGTGGGCGGACCAACTCGCGACGGGCAGCGACCCGTTCCGTCTCGTCCTGAAAGCGCCGCGCGTCGTCACCCACGAGCGGCGACTGCGCGACGTCGACCGCCTGCTCGACTCGTTCGTCGAGTTGATGTCACCGCTCGGCGACCACCTCGGCGGGGTCATGCTCCAGCTGCCGCCCACCTTCGGCCCGGGTGACCTCGATGCACTCGATCGCACCACGGCACGTCTGTCGACCGCGGTGCGATGGTCGGTGGAGGTACGCCACCACGAGTTCTGCGGTGGACCGGGCTTCGCCGCGCTGCACCGCCTGCTCGAGGCCCACGGTGTCGAGCGAGTCGTGCTCGACACGACGGTGCTCTTCTCGCGTCCGCCGCGCACTGCCGAAGGCCGCGACGAGTGGCGAACGAAGCCACGGCTGCCGCTGCTCGACGTTGCACTGACCGACCGGCCCGTCGTGCGGTATGTCGGCGGCGACGAACCAGACCGCACGAGCATGGGGCTCGACCGGTGGACCGATGTCCTCGCGACGTGGGTACACGAGGGTCGATCACCGACCTTCTTCGTCCACACCCCCGACAACCTCGACTCGCCCGCTCTGGCACGCCGGCTGCACGCCGACGTCGTGAACGCGATGCCCTCGGTCGCCTCGCTCGCACAGCCACCGGAGATCTCGAGCCCCGGCCAGACCGCGCTGTTCTGATCGCCTGTTCTGGTCGCCTGTTCTGCTCGTGCAGGGCGCCGGGATCAGCGGAAGTTCGGGATCACCTCGCGCGCGAAGCGCTCGAGCGACTCGGTGTCGGGATAGTCGGCACACCACGGGATGAAACCGGTACACCCGAGGCCGACATAAGTGGCGATCTTCTCGCTCACCTGCTCCGCCGTCCCCACGAGGTTCGCCGCGATCCACTGGTCTGCGGGAATGCTCCAGGTGTTCCGCTCGGCGATCTTGGCGATCTCCGCCGACGACGAGCGGATGCACAACTCGGGGCTCCATGTCCGCCTGATCTCGGCGCGTTCGCGTCCGACCGCCGCACAGTGATCATCGAGGATCGCGTTCTTCCGCGCCCACTCGTCGGGCAGACCACCGAAGTTCGACGCATCCGCCGAGCGGGCAACAATGCGCAGCGTCAGTTGCTCGCCACCACCACCCACGAGTATTGGCGGGGTCGGCTGCTGCAGCGGCTTGGGATCACAGTTGGCCCGGTGGAGCGAGTAGTGGTGCCCCTCGTAGGTGGTCTCGGCCTCGGTCCACATGCGACGCACGATCTCGACGCTCTCGCGGAGCATGCCGATGCGCTCCTTGGGCCGGGGGAACTCGAAGCCGTAGCCCTTGTACTCGTTCTCGTACCAACCTGCGCCGATGCCCCATTCGAGGCGCCCGCCGCTGATGACATCGATCGTGGCGGTGATCTTGGCGAGCATCGACGGGTGCCGATAGCTGTTGCACCCGACCATCTGCCCGAGGCGGATCCGCTCGGTGCGCTGGCTCAATGCCGCCATGACGGTCCAGCACTCGAACACCGCCTCGTGCGCCGGCTTCGGGATGTTGTGCATGTGGTCGTAGACCCACAGCGAGTCATACCCGAGCGACTCGGCGAGCGTGGCGATCTCGACCGCCCGGCCCCACTTGGCCGACGCACCATCGATGCCGACGAGCTCCATCTTCCAGCCCTGCGGCACGAAGGCGCCGAACAGCACGCGATCCATGTCGCGCAGTCCGACGACAGAGGAACGGGGATCAAAGGAGGCAGCCATGGTCATGACAGTACCCGCCGGTCGGTCGTCGCGATCGGGCTGCGTGCGGCTCAGCGACGCGGATCGATGGGCGTCAGCACCCCGACGGCCGCCTCGATCGCTTCCGCCACCGCGAGACAGGTCAGATCGGCGAAGCGCCGCCCCGTCACCTGTACGCCGATCGGCAGACCGTCGGCGAGTCCCACCGGCACTACGGCCGCAGGCAGACCGAGCAGGTTCATCGGCAGGACCGGACGGATCGTGGCGAGGACCTCGAGGGCAGCGTCGAGTGATGTGATGTCGTGGCCGATCGGGAACGCCGGCTGGGCCCAGGTCGGCGAGATCAGCACATCGAACTCGGCGAAGAAGGCATGCCACGCCATCTCGATGGCATGGCGCTCGGCCAGGAGGGGCAGGAACTCGCCGGTCGACAGCGCCGGCGAATAGTCGAGGGCGAAGGAGATGAACCGTCGCCCTCCCTCACCCATCACCAGGTCGGCGAGCGGTTGCTGCCAGCGGATGTCCTCGGCGAGTACGGCCATCCACAGTTCGATCGCCCGCACGTACATCGGCGGCTCGACATGGACGATCTCGGCACCTCGGGCACCGAGCAGATCCCCGACCTCGCGCACGGCGGCGGCGATCGATGTCGCGGTGTCGCCGCCGGGTGGATCGGCGAGTACCGCCACGCGCCACGGTCGCCCCACGGTGTGATCGGCGAGCGTGACCGGCAGCGAGTGCACGTCTCGCGGGTGCGCACCGGCGATTGCGAGGAGTCCGGCGCGCACATCGGCCACGTGGCGGGCCATCGGTCCGTCGGTGAGCATGAACTGTGCCGCGAGCGACTGCGTCTCGGGTGGCACGACGGTCGCCGACGGCACGACACCCGTGGTCGGCTTGATCGACGCGATGCCACAGCAGTGGGCCGGATTGCGCAGCGACCCACCGATGTCGTTGCCGAATCCGAGCGGTGACATCCCCGTCGCCAGCGCGGCCGCCTCGCCACCGCTCGACCCTCCCGCCGTGCGGGACGGATCCCACGGATTGCGCGTCACACCGTGCAACGAGCTCTCCGTCGTCACGCGCAGTCCGAGATCGGGGAGGTTGGTACGCGCGATCGGGATCGCCCCGGCACCGCGGGCACGTTCGACGAGCGGCGCGTCGATCCCGGCGATCGCCTCCGCCAGCGCGACGACGCCCTGCGTGGTGGGCGTGCCAGCGACATCGATGTTCTCCTTCACCGTGACGGGCACACCGTGGAGCGGACCGAGCGGCCGGCCGGCCCCAACCGCACGATCGGCGCGGTCGGCCTCGTCGAGCGCCACCTCGTCGAGTCGCCGGACCACCGCGTTCACCACCGGGTTCACGGCATCGATGCGGTCCAGATGGGCCTGCACCACCTCACGGCTCGTGACCTCCCGACGGGAGATCATTGCGGCCAGGTCGAGGGCGCCGTGGCGCCACAGTTCTTCGCTCATCGACGCATGATGCCAGACCCACCCCTAGCCTCGAACACGTGGCTGCACGACGATGGGATCGCGACACCCTCCCCCAGGGTGAGGAGAAGGTCGCTGCAGTCCGCGACATGTTCGACACCATCGCCCCACGGTACGACCTCGTCAATCGGATCATGACCTTCCGACTCGACACACGTTGGCGTCGCCGCGCCGTTCGCCAACTCGGCCTGCCGGAGCACAGCACCGTCATCGACCTCGCGGCGGGCACCGGCGACCTGTGCATCGACCTGCAGCGCGCCGGACATCATCCGATCTCCTTCGATCTCAGCTACGGCATGCTCGCCGCCGACCGCAGCGGCAGTCCGCGTGTGCAGGCCGACATCCTCCGACTGCCGCTGGCAGATGCGGGCGTCGACGGCGCCACATGCGGATTCGCCCTGCGAAATCTCGTCGATCTCGACCGATTCTTCGTCGAGCTCGCCCGTGTCGTGCGGCCCGGCGGCCGCATCGCCCTGCTGGATGTCGGGATACCGCACCGACGCGTCGTCCGCTGGGGGAACGACATCTACTTCGGTCGTGTCGTGCCGCGCATCGGTGCCCTGCTGAGCGATGGTGCCGCCTACCGTTACCTGCCGCGCAGTGTCTCGTACCTCCCGCCACGTGATGCGCTCGTGCGCATGCTCGCTGCAGCCGGATTCGACGACGTCGAACACCACCAACTGTCGGGCGGCCTCACCCAACTGCTGGTCGGCACCCGCCGCTGAGATGCGTGCCCTCACCCTTCCGCTCGACGATCCCCGACTCGGCGCACTCGCCGACGCGTCACTCGACGACATTGCTGGCGCCGAGGGAGTGCTGTTCGTTCGCGATCGCATCGGCATCGCCGGACGTGGCGTCGCACTGACGGTCGACGCACACTGCGCGGCCGACACACTCGCCCGCCTCTCCCATGACTGCCGCGTCTCCGGTGTCCACCCGCTCGCAATCGGTGCGATCCCGTTCGAGCCGGGAGGTCGAGCGGAGCTGACGGTACCTGCCGCGACCGTCCACCGTCGCGACGACGGCCTGCGTGCCCTCACCCTCGTGGCGGACGACCCCGACGCCCTGCTCGCAGAGCTGCTCGACAGCGGCGCGCTCGCACCCGTCCCCGCCCCGCTGCCGCGGGCCCAGGAGTTCACGATCCGTCCGTCGACGCCGATCGATCGGTACCTCGCGGCGGTCGCCGCCGCCCGCAACGCCGTTCGTGCTGGCACCCTCACCAAGGCGGTCATCGCCCGAGAGATCGAGGTGACCTCGCCCGAGCCGATCGACGTCCACGCCGTCCTGCTCAGATTGCGGGCCACCTTCGGTCGGAGCCACCGCTACAGCATCGACGGCCTCGTGGGCGCATCTCCCGAGTTGCTCGTCGAGGTCCGCGGCTCCACCGTGCGATCCCACCCACTGGCGGGGACGACGCCACGCACCGGCGACCCCGACACCGACCGGCGGGCCGCAGCCGAACTCGTCGCGAGCGAGAAGAACCAGATCGAACACCGTGTCGTCATCGACATGATCCACGACACGCTGCTGCCGTGGTGCAGCTATCTCGACTGGGAGCCCGAGGCGAGCATCGTGTCGGTGGCCAATGTGCAGCACCTCGGCACGGCGATGGAGGGACGGCTGAGCGAGCCACGACCCGACGTCGTCGAGCTCGTCGCCGCACTGTCGCCCACACCCGCCCTCGGCGGCTTCCCGAGGCGCGAGGCACTCGAGTTGATCGCTGCCGTCGAGGGATTCCGCCGTGGACGCTACGGCGGTGCCGTCGGATGGGTCGATGCGGCTGGTGACGGCACCTGGGCCGTGACGATCCGGTGCGCCGAGTTCACGGCCGATCGCACACGTGCCCGCCTCGTTGCCGGCGGCGGGATCGTCGCCGCGAGCGAACCGCTCGCCGAACTCGCCGAGACCCAGGCCAAGTTGCAGGCGATGCTGTCGGCGATCGTGCGCGCCTGAACCGCTCTCCTGATCTGGTCAGGTGATCGCGTCGGAGACGCACTGCTCGAGGCGGCGGTGTTCGGCCACGTTCGCGGCTCGATCACTGCGCACCCGCACGACGGCGAGTCCGGGTTCGGCCAGTGCAGCTACGAGTTCACGCCGTGTCGCGACGTCCCTCGTTGCCAGTCCGTGGCCCGCAGCGACGGCCAGGACGTCGGTGCCGTGCGGTGTGCCGAACAGTTCCTCGAAGCGCGCCGGCGGGAGAGACCCGGCCTGGGGAAGGAACGAGAAGATGCCGCCGCCATCGTTGTCGACGACGATGATCTTCAGGTCGACCCGTCGACGCGCGAGCGCCGTCAGCGATGACTGATCGTGACAGAACGCAACATCACCGACGAAGGCAACGGTGGGGCGAGCGGTGCCGAGGGCCACGCCGATCGCCGTCGCGAGCACACCGTCGATCCCGTTGGCGCCACGATTCGAGTGCACCGTGGTCGATGCCGGGGCACCGAACCACTCGACATCGCGCACCGGCATCGACGACGACACGACGAGCTCGGCATTGCCGCTCGACAGCACACGCGCCACGGCCGGCTCGGTGAGGAACGCATCGTCATCGTCGAGGATCGCACCGAGCGCGCCCTGGGCCGCCCGTTCGGCGTGCTGCCATTCCGCGGACCACCCGGCCGGCGCAGGCCGGGGCGGCCAGGACGTCTCACTGCGGAGGGCGTCACACCACACACCGACCTCACCGAACACCCGGTGATCGATGATGCCAAGGGGATCGAGTACTCGATGCTGGGGATGCACCTGGACGTGCACTGCGCCCGAGCCTGCGAGCCACTGACCGAGGACCTTCGACGCCGGCGGATCACCAAGGTGTACGACGACCTCCGGCATGTGCGCCACTGCGAACTTCTCGACACGCAAGAGTGGGTCGAACGCACACACCGCAGCATCGAGTTCACGACACCCCGAGCGAGGATCGGCGAGGACGGGCCATCCGAGCGATGTTGCGAGCGCATCGACCGCGTCGACCCGATCAATGCCCCGCCCGGCGACGATGACCCCGCGGCGCCCGTCGAGCAGCGTGAGGAACTCCTCGGCCGACAGGGGCGCGAGGAACCACCCCTCGTCGGACTCGTCGATCACGTCTTCGACGGGTGGTAGTTCACCGACGACGCCGACGAGTGGTTCGCGGAACGGCAGGTTCACGTGAACGGGACCCGCGGCGACACCCGTCGACGCCAACCACCATCCGGTTGCGACCGCCCGCCAGGTGTCGGATGCGGCGGCGTCGGCGACGCCTGCATCGCTGAACATGCGCACCGCACCGCCGAAGAGTTCCTGCTGGTCGATGGTCTGTGGCGCACCGATCCCGTGTAGCTCGGGTGGTCGATCTGCGGTGAGCACGAGCATCGGCACACCGGCGAGATCCGCCTCGACGACGGCGGCATGGAAGTGGGTCGCCGCGGTGCCACTCGTGCACAGCAGTGTCGCCGGCATACCGGTCGACGCACCGATGCCGAGGGCGATGAACGCCGCGGTGCGCTCGTCGTGGGCGATGTGCACCTCGAGATCGGGACGCTCGGCGAGGGCGAGGGCCATCGGCGTGCTGCGCGATCCCGGTGCGACCACGGCGTGACGCAGACCCAGTCGGACGAACTGGTCGACCACAGTGGCGCAGAAGGTGGCCTGCACGTCGGTCGGCCGCATCCCGTCACGATACGGGCGTATCCTCGGCCCGTGCGACCGACCATGCGGGTGGACATCTGGTCGGACGTGGTGTGCCCGTGGTGCTACATCGGCAAGCGCCGCTTCGAACGGGCAGCCGATCTACTCGGCGACGAGGTCGATCTGCAGATCCACTACCGACCGTTCCAATTGGATCCGACGGCACCGCTCGGGGCAGGCCGCCCTGTCGCCGAAGCGTACGCGGCGAAGTTCGGCGGGGCCGAACGTGCCACGCAGATCCTCGACCACGTCACGGCCGTCGCTGCGGGCGAGGGCCTCACGTTCCGGATGGACCTCGCCGTGCGCGCCAACACACTTGCGGCGCACCGGTTGCTGTGGCTGGCTGCGGCGACCGGACATCAGCTCGCGCTCAAGGAGCGGCTCCTCGCCGCGTACTTCTGCGAAGGGGTCGATCTCGGGGATCACGACGCGCTCGCCGCATGCGCCGCCGAGGTTGGGCTCCCGGCTGATCGCGTCGGTGCATTCCTCGACGGCACCGATGGCGCTGCCCAGATCGCCGAGCAACTCGTGATGGCCTCGGATGCCGACATCACGGCCGTACCCACGTACGTGTTCGACGGACGGTGGGCGGTCCCCGGCGCCCAGGATCCCGACACCTTCGTCTCGGTCGTGCGTCGCCTGCTCGCGCAAGGCTCCGACCGATGACCCACAGCCCACCGCCACCCGTCCCGATCCACTGGGCGGTGGAGACGGGGCCGCTCGCCGCCGAGCGGGCGGGTAGCGGTCCGCCGATCGTGTTCCTCCACGGCTTCACCCAGACCGGTCGGTCGTGGCGCCCGATCGCCGAGCACTTCGCCCGGAATGGCCACACCGTGGTGCTCGTCGACCTCCCGGGCCACGGTGGATCGAGCCATGTGCGCGCCGATCTGCGCCGCACCGCCGACATGGTCGCCGCCGTCGGAGGTGAGGCCGCCTACGTCGGCTATAGCCTCGGCGGCCGCGTGTGTCTCCATCTCGCACTCATGTATCCGCACCTCGTCACCCGTCTCATGGTGATCGGCGCACATCCGGGTCTCGACGATGACGACGAACGTGCTGCTCGCCGCGACCACGACGCTGCAGTTGCTGCCCGGATCGCCACGATGGGCGTCGACGACTTCCTCACCGACTGGCTGGCTCAACCGCTGTTCGGTCGGCTCACGCCCGACGCCGCTGATCTCGACGACCGCAGACGCAACACGGTCGAAGGCCTCGCGAGCAGTCTCCAGATGGCCGGCACCGGCACACAGACCTCACTGTGGCCACGCCTTCGCGAGCTCACCATGCCGATCCTCGCAGTGGCCGGCGCCGAGGACACCAAGTTCGCCCCGATCGCCGCCCAGTTGGCGCGTGAGGTGCCCCACGGCCGGTGCGTCCTCATCGAGGGAGCCGCGCACGCCGCGCACCTTGAACGGCCCGATGTGATGATCGGACTGCTCACCGACTTCGTCGGCTCACCCTGACACGGCAATGCCGACGGCCGTCAGCAGACCGACGGCCAGCTGAGTGCGCCCGGTCGCACCGAGCACGGCGACGAGTGCACTGCCGGCTGCGCCTCGGCGCACAGCGCGCACTGCCGGCACCGCGCTGACGAACCCGACGAGCCCGATCATCACGGGTGCCCGACCGATCAGGGCGAAGGCGACGAGCAGGAGCCCGGCCGACACGTGGAGGCCGACATAGAGCCACCGCGTCCGTCGATCACCGATGCGCACGGCAAGCGTGCGCTTCCCGACTGCCGTGTCGGTGGGGATGTCGCGCAGGTTGTTCACCACGAGCAGTGCACACGCGAGGCATCCGGCGAGGCATCCGGCGAGCCACGCGGCGCCGCTGACCCGCTCGACCACGACGAAGGTCGTTCCGGCGGTCGCAACGACGCCGAAGAAGACGAACACGAAGATCTCACCGAGCCCCATGTACCCGTATGGCGATGGACCTCCCGTGTAGAACCATCCGGCGGCGATCGCCGCCGCCCCGACGGCGAGGAGCCACCACGAGGTCGCGGCGGCCAGGACGAGGCCCGTGACGGCAGCGACGCCGAAGGCAGCCATGGCCGCACGGCGAACGGCACTGGCCGACGCGAGTCCGGCCACCACGAGCCGTGTCGGTCCAACTCGGACGTCGTCGGTGCCGCGCACACCGTCGCTGTAGTCGTTCGCGTAATTCACCCCGACCTGCAGCGCCATGCTGACGACGAACGCAGGCACGATGCGCCACCAGACGGCGTCGGGCTCGCCGACGGCTGCGGCGCCGCCGAGGAGCACGGGGACAACGGCGGCGGGCAATGTGCGCGGCCGGGCACCGACGATCCATCTGTTCATCGGGGCATTCTCGCCCAATAGCCTCGACGCGTGCCGCATCTCGTCGCCCTCGACCTTCCTGGAGGTGATCGGTTCGTCGAGGCATTGCGTCGTGCCTGGGACGATGGAGATGCCATCTTTCCCGTCGACCGCCGGTTGCCGCCACCGGCGCGCGCCGCAGCCATCGCCGCCGCTGCGCCGACGGCGGTCGTCGACGAACACGGACGTCACGCGCTCGACGGCCGCCCGGTCGACGATGGTGACGCGCTGGTGGTCGCGACGAGCGGATCCACGGGCGCGCCCAAGGCCGTCGTACTCACCCATGACGCCGTGCGCGCCTCGGCGATGGCGACCTCCTCACGGCTCGACATCGACGACGGCGATACCTGGCTCGCCTGTCTGCCCCTGGCGCACATCGGCGGCCTCGCCGTGGTCACACGTGCGCTCGTCACCGACACCCGCCTCGTGGTCCACGACGGCTTCGTCGCCGCGTCGGTCGAAGACGCCGCACGACAGGGCGCCACGGCCGTGTCACTCGTCCCGACCGCTCTCGCGCGCATCGATGCGAGTCTGTTCCGGGTGATCGTGGTGGGTGGCGCCCGCCCACCGAGCGACCGTCCCGCGCATGTCCACAGCACGTACGGCCTCACCGAGACCGGCAGCGGCGTGGTCTATGACGGCCGTCCCCTCGACGGGGTCGAGTTGCGTATCGTCGACGACGAGATCCTCGTGCGCGCGCCGATGGTGATGCGCGGCTATCGCGACGGATCGACCGCCGTCGACGCCGACGGTTGGTTGCACACCGGTGACCTCGGTCGACTCCTCGACGACGGGCGACTCCATGTGGATGGCCGCCGCGGCGAGGTGATCGTGACGGGTGGCGAGAAGGTGTGGCCGGAACCCGTTGAACGGCTCATCGCCCGACACTCCGACGTCGCCGATGTCGCCGTCGCGGGAATCGACGACGACGAGTGGGGTCAGCAGGTCGTCGCATGGATCGTGCCGAAGGGCGATACCCCTCGGCTCGCCGACATCCGCGCCCTCGTGGGTGCCGAACTCCCGGCGTTCTGTGCGCCCAAGCAGATCGTGGCTACCGATCACATTCCGCGCACCGCACTGGGCAAGGTGCAGCGACACCTCCTCCCGCGGCCTCGCTCAACCGACTGACGCGCCCTGCGGGTCGGCCCTCACTCGGCGGATCCGTCGGGCCCTTCGTCGTCGACCGGCGCGCTGTCGGGTTCGAGTGTCACCTTGACCCGGCGGATCCGTCGACCCTCGACCTCGGCCGCCGCGAACCGCCAGCCGTCGCGGACCACCGACTCACCCTCCTCGGGCACATGCTCGAGCGTGCCGAAGAGGAACCCGGCGACCGTGTCCCAGTCGTCGTCAGGGATCGTCGTACCGAGCAGTTCGTTCAGATCGCTGATCGACATTCCGCCATCGACGAGGTAGTCGCCGTCACCGAGGCGCTGCACCTCGATGTCCTCCTCGTCGTGCTCATCGACGATCTCGCCCACCAATTCCTCGAGACAGTCCTCGAGGGTCACCAGTCCGGTGAGTGCGCCGTACTCATCGGCGACGAGTGCGACATGGAACTTGGCTGCC
>JBJSXI010000101.1:0-10064 GCA_046086305.1 Ilumatobacteraceae bacterium
GGCGATGCAGATGCTGGCCGACATCGACGAGGAAACCGTCGACATGCAGGCCAACTACGACAACAC
Organism: Ilumatobacteraceae bacterium; assembly: GCA_046086305.1. Lineage (GTDB taxonomy): Bacteria > Actinomycetota > Acidimicrobiia > Acidimicrobiales > Ilumatobacteraceae > UBA668. Next base: position 67 of record JBJSXI010000101.1, read on the forward strand.
CACCGAGGAGCCGTCGGTCCTGCCGGCGCGGTTCCCCAACCTGTTGGTCAACGGCAGCCAGGGCATCGCGGTGGGGATGGCCACGAGCATCCCGCCGCACAATCTCGGCGAGGTCATCGACGCAACGGTGCATCTGATCCGCAATCCCGAGGCCACCTCCGACGATCTCATGCAGTTCGTCAAGGGACCCGACTTCCCGACGGGCGGCAGCATCCTCGGTCGCTCGGGCATCATCGATGCGTATCGCACCGGTCGCGGCAGTGTGAAGGTGCGGGCGACGGCGACCATCGAAGAAGGTCGTCGCGGCCAGATGCAGATCGTCGTCACCGAACTGCCGTATCAGGCGAGTTGCAGTGCGATCGCCGGCCGGATCCAAGAACTCGTCGATGACGGCTCACTCGACGGCATCGCCGACGTGAACGACGGGTCGGCGGGCGGCAAGACCAACCTCGTCGTCACACTGAAGCGCGACGCGAATGCGAACGTCGTGCTGAACAACCTGTTCAAGCTCACCCAACTGCAATCGAGCTTCCCCGTCAACATGGTCGCGCTCGTGCACGGTGTGCCGCGCACCCTCAACCTCCGCGACGCGCTGTCCGGCTACATCGAGCACCAGATCGACGTCATCACCCGGCGCACACAGTTCCGCCTCGACAAGGCGCGCCGCCGTGAGCACATCCTCGAGGGGCGGATCAAGGCGCTCAACGTCATCGACGAGATCATCGCCCTCATCCGCGCCTCCGACGACGCGTCGGCGGCGAAGGCCGGGCTGATGGCGGTGCCGTTCGAGTTCACCGAGATCCAGGCGACCGACATTCTCGAGATGCGTCTCGCTCAACTCACCCGTCTCAGCAGGATCGATCTGGAGACCGAACTCACCGATGTCCGTGCCCGGATCATCGAACTGCAGAGCATCCTCGACGACCCTCAGAAACTCCGTCAGGTGATCATCGACGAGATGACTGCGATCAAGGTCGAGTTCGCCACCCCGCGGGTGTGCAGTATCGGCCACGACATCGGCGAGATGCGGATCGAGGATCTCACCGAGGACAAGGAACTCGTCATCGTGATGACCGAGGCCCAGTACGTCAAGGCCGTTCCCGCCTCGTCGTTCAAGGTGCAGGGTCGAGGTGGACGCGGTGTGGCGGGGGCTCGACTGAAGTCCGACGACATCGTCAGGCACGTGATCTTCACCAGCTCGCACGCCTACCTGTTGTTCTTCAGCAACCGCGGTCGGGTGTACCGACTGCGGGCCCTCGAGGTGCCCGAGCGCGAGCGCACCGCCAAGGGCATCCCGATCGTGAACCTGCTGCCGCTGCAACCCGACGAGCGGATCCAGGCGATCATCGACACTCGTGAGTTCGCTGCCGAGCGGTACCTGTTCTTCGCGACACGCAACGGCGTGGTGAAGAAGACGTCGTTCGACGAGTACGACAACGGTCGCCGCGACGGGCTGATCGCGCTCAACCTGCGTGATGGCGACGAGCTCGTGCGGGTCATCGAAACGTCGGGGACCGACGACATCTTCATGGTCACACGCAAGGGCATGACGATCCGCTTCAACGAGGCCGAGGTTCGCTCGATGGGCCGAGCTGCGTCGGGTGTACGCGGGATGAAGTTGCGTGTCGGCGACGCCGTGGTGAGTGTCGATCTCGCCAAGGACGACACGTCGATCCTGATGGTCCTCGACGGCGGATATGGCAAGCGCACCCAACTGCACCACTTCAAGGTCCAAGGCCGTGGTGGTCAGGGTGTCATCGGCATCAAGCCCAACGACAAGAAGGGGTTCGTCGTCTCGGCATTCATGGTCGGTCTCGAGGATGAGATCGTCGCCGTGTCGAGTGCGGGGGTCACCATTCGCATGCCTGTACGCGCGATCAGCTCGCAGGGGCGCAGTGCGACGGGGGTCAAGGTGATGGCCCTCGGTGAAGGACAGACCGTTGCATCGGTCACCCCGATCCTGGCCAGCGACGAGGACTGAGCCGATGGGCGGCCGTGTGCCGCGAGGGTCGGCCGATCGGGGTCAGGCGATCCCGATACTCGTCATCGTCGTCGGCATGGTCGTCGCGCTGGGTGTCGGCACGCTGCAGTTCGGCGCTCGTCGACTCGACGAGGCCCGCGCTGCGTCGGTGGCCGACGCTGCGGCACTCGCCGGTGTGGTGCATGGTCGTGAGATCGCCGCAGCCACGGCGCAGGTGAACGGCGCCCAGCTCGTCGGCTGGACAGTGGAGGCAGTCGACCCGATCGACGGGGCCGTCGTCGTGGTGACGGTCGTGGTGTCGATCGGCGAGGCGACGGCAGCGGCGCGGGCGTCGCGCGCCCCCTGAACGGCAATGGGTCTCGTACACTCACGGCGATGACGATCGATCCGACCGTCGGCTCCGGGCGGACGACTGCGACCCGGAGGGACGCCGCCGAGTCCGACGCGTCGCTCTTCGACCGGATGCGGCAGTTGCCGAGCGACACCGGGCGGCTGCCGACGGTGGGTGACCTGCCGGAGATCGTGCCAGCGGCGGGAGAGCGGAGGCCGAGCACCGAGGTCGTGCGGATCCATCGACGACCGCGTGTCCGCCGAGTGACACGGGTCGTGCGCCATGTCGACACGTGGAGTGTCTTCAAGGTCGCCGTCGTCTTCAGTGCATTTCTCTACGTCGTCGCGCTCACGTCCGGCGTGCTGTTGTGGCAGGTGGCCGAGAACTCGGGCACGCTCGACAACGTCGAGCGGTTCTTCGAGAGTTTCGGGTGGGAGTCGTTCGAGTTGAAAGGTGGCGAGATCTACCACAATGCGTGGATCGCTGGGTTGTTCGCGGCCGTCGGTCTCACCGGGGCAGCGGTGCTGGTGGCGACACTGTTCAACTTGGTGAGTGATCTCGTCGGTGGGGTGCGGGTGAGCGTGCTCGAGGAAGAGGTCGAGGTGGCCGACCCGCGGGAGGTTCGCGCTGGCGGGCCGGTGTCGAACCGTCGGCCGGGGAGCGCACACGATGCCGCAGCGGCGGCCGTCCGGCGTGTCGTGGCCAGCGTTCGTGCGGCAACGCGCCGTGACGACGTCTCACGTTGAGGGTTCTCCCCGCCGGCCGATAGCCTTCGGGCGCCACCGGGGCTATAGCTCAGTCGGTTAGAGCGCATCCCTGATAAGGATGAGGTCACAAGTTCGATTCTTGTTAGCCCCACCGGTGTCGAGCGGTCCGAGTGCTTGTCGCGGCCGCCGATACGATCGTCCGTCGTGAGATTGCTCCGTCGGGCGCTGTACGCGCTCTCGCTCGCTGCCACCGTTGCCGGGGTGCTGCGTCTGCGCGGGAAGGGTGGGGTGCCACCCCAGGAGGGTGGATGGCGCGAGATCTCGCCGGCCGAGGCGACCGGCAGCTCGTGAACCTGACGAATTCGCCGATCGTCGGGGTCGTCGGATGCGGTGTGGTCGGCACCCGTGTGGTGCGTCATCTGTTACGCGCCGACGTGCGTGTCGCCGTGCACGATCCGCTCGTCGGTGGGCGGGTACCGGGAGGCGCCGTCGTCCTCGATGCCCTCGACGACATCTTCGTCTGCGACCTCGTCGTGCTGTGCGGGCCGGCCCCTCACGCGGCAACAACCTCGGCGTGCGTGCGCGAGGGCATCCCGGTCGTGTCGTGCGGCGACGACCTCGATGATGTGCGCGCCATGGTCGCGCTGCACGAGACCGCGCTCGAGCGTGCCGTCACGGTCGTGGTCGGCGCTGGCATGGCACCGGGGTTGTCGGGTCTGCTCGCCCGCATGCTCGCCGATCGTCTGGCAACGGTCGACGAGTTGCACATCGCTGCGCACGGCACGGCGGGACCGGCCTGCGCGCGCCAGCATCATGATGCACTCGGCGCCCCTGCGATCGGGTGGCACGACGGGACATGGATCGAGCCCGCAGGTGGGAGTGGCCGCGAGTTGGTGTGGTTCCCCGAGCCGATCGCAGCCCATGACTGCTACCGCGCTGCGGTCGCCGATCCGCTGCTGTTGCATCGGGTATTCACCGAGGTCACGCGGATCTCTGCTCGTGTGTCGGCCACTCGGCGCGATCGACTGACGGCACGGCTCCCGATGCTGACGCCACCGCACGCAACGGGTGACCTCGGTGCGGTGCGTGTCGAAGCGCGTGGCGCAGCGACCGACGGCGCGAGGGAGACGCTCATCGCGGGGTCCACTGGTGCTGTGGGCGATCTGTGTGCGGCGGTCGGCGCGGCAACCGCGCTTGCGGTGCTCGGAGCACCGAACACGCCGGCGGGTGTCTGGTCTGCGGGAGATGCCTCGCTCGCCGACCTCGACCTGCTCAGCAGGGCCATGGCACTCGGCGTTCACGTCCAGGAATTCACGGGAGTGACGAGGACCACTGCGTGGTGATGGGCGCTCAGCGGGTGCCGTCGAGACGTTCGGTCAGTTCGTCGAGTCGTGACTGCAGTGCCGAGAGCGCCTCACCGAGGGTGCGACCGAGGTCGTCGAGGCGTGCATCGAGGTCGACCGACTGCGGCGCGTCGGCAAGTGCGAGACGCACGCTGGCGATCTCGCGGGCGAGGAACTCGGTGTCGGCCTGATTGCGTTCGGCGAGGCGGCGGTCGTTCTCGGCCTGGTTGCGATCGCGCTGCTCCTGGCGGTTCTGGGCGAGCAGGATGAGCGGTGCGGCGTACGCAGCTTGGAGCGACAGCAGCAGGGTGAGACCGACGAACTGCCACTCGTCGAATCGCAGATCATGCGGACCGAAGCTGTTCCAGAGGACCCACAGGATGCAGAACACCGTCTGGTAGACGAGGAACCTCGCCGTGCCGAAGTACCGGGCGATGCTCTCACTGAACTGGCCGAATGCGTCGGGGTCGTAATGCACCCCGAGGCGACGGCGCTCACGCGGCACACTCAGACTCACCCGTGCGACGCGGCGGGTCTCGGTGTCACGGCTCATCGTGACACCGCCTCTGCACTCACCCGCCTGCGTTGACGCCAGCCCGTCGGCAGGGTGCGGTCGAGGACGTCGTCGACGGTGATCGCACCAAGGAGACGCCCGGCCTCGTCACACACACCGATCGACAGCAGGTTGTAGGTCGCGAGTCGCTCGGCCACCTCGCGCTCGGTGGTCTCGGGCGGGATCGTCGGTTCGGCGACGACGAGTCGGCCGATCTCCATTGCTGGCGGTTCGCGCAGGAGTCGCTGGAAGTGGACGACGCCGAGATAGGTGCCGGTCGGTGTCTTGAACGGTGGCTGGACGACGAACACCTGCGCTGCGATCGACGACAACCACTCCGGATCGCGGATCTCGGCGAGTGCCTCGGCGACCGTCGAGCCCGGCCCGAGGACGATGATCTCGGGTGTCAGCAGCGACCCTGCGGTGCCCTCGTCGTAGCTGAGGAGGCGACGCACGACATCGGCGTCCTCATCGTCCATCGCGTCGAGGACCTTGGTGCGTTGCTCACCGGGCATCTCGGCGAGGAGGTCGGCGAGATCGTCGAACTCCATCTCCTCGAGCACGCCGACGAGTCGTTCGATGTCGAGAGCCTCGATGATCCGCAACTGCTCGGCTTCGGGCAACTCTTCGAGCAAGTCGGCAAGTCGCTCGTCGTCCATGGCTGCAGCGAGCTGGGTACGACGTGCGTGGGGGAGCGCGCGAACGATGCTGGCAACGTCGGAGGGGTGCATGTCGCGCAGCCGGGCAGCCTCGGCGGCCATCTCGGTCCCGGCATCACCACGGAACAGGGTCGGCACCTCGGCGACGTCGACCAGACGGAAGCTCGGACGGCGCCGGACGACACCACCGAGTGAGGTGTGCCGGGCGAGCCGCACCTTGGCCGGCTCCCACCACGTCTGGCGCCCGTCGCTGACCGTACGCAGGGCGATGTCGCTCACCCACTCGTCGGTCGAACGCGACCGTGGGCCCTCCGAGATGCGCCGGTCGATGATGTCGCGGCCGATGAGGATCTCGCCAGGCCGCGGTTTGAACGGGTTGAGGTCGAGATCCCAGCTGCGCAGTCGGGCACCCTGGGTGTCGAGTCCGGCGAGGCGGCCGGCGTTGACGAAGATCCGTCGCCGCTGGCTCGTGGCGACGAACCCCACCACCCGGGGCGCGGTGCCGGGGACGAGGACGATGTCGTCGAGCCGTCCGATCGGTGCGCCGCCCGCATCGAGGAGGGGGAGCCGCATGATGCGGAACGCGTAGATCAGCTCCCCTGCCATGTCGCGCAGGCTACCCCCGCCCCGGGCGAAGGGAGGGGTGGCCGGCACTCCGGACCAACCGGCCGTAGCGGTGAGTCGGGCCGGAGCGGAGGTGGTTCGCCAACTGCGTGCGCGTCGTGTCGCCATCGGCGATCATCTGGGGATGGACGTGACCCCCGATCTGTTCGCTCCGGCCGCACCAGAACCCGACCGGTGTCCGCGCTGTGGGGGACTCCTCGAGGAACGCTTCTACGGGCCGTGCGGTGTCTGCCGTGATGCCCTGCGCGCCGCCTTCCGTCGTGCGGCGCGGACCGTCGACATCGGCGAGTACGAGCCGAAGATGAACGTGCGGCCGAATGCCGTCGCTCTGAAGGACGACTGACGATCCCCGCACGGGGTCGTCGTCTGGAATCCGACCTCGGTCGATCCGCCCCGGCCGCTGCCGCCGATATCGTGTCGCTCGTCAGCCGGGGACGTAGCTCAGTCGGCTAGAGCACCTGCTTTGCAAGCAGGGGGTCGTGGGTTCGAGTCCCATCGTCTCCACCAGAACACGTCGGACGTCAGGTGTGCGGACCCTCGTCGTCGTCCCACTCATCGGGCGTGAAGAGTTCGCCGCAGTTCTCGCACTCGATCTCACCGTCTCGTTCGTCGTCGGGCACGACGGTCTGGTGACCGCACTTCGGGCACACTCCCGGTTCGTCGACCAGGTCGGACATGATCGGCTCCTCTCGTCGTTCTCACTCTGTCACGGGTGGCGCGACCGCGGCCATTGCGATCGCCAGTGCATGTCCGAGATTCAGTGAATCGACACCTCGGTGCATCGGGATCCGCACGTCGTACTGCACGCGCGACAGCGTCGCCGGCGTGAGCCCCGATCCCTCGGCGCCGGCAACCAGGGCCACACGCTCGGGCATGCCCATCTCGTAGAGACTGTTCGCATCCGGCGCGGGTGTGAGTGCCCATGTCTCGAAGCCGTAGCGGGTCAACCAGTCGAGTGGATCGGGCCAGGTCGTGCTGCGGAAGACCGGCAGGTGCAGGAGCTCACCCATACTCACCCTGATCGACCGGCGGGCGAAGGGATCGGCACACGTCGGATCGAGGAGCAACGCGTCGACACCGAGCGCCCGCGCCGAACGGGCAACCGCACCGATGTTCTCGTGGTCGTTCGATCCTTCGAGCACGACGACACGGCGCGCCGGCACGAGGAGATCCGACAGGGTGCGCTGCGGGGCGCGTCGGGCGGACGCAAGCACGCCCCGGTGGACGTCGTAGCCGGTGATCTGCTCCATCACACTGCGTTCGGCGACGTAGACGGGGACGCGGAAGTGCTCCACCGTCGGTTCCATCCGGCTGATCTGGCTGGGGGTGAGGAGGAATGACCGCGGTTTGAAACGCGAGCCGACGAGCCGGGCGACCACGGGGGGACTCTCGACGATGACGAAGTCCTTCTGTTCGCCCCGGCCCTTGAGACCGACGTAGTCGGCGACCCGGGGGTCGTCGGGGGAGTCGATCACCTCGTAATTCACGCGACGACTCTACGCCGCCCCGTGGCTGCGATACTGCGGGCGATGGTTTCCCATGTGAATGATCTCGAGCGCTACTCGTTCGTGCCGCCCTCACCCGGCGCGCCACCGTCACCGACGATCGTCGCGGCAGAGGGGTGCGAGTTGATCGCGTCCGACGGACGCCGGATCCTCGATGGTGCTGGTGGTGCGATCGTCGGCAACATCGGCTGGGGTCGACGCGAGGTGGCCGATGCCGTGGCTGCGACGATGCCACTCGGTTACGTCGTCCCGCTGTGGCCCACCACACCGCGACTCGCGCTCATCGACGAGCTCGTCGAACACTGGCTGCCCGCCGGCTTCAACCACGTGTTCTTCACGAGCGGCGGCAGTGAGAGCACCGACTCGGCACTGCGGCTGGCTCGCGCCTACCAGGTGGCCAAGGGGCGCACCTCGCGCTGGAAGGTGATCGGACGCCATCCGAGCTATCACGGGATGACCACCGGAACGATCGCCGTCGCCAGCCACACCACCCGTCAGCGTGGCTACGAGCCGCTGTTGCTACCGTTCCCGAAGGTCGCATGGGACGATCCCGATGATGTCCGTGCGGTGATCGAGCGGGAAGATCCCTCCACGATCGCCGGCTTCATCGCCGAGCCGATCACGGGTGCAGCCGGTGCATGTCTGACTGCGAGCGACGAGTACTGGCGCACGGTCACCGATCTGTGTCGCGAGCACGACATCCTGCTCATCGCCGATGAAGTGATGACCGGATATGGGCGCACGGGTCTGGTGTGGGGTCACCAACACTTCCCGTTCGAGCCAGATGTGATCGTCGGCGGCAAGGGGCTCGGTGGTGGGTATGTGCCGCTCGGCGCGGTTGCAGCCCGCGACGAAGTGGCCGGGGCACTGCGCGGCGGTGGGTTCATGTTCTTCACCTTCACCGGGAACGACATGGCGTGTGCGGCCGGGTCGGTGGTGCTCGGCATCATGCGCCGTGAGGGACTCGTCGAACGGTCGGCAGTGATGGGCCGTGTTCTCGCCGATCGGCTCACTGCCGTACTCGGCGAGCACCCGGCGGTGGTCGATATCCGTGGCAGGGGACTGTTCTACGGCATCGAGTTGGCATGCAGTCGCGACGCAGTGATCGCCGCATCACTCGAGCGTGATCTGTGGGTCTACCCCGCCGGGTCGGGACCTGTGCCCGAAGCGGTGATGGTCGCACCTCCGTTCGTCGTCAGCGACGCAGAGATCGATCGCATCGTCACCACGCTGCGCGACGCGATCGACGCCGTCGCCGGCTCTCGGTGAATGCCTTCGTGCATCCGGCGCGACTCATCGCGCTCGACGCCGTCCACAACTTCCGCGACCTCGGTGGGTATCCGACCGCCGACGGGCGGACGACACGGTGGCGCACGCTCTTTCGCGCCGACGGTCTGTACCGGTTGACCAGCGCCGACCTCGAGATCGTCGACGGCCTCGGTCTACGCACCGTGGTCGATCTGCGCACGGAGGAAGAACTCGAGCTGCGCGGCAGGTTCCCGGTCGAGTACCGGCCGATCCGCTACCTGCACGTGCCGGTGATCGACGTCACCTGGGCGGCGCTTCCCGAGGCCGAGGTGACCGATCGCGATCCGGCGGAGTTCCTCGAATGGGCGTACCTCGACATGTTGCGTCAGGCACCCGATCGCTTCGCCCGGGCGTTCGAGCACCTGTGCGAGCCGGGTGTCCTGCCGGCTGTGTTCCACTGCGCGGCCGGCAAGGACCGAACGGGGTTGCTCTCGATGCTCGTCCTCGGCGCACTCGGCGTGCCCGACGACGTGATCGTCGATGACTATGCGCTCACCGCAGATGCCGTGACACGACTGCGTGAATGGGCTCGGCGCGAGTCGCCCGATCTCTACGAGCGACTCGAGGCCGCACCACCCGCATACATCGCCGCGGTTCCAGAGGCGATGCACCGCGTACTCGGGGTGATCAACGAGCGGCACGGGTCGGTGCGTGGGCTGGTCGATCATCTCGGTGTGCGTCGCGAGTCGATCGATCACCTCTCATCAGCCCTGCTCGAGTGACGGGTTACGCTGCGCCCATGACCGGCATCGTCGCGCTGCAGGGTGGGGGACCGTTCACCGCCAACGACGAACTCGACCGCCGACTCATCAATGAGGTTGGTGCCGACCGGGTCGTGGTGCTGCCCACCGCCGACGCATTCGAACATCCCGAACGCCTCGTGACCGCAGCGATGAACTGGGGTGAGCGCCTCGGGGTCGAGGTCGATGCGCTCATGGTGCTGCGTCGCGGCGAGGCGATGGAAGAAGGTGCAGCGCGGGTGATCCG
>JBJSXI010000102.1:0-77099 GCA_046086305.1 Ilumatobacteraceae bacterium
CGTCGACCATCCGAGCCCGACCGAGCGGGTCGAGGTGGGTGAACGTGAGATCGCTCATGAGGCCTAGGAGCGTACCCCGACTACCCTCGCCCCCATGACGGCTGTCACCATCCTCGACGGCGGCATGGGCCGCGAGTTGCTGCGCATCGGCGCGCCGTTCCGCCAGCCCGAGTGGTCGGCGCTCGCCCTCACCGAGGGCCCCGACCGAGTGGTCGAGGCGCACCGCAACTTCATCGACGCCGGCGCCGGCGTGATCACCTCCAACAGCTACGCCGTCGTGCCATTCCACATCGGTGCCGAGCGGTTCGCCGCCGAGGGCCGCCAGCTGGCCGATGTCGCCGGACGGCTGGCCCGCGAGGCGGCTTCGACCGCCGGCCACGGGGTGCGCGTCGCCGGGTCGCTGCCCCCGCTGTTCGGCTCGTACGAGCCCGACCTGTTCGACGCCGCCGGCGCTCCCGACATCATCGACCCGCTCATCGACGGCCTACGCCACCATGTCGATCTCTGGCTGGCCGAGACGCTCGGCTCGATCACCGAGGCCTACGAGGTGCGCAGGGGACTCGACCGTGCCGGCGACACCAAGCGGCTCTGGATCAGCTACACGCTGCACCGCGGCGACGAGGGCCTCCTCATGTCGGGCGAGTCGGTCGCCGACGCCACGTCGGCCGCGCTCGACCTCGGCGCCACCGCCGTGCTCTTCAACTGCAGCCCCGCCGAGATGATCACCGCCGCCGTGCGCATCGCGGCAGCGAAGGCCGGCACCGCCGCCGCCGTCGGCGGCTACGCCAACCGCTTCGTCGCCCACCACAACGACGAGGTCAGCGCCGCCAACGACGGGTTGTCGCGATTCCGCGACGACCTCGACCCGGCCACCTACTGCACGATGGCCGACCAGTGGATCGACGACGGCGCCACCATCGTCGGGGGGTGCTGCGGCATCGAGCCGGCACACATCGCCGCGCTCGCCGCCGCCGTCAGCCGCCGATCTGGCTCATCGTCCGGCGGGGCTTGACGAACGCCACCTGGCCGATCTGGTGGCCGGCCCACTTGGTGCCCACCGCCCGTTCGATCTCGGCAGCCAGTTCATCGTCGGTGGCACCGTTGCGCAGCAGGGCACGCAGGTCGAACTCGCGTGTCTCGAACAGGCAGGTGCGGAACTGGCCGTCGGCCGTCATGCGCACGCGGTCGCAGTCGCCGCAGAACGGCTTGGTGACCGTGGGCACCACGCCCACCAGCCCGGCGCCGTCGAGGTAGCGCCAGCGGTCGGCCGGGGCGGCGCCGCGCGCCGGCACCTGCTCGAGCGGGAACACGGCGGCGATTCGCTCGACGATCTCGTCCTGGCCGACCACCTTGCCGTCCACCCAGTGGCCACTGGCGTCGAGCGGCATGAACTCGATGAACCGCACCTCGACGCTGCTCTCGCGGCCGAAGCGGGCCAGGTCGACGATCTCGTCGTCGTTGACGCCGCGCTCGATGACGGCGTTCACCTTCACCGGCGCGAAGCCGGCCTCCTTCGCGGCCTCGATGCCGTCGAGCACCCGGACGAGCTCGTCGCGCCGGGTCATCTGCAGGAACTTGTCGCGCTGCAGGGTGTCGAGGCTGATGTTCACCCGGTCCAGCCCGGCGGCGCGCAGTTCGTCGGCATGGTGACGGAAGGTGGCGCCGTTGGTGGTGAGGGCGAGATCGGGCTTCCGGCCGTCGGGCAGCCGGAGCGCTGCCAGCTTGCCGACCAGCACCGGCAGGTGGGCCCGGATCGTTGGCTCGCCGCCCGTGAGGCGGATGCCGTCGACCTCGAACCGCTCGACGCACAGGCGGGCAATGCGCTCGATCTCCTCGAACGACAGGATCTCGCCGCGCGGCAGCCACTCCATGCCCTCCTCCGGCATGCAGTAGGTGCAGCGGAAGTTGCAGCGATCGGTGACCGAGATGCGCAGGTCGCGGATCGTGCGACCGAAGGGGTCGATCAGATCCATGCGGGTCAGGCTAGCGAGAGCAGCGTGGCCCGCACGGTGCCGCCGACCGGGATGCCGTCGCCGTCGGGCACGGCGACGAGGGCATTCGCCAGCGAGGTCGCTGCCAGTTGGTGGCTGCCCTGCGCCGACACCGGCACCACGTGCACCCGGCCGTCGGCACCGACGCTCGCCACGGCGCGCATGAAGTGCACCTTGCCGTCGGGCCGGCGGTGGAGCGGCTGGTCGACCAGGGCATCGACCTCGGCCCGGCCCGAGCTCGAATGACCGGCCATCCGGCGAAGTGCGGGCCGGGCGAGCAGCTCGAAGCTGACGAACGAGCTGACCGGATTGCCAGGCAGGCCGAACACGGGCACCGCCCCCTGCGCCGACTCGAGGAGGCCGAACGCGAACGGCTTGGCCGGCTTGATAGCGATCTGCATCCAGCGCATCGTCGCCAGCCGAGTGAGCACGGCCTTGACGACGTCGTAGTCGCCCATGCTCACCCCGCCGCTCGACACGATGGCGTCGCACGACCGGGCGGCATCGCGCAGCACGGCCTCGAGCACCGCCTCGTCGTCGCGCACAGTGCCGAGGTCGATGGCCTCGCATCCGGCCTCGGCGACCAGCCCGAGCAGCATGGTGCGGTTGCTCTCGCGGATCTGTCCCGGCGCGAGCGGCTCGCCGTCGCCGACCAGTTCGTCGCCTGTGCTGAGCACCGCGACGCGCGGCCGACGGATGGCCCGCACGATGCCGACATTCGTGCTGGCCAGCACGGCCGACATCGCCGGCGTCACGCATGTGCCCGGATCGTAGAGATGCGTGCCGTGACGCACGTCGCTGCCAGCATTGCGCAGCGCGTCGCCCGGCGACACCGACGCCGTGACGCGGACCCGTTCGATACCGGCGTCGTCGATGCCGAGCCGCTGCGTGTCCTCCACCATGACGATCGCATCGGCACCGGCCGGCACGGGAGCGCCGGTCATGATGCGGATTGCCTCGCCGTCGCCCAGCACAGCGTCGGTGTGCGCTCCCGCCGCCACCTCGCCGACGACGACGAGATCGACTGGCGACGACGTCGAGGCGCCCGCCAGCGAGGCAGCGCGCACCGCATAGCCGTCGACGGCGCTGTTCTCGAATGGCGGCACGTCCTCGGCCGCCGACACCGGCTCGGCGAGCACGAGGCCGATCGCCGAACGTGCTGCCACCTCTGTCGCGGGCAGCGGTGCCACCTGGCCGAGCACGTACGCACGCGCCTCGTCGATCGGCAGCAGGCTCATGGCGCGCAACGGTACCGTGTGCACGGTGAGTCGCTACAGCGCGCCGACCGCCGCACACGACCCCTCAGGCCACGTGGTCCGGTGGCGCACATGGGACGACGCCCACCTCGAGACCACCACGATCCGGTTCGAGAACGAGGGCTACACCGTCACCGGCAGCGTGGGCAGCGAGCGCGTCGAGTACGTGCTGCGCCTCTCCCCCACCTGGCATGTCCGCCAGTTCATACTCTTCCGCGACCTCGACGAACCCGACCTGTGGCTGGCAACCGACGGCCACGGCCGCTGGGGCGAGATGAACGGCGCCCATCGCACCGAGCTCGATGGCTGCTACGACATCGACCTGCGCTGCAGTCCGTTCCCGCACACGCTGGCCGTTCGTCGACTGCCGCTGCTCGACGGGCACACTGCCGAGGTGCCGGTGGTCACCGTCGACACCGACACGCTGGCCGTCGAGGCCGAGACGTACCGCTACACGCGCCACGACCACGCGCACTGGACGATCACCCGTCCCGGCGGTGCCGTCGAGATCGAGGTCGACGAGCACGGCCTGGTCGTCGACGAGGCGGGCGGCTTCCGGCGGGCGTGACGCCGCTCAGCGGCAGCTGTCGAGCCAGGCCCGGAACGAGGCGCCGATGACCGGGTCGTCGAGTGCCCGGTCGACCACGGCGGTGAGCCAGCCGAGCGGCGTGCCGGTGTCGAACCGGCGCGTCGTGCCGAGCACGCCGTGGAAGGCGCCGGCCTCGGCCTGCATCCGCAGCGCGTCGGTGAGCTGGATCTCGCCGCCTGCGCCGGGGGCCACCCGGTCGAGGTGGTCGAACACGTCGTTGGTGAGCGCATAGCGGCCGATGATGATGAGCTCGCTCGGCGCGTCGGCGACCGGCGGCTTCTCGACCATCGTGCGAACTCCCACGACGCCGTCGGCGCCGATCGGCCCGGTCGGGTCGACGACGCCGTAGCGGCTTACGTCGGCGCGCGGCACCTGCATCAGGCCCACGGCACTCGCCGCCGTCTGCTCGCACACGTCGATGAGCTGCGACAGCAGTCCGCTGTCGGCCATCAATTCGTCGGGCAGCAGCACGGCGAAGGGCTCGTCGCCCACCGCCTCGCGGGCACACGACACTGCGTGCCCGAGGCAGTGAGGAAAGTCCTGCATGACAAAGCTGACCCGCATGCTGGACCCGATGCGATCGAGGGCATCGGCCATCGAGTCGCGCCCGGTCGACCGGAGCCGCTCGACCACCTCGGGCGCCGGCGCGAAGTAGGCCTCGATCGACGGCTTCGACGGGCTGGTGATGATGACGACGTGCTCGATGCCGGCACCCGTGCACTCGTCGAGCACCAGCTGGATGGCGGGCGTGTCGATGATCGGCAGCAGTTCCTTGGGCACGGCCTTGGTGGCCGGCAGGAAGCGGGTGCCCATGCCCGCCGCCGGGATTACCGCCGTTCGAATCCTCACCCGCCCAGCCTATGAGGCCGCTGCGCACGTGCCGCCGGACGGGCAAGGGGGTAGTCTTGGCACTCTCAGTCACTGAGTGCTAACCGTTCACCGCTTCATCCGCACGAGGACATGCGATGCCCACCTACGTCTACAAGTTCGTCGAGACCGGTGAGACCATCGAGGTGCAGCAGGCCTTCAGCGACGCTGCGCTCACCGAGGCCGTGCACCCCGAGACCGGTGCCACCATGGCCGTGAAGAAGGTCTTCCAGCCGGTCGGCGTCACCTTCAAGGGCGGCGGCTTCTACAAGACCGACGCCCGCAAGCCCGGCAGCTCGTCGAGCAGTTCGAGCACCTCAAGCAGTTCGAGCACCTCGAGCACCTCGAGCGGCGAGTCGTCGAGCAGCAGCACGAGCACCAGCACGTCGAGCACCGCCGCCGCCTCGTGACGCGCCGCCGATAGGTTCGCCGTCGGCTTCCCCTCGCACCACGCCGGAGGGGATCATGCACATCGCCGCCCGTGTCCGCTGGACACTCGCCCGCCATCCGTCGCTCTACTGGCTCGCCATCGGGCTGTGCGCGTTTGCTGCCGCCACCTCGGTGCACCGTGCCGGCCGCGATGCCGCCACGGCCCGCGACCGATGGGGCGCGGTCGTCGACGTGGTCGTCGCCGACACGGGCATCGAACGCGGCCAGTCGCTCGACGCATCGGTGCAGCCCATGCCGCTCGCCATGGTGCCCGACGGGGCGCTCACCGAGCTGCCCGCCGCAGGCACCGTCGCCGCTCGCAGCATCGCCGCCCGCGCCGTCGTCACGACACTCGACCTCGCCGCATCAGCCACGCCCGATGGCTGGCTGACGATCTCGCTCGCCGCCGTCGCGCCGCCCGTGGTGGCCGGCGATCGGGTCGCCGTGCTGGCGAGCGGCGTGCTGCTCTGCGATGGCATCGTGAGCGGCACCCCAGACGACGAACTCGTCGACGTGGCCGTGCCGGCGTCGTGCGCGGTGCGCGCTAGCGGGGCCGTCGCCAGCGGCGACCTCATGCTCGGCCGGCGAGGGTGAGCGCCTGCTCGAGGTCGGCCCACACGTCGTCGACATCCTCGATGCCGCAGCTCATGCGGATCAGGCCAGGCGGCACGTGGGCGTCGCCCGCGTACTTCTGGCGGCGCTCCATCGATGTCTCGACGCCGCCGAGGCTCGTCGCCGGCACGACCAGCCGTACCGCTGCGCATGCCGCATCGGCCGCCGCTGCGCCGCCGCGCATCACGAACGACACCATGGCGCCCGAGCCCGGATAGCGAACCGACTCGACGGCCGCGTGCGCCGACAGGCGGCCCACCAGCACGGCCGCATTCGCCTGGGCGCGCTCCATGCGCAGCGGCAGCGTGCGCAGCCCGCGCAGGGCGAGGAACGCCTCGAGTGCGCCGGGCGTGCCGCCGTTCATCCAGCGCGCGTCGACGAGTCGCTGCAGCCGGGCGTCGTCGTCGTTCGCTACGGCCACCACGCCCATCATCAGGTCGCTGTGGCCCCCGATGAACTTGGTCGCGCTGTGCATCACGATGTGCGCGCCGTCGGCCAGCGGACGCTGCACGATCGGCGTGGCAAACGTGCCGTCGACCACCACCGTCGCATGCCCGCGCACCGCAGCGGCCACTGCCGGGATGTCGGCCACGTCGAGCGTCGGGTTGGTGGGCGACTCGAGCCAGACAAGATCGGCACCAGCCGATGCGTCGATGACGGCAGCCGTATCGGTGATGTCGACCCATCGAACCTCGAGCCGGCCCCTCGCCTCGAGTTCGCGCACCAGCGAGCGGACGCCCGCGTACGAGTACACCGGCATCACCACCACTCGCGGGTCCACCGCGAACAGCACGGCCGAGGCAGCGGCCATGCCGGTGGCGAACGAGATGGCGCGACCGCCCTCGAGCGCGCCGTATGCCTCCTCGAACGCCTGCCATGTCGGGGTGCCGTCGACGCGCCCGTACAGCTCGCTGGCCCGGAAGTTGCTGGCCAGCACGATGGGCGCATTCAGCGGATCACCGGCGCCGCTCGGCCGGCCGGCGACGACGGCCGTGGTGGCATCGCGCATGGGTTGCCGATCACCGCCGGCGGTCACGGTGCCACCGCTGCCGGGACGTCGAGGCGACCGTCGGCGTGCCGCGCAAAGCGCACACCACGCCCACCGGCGTCGAGCGCCTCGCCGTGCACCGGGTCGGGACGGTCCCAGGGCCAGCCGCCGAAGCCGGTGGCGCGGTAGTCGGCAAAGGCCTGCTCGATCTCGGCGCGGGTGTTCATCACGAACGGTCCGTACTGCGCGACGGGCTCGCCGATCGGCCGGCCCTGCAGCACCAGCACCTCGGCGCCCTGCGCGCCCGCCGTCAGCGACAGCGCATCGGCGTCGGCCGCCACCGCGCCGGTGGGCGCTGCGATCTCGGCGCCGTCGCCGGTGATCGACCCGCCGAACACGTACAGCACGCGCACCGTGTCGGCGCCCTGCGCGGCGGGCAGGGCGGTGACGGCGCCCGGCTCCATCACCACGTGCCAGATGGCGAGGTCGGCCTCGGGGCGCGATGCCCACGAGGCGGGCGGCGGTGCCGGCGGCACCAGGTCGCCGAGCCGGCCGGCGATCACCGTGACGGTGGTCGAGCGACCGGCGTCGTCAGCCGAGCGTCGCACCGGGATCGTGTCGGCCCACAGCATCGTGAAGTGCGGCTCGACCATCTTGTCGACGGCCGGGAGGTTGAGCCAGATCTGGAACAGTTCGCAGGTGTTGGCCGCGACGGTGTCGATGAGCGGGAACATCTCGCTGTGCACCACGCCGCGGCCGGCGGTCATCCACTGCACGTCGCCGCGGCCGAATCGCGCCGCCGCGCCCATCGAATCGGAGTGGTCGATGAAGCCCTGCCGGGCGAAGGTGATCGTCTCGAAGCCACGGTGAGGGTG
The DNA here is from genome assembly GCA_046086305.1 of Ilumatobacteraceae bacterium. GTDB lineage: Bacteria > Actinomycetota > Acidimicrobiia > Acidimicrobiales > Ilumatobacteraceae > UBA668. Next base: position 7,608 of record JBJSXI010000102.1, read on the forward strand.
CTCGGGAAAGCCCGGCACGGTGCTGCCGTGGTACATCCGCCAGCCGTCGCGTGGCTCGAAGTCGCTGCCGATGGCGCGGCCCTCGAGCGAGGCGGCCGGGCCGAATCGGCCGTTGCCGGCCGGATACCGGTCGAGGTGATGGACGCAGAACAGGAACGGGTCGACGGTGGGCCACTGGAAGCCCAGCGGCACTGTCTGCGCGAAGCGGGAGGTCACCCGTTCAGCGTAGGCCCGAGGCCACGACTGCCAACACGCCGAGGCCGAGCACGATGCGATAGCCGACGAAGATGCCGAACGTGCGCGAGCGCACGAGGCGCAGCAGGCCCCACACCGCGACCCAGCCCGACACCGCCGACGCGGCGATGCCCACGGCCATCGGGGCAACGAGCCCGTCGGGCACCCCGTCGGCGACGAGGCCGCCCACCTTGAACACCACGGCACCCGCAGTGATGGGCACCGCCATCAGGAAGCTCGCCCGAGCTGCTGCGTCGCGGTCGAAGCCCAGCAGGCGGGCGGCAGTCATCGTGATGCCGCTGCGCGACGTGCCGGGATTCAGGGCCAGTGCCTGCGCGGCGCCCACCACCAGGGCGTCGCGCATCCGTTAGTCGGCGATCTGCCGCCCGCCGCCGCGCCGGTCGCTCCACCACAGCAGCACGCCGAACACGATGAGCGACACGGCGATGATCACCGGCGTGCCGAGGCGCTCGTCGATGAATCCCTCGAACAGCGCGCCCACGGCAGCGCCCGGCAGCGCCGACAGCACGAGCAGCCACGCCAGCCGGCCTTCGGGCGATGCGGGGCGACGTCGCGACACCACGAGTGCAGCGCCCTCGCGCGCGTACACGACGAGGTCGCGGCGGAAGTAGGCCACGAGTGCCACCAGGGTGCCGAGGTGCAGTGCCACGTCGAACGACTTCTTCACCGAAGGGCCGAGGCCCGCACCGGCGAAGTCGTCCCAGCCGGCCAACCACGGCACGAGCAGCAGGTGGCCGCTCGACGAGATCGGGAGGAACTCGGAGAGTCCCTGCACGAGCCCGAGCACGATCGCGTGGAGGATCGGCATCAGCGGATCATCGTACGATCCGCGGCGACCACGGCCGGGGCTCGTCCCAGTGATGCCCGACCACCGACGCCTCGCGCAGCTTGGCGAGGAAGTCGGCAGGGCCGTCGAAGTCGGGCATCTCGACGAATGCTGCGCCGAGCGCGGCAGGCACGTGCGCGTCGCTGCCGGCACCAGCGGCAAGATCGAACTCGGCGGCGAAGTCGGCGGCACGGCGGTTGAGGCTCGGCAGTGACGTCTTCGCGTTCAGCACCTCGACCGCATCGAGCAGGCCCGCTGCCGCCAGTTCGTAGAGGGCCACCTCGGCCATGTTGCGGCGCATCGGGTCGAAGGGGTGCGGCACGTACACCACGCCGCCCTGCTCGCGGATCGCCCAGGCCGCGTCAGCCGGCCACGTGCCGGCAGGTATGCGCTCGCGGAGAAACAGTCCGATGATCTCCCCCGCGTGGGTACGCAGTTCTTCGCCCACGATCACGCGGCACGGCAGTCGCCCGGCCAGGTCGACGGCTCCTCCGATCGCCTGGTGGTCGGTGATGCACAGCACGTCGATGCCCGACTCGACAACCGCCTGCTCGATCTCGTCGGGCGTCGTCGTGCTGTCGCCGCTCCACTTCGTGTGGCTGTGCATGTCGACACGCACCCACCCGGCACGCTGCGGAGCGGCGAGGTGCGGATGGCGCTCGATTGCGGGCGCCTGCGCTGCGGTCACGAGCCGCTCAGGGTGACGTCGCGGATGACGAGGCTCGGGCAGCAGGCGCGGCTGGGGAGCCACTCGAAGTCGCTGCCCACCTCGGCGATGTCGAGCAGCATCCGCTGCAGGGTGGACGCGATGGTGAACTCGCGCACCGGTGCGGCGATGGCGCCGCCGTCGATGAGCATTCCCGACGCGCCGACCGAGAAGTCGCCGCTGATGGCGTTGACGCCGCTGTGCAGTCCCTGCACCGACTGAATCAGCACGCCCTCGCCTACCTCGGCGACGAGCGCCGCCTGGTCGCGGGTGCCCCGCTGCAGCTGCAGCGCGAGACAGCCGACGCCCGGCGTGCCGGCGTAGCCGCCGCGGACTGCGTTGCCGCTGCTGCGGGCGCCGAGCCGCTTGGCGCTGTAGCTGTTGTGCGTGAACATCTTCAGCACGCCGCCGTCGATCAGCACGTTGCGGCGGGCAGCCAGGCCCTCTCCGTCGAGGTCGGTGGCGGTATAGGCCCTCGGGTTGGTGGGGTCGTCGACGAGGGTGATGATCGAGCTGGCGATCTGGTCGCCCATCCGATCCTTGAAGATGCTGCGCCCCTTCGCCACTGCCTCGCCGTTCATGGTGCCGCCGATGATCGACAGGAACGACGAGGCCACGATCGGGTCGAGGATCACGGTGGTGCGCCGGCTCGAGGGCTTCGTCGCGCCCAGAAGGCGCGTGGCCCGGTCGGCGCCCTCGCGGGCGGCGCGCGCAAGGTCGAAGTCGTGCGGCGACTTGCCGACGCTGTAGCCGAACCCGGTCTGGGTCTCGCCGCCGTCGTCGGCGAGCGTGCTCACCGTCACGGCGCACGAGTTGCCGCGTCCCGAGCGGCGCACCCCGGCCGAGTTGGCCACGGCGCTCTCGCCGTCGGAGTCCATGTAGTTGGCATCGTCAACGCGGATGCGGCGATCGGCGCCGAGCGCGAGCCGCTCGAGTTCCTTGGCGATGTCGATCTTGCGGTCGGTGGGGAACGCCGCCAGGTCGGCATTCCACAGTTCCTGCTCGACGACGTCGACGCCGTCGGGTGATGCCATGCAGGCCCACTCGTCGGGCGTGCCGAACTGGACGCTGTCGCGAGCATCGGCCAGCACCTCGGCGATCGCCGACTCGTCGAGCGTTCCCGCATAGGCGAAGCCGGTGCGGCCGTCGCGGATGACCCGGATGCCGATGCCTTCGGACTGCGCGCTGACGAAGTGCTCGACCTCGCCCTCGTAGACCCGGATCTCGGTGCTCGTGCCGCGGCTCAGGTAGGCCTCGACCTGCTCGCCGGGCCGCGCCTGGGCGACGATCCGGTCGGCGATCGTCAGCAGCTCGGCGCTGCGGTCGTCGCTCATGCCGCCGTGCCGCCGACCGTGAGGCTGGTGACCCGCAGCGTCGGCTGGCCGTCGCCCACCGGCACGCCCTGGCCGTCCTTGCCGCACGTGCCGGGATTCCCCATCGCGAAGTCGTTGCCGAGCATGTCGATGTCGCGCAGCACCTGCGGGCCGTTGCCGATGAGATTGCCCTCGCGCAGCGGCGTGGTGATCTCGCCCCCCTCGATGAGGTAGGCCTCCTGCATGCCGAACACGAAGTCGCCCGTGGCGGTATCGACGCTGCCGCCGCCGAGCTTGGCGACGTAGACGCCGTAGTCGGTGGCCCTGACGATGTCGTCGGGCTCGTCGTTGCCGTTCAGCACGTAGGTGTTGGTCATGCGCACCATCGGCAGGCAGTCGTACGCCTGGCGGCGGCCGTTGCCGCTCTGGCGCCGTCCTTCCTTGCGGGCACGCAGGTAGTCCCACATGTAGTCGGTGAGGACGCCGTTCTCGATGAGGACGTTGTACTGGCTCGGGTGGCCCTCGTCGTCGTAGCCGAGTGCTCCCCACTCGCCCGGCATGGTGCCGTCGTCGACGAGCGTCACCAGCGGCGACGCCACCAGTTCGCCCTTCTTGCCGCGGTAGACGCTGCTGCCCTTGGCCACGAGGTCGGCCTCGAGCCCGTGTCCGCACGCCTCGTGAAACAGCACGCCGCCGCTGCCCTGCTTGATGACCACCGGCAGCGCGCCGCTGGGCGCCGGACGGGCATTCAGCTTGGTGAGCGCGATGTGCGCGGCGTCGCGCGCCAGCGCATCGACGTCGACGCTGTCGAACATCTCGAAGCCGATCGTGTGCCCTGCGCTCTGCGAGCCGGTCTGCATGCCCGTGTCGCCGTTGGCAACCGCACTGATGCGCACGAGCGTGCGCACCCGCTCGTCGCCAACGAGCACGCCGTCGGTATTGGCGATGAGCACGTGCTTGCGAAGGTCGGCATAGCCGGCGACCACCTGCACGATGGCAGAGCCCGAGGCGCGCGCCGCGTCGTCCATGCGAACGAGCAGGGCCACCTTGTCGGCAGTGGGCACGTCGTCGGGATACTGCTCGACGGGGCTCACCACCCGCGCTGGGGATGGAGTGAGGGCAACGGTGCGCGTGGTGCCGTCGCCTCGGCTCGCCGCGGCAGCGGCTGCCTCGGCGGCGGCCAGCAGGCCGCGCTCGCTGAGGTCGGACGTGTGGGCGAACCCAGTGGTGTCGCCCTTCACGACGCGGATGCCCGCACCTCGGTCGCGGCCCCGAGCCACCTGGTCGACGCGGCCGTCGTCGAGGTTCACCCCGGTGCTGCGCTTGTCCTCGGCGTACACCTCGGCGAACTCGGCACCGGTGCGCACCGCCGCCGAGAGCACTCGCTCGAGGACATCCTTCTCGATGATCGACAGACCAGACATGGCGTCAGGCTACCGATGCCCCCGAGGCGCGTTCTCGGCGGTCAGGCAAGATTGCTGGTGCGCGGGTAGACGTCACCCGGGTCGGTGAGCACGTTCACCAGATACGGGACGCCCGACGCGAAGGCGCGGTCGAGTGCAGGCCCGATGTCGCCGGGCTCAGTGACCGTCTCCCCCGCGCCCCCCAGCGCCCTCACGACATCGTCGTAGCGGCAGGCGGGCTGCAGGTCGCAGGCAATGTCCCACCCGTAGACCGCCTGCATCGGATGCTTCTCGAGTCCCCACATGCCGTTGTTGCCCACCACCATCACCACCGGCAGTCCGTGGCGCACCATCGTGTCGGCATCCATCAGGCTGAACCCGGCAGCGCCGTCGCCGAGGAGGAGCACCACCTGGCTCGACGGCCGCACGGTCCGGGCGGCGATGGCATAGCCCGGCCCGTTGCCGAGGCAGCCGTACGGGCCGGTGTCGAGCCAGCATCCGGGTTCGTGCACCTCGACGAACTTGCCGGCGTAGCTGGCGAAGTCGCCGCCGTCGCAGATGACCACGGCATCGCGGGCAAGGCGCCGGCCGAGCTCGCCGTAGATGCGCCCCGGCTTCACCGGCGACGTGTCGGCATCGAGCATCGCCCGATCGGCGGCACGGCCGCGCTCCTCGGCGGCGCGCAGCTCGCCGATCCAACCTTCGTGGTCGGCGCGGGGACCGGCGTGGTCGGCAAGTGCGCGCAGCACGAGATTGCTGTCGCCCGCCACCGTGGGCACGTCGACGTGCGACGCCCGCTGCTCGACACTGTCGACGACGTGGGCAACCGCAGCACTGCCGAACCGGCCGAAGCCGAGGCGGAAGTCGAGCGGCGTGCCGAGCACGACGACGAGGTCGGCGCGCTGCTTCAGCAGTCCGCGCGTGCGGAGGAAGGCGAGCTCGTGGTCGGCTGGCAGCAGGCCGCGCCCCAGTCCGTTGAAGAACACCGGCACCCGGAGGTACTCGACGGCAGCGCGCAGCGCGTCCCATGCGCCGTCCCAGTACACGTCGCTGCCGACGATGAACGCCGGCCGCTCGGCAGTGGCCACCATCGACGCGAGTCGCTGCACGTCGTCCGGATCGGGCGCGATGCCGAGGCCGACACACTCGTCGGGCACCGGCACCTCGCCCGACGCCGGGCCGAACACGTCGAGCGGGAAGTCGATGAACGTCGGCCCGCGGTGGGGTGTCATCGACCGGCGGGCGGCCGCGTGCACGACCGTGCCCGCCTGCGCCGGATCGAGCAGCGTGGTGGCCGACTTGGTGACCGACGCCAGCACCGGCAGGTGGTCGAACTCCTGCAGCGAGCCGGCACCCCAGCGACCGGCAGGCGCACGGCCGCCCAGCACCACAACCGGCGAGCCGTTGAAGTGCGCCGACGTCACCGCCGACACCCCATTGGTGATCCCCGGTCCGGCGGTCAGCGCCGCAAGTCCGGGCCGGCGGGTGAGCTTGGCGTAGGCCTCGGCAGCGAAGGTCGCCGTCTGCTCGTGACGCGTGTCGACGACTCGCATGCCCTGGTCGCGGGCTGCCTCGTAGAAGGGCCAGATGTGGCCGCCGTTCAGCGTGAACATCACGTCGGTGCCGAACGCCCGCATCGCTGCCACTGCCTGCTGTCCTGCGTGTCCGTCCATGTGCGCCCCCTCCTGCCTGCATGGGCGAACCGTAACCGTGCGGGGATAGCGTTCCAGCCAATGGTCCTGCAGCAGATCCGCCAGCCGGCCGACCTCCGGGGTCTGTCGGCCGCAGAGCTGGCCGAACTGGCCGGCGAGATCCGCGATTTCATCGTGCAGGCCGTGGCCGAGAACGCCGGCCACCTCGGCAGCAACCTCGGCGTCGTCGAGCTCACCCTCGCCCTGCACCGGGTGTTCGACTCCCCGGCCGACTCGATCATCTGGGACACGGGCCACCAGGCATATGTCCACAAGATCGTCACCGGCCGGCAGGCCGGCTTCGACGAACTCCGCCAGGCGGGCGGGCTGTCGGGCTACCCGAACCGCGAGGAGAGCGCCCACGACCTCGTCGAGAACAGCCACGCCTCCACGGCCCTCTCATATGCGTACGGCCTCGCCGTGTCGCGCGATCTCGGCTCGTCGCCGGTTCGCCACATCGTCGCCGTCATGGGCGACGGCTCGATGACGGGCGGCATGGCCTACGAGGCGCTCAACAACATCGGTCACGCCGGCAAGCGCGTCATCATCGTGCTGAACGACAACGGACGCAGCTACGCGCCCACCATCAGCAACCTCACTGCCGCCAGCTCGACGGTGTCGCAGCGCATCACCGAGAAGCTCTCGCACAGCCTCACCAGCATTCGCCTCAATCCCACCTACGTGCGCCGCCAGCGACGGCTCGAGCACTTCCTGCGCGAGCTGCCCTATGTGGGCGAGCAGGCCGAGAAGGGTGTCGAGGCCATCAAGGCAGCCGTCCGCGAGTTCCTCCAGCCGCCGTCGTTCTTCGAGGCGCTCGGCGTGCGGTATGTCGGGCCCATCGACGGCCACGACATCGACGAGCTCGAGGGAGCGTTCCGCAACGCGATCGAGTTGTCCGCCGAGGGTCCCATCGTCGTGCACGTGCTCACGCAGAAGGGCCGCGGCTACCCGCCCGCCGAGGACGACGACGAGAAGAACCTGCACGATGCCCCGGTGTTCGACCCCGCCGTCGGCCCGCCGCCAGCACTCGTCACCGGCTACACGCAGGCGTTCGCCGAGGGCATCATCAAGGAAGCCGAACTCGACGAGCGGGTCGTGGCCATCACGGCAGCGATGCCCGGCCCCACCGGCCTGCTGCCGTTCCAGGCGCGCTTCCCCGATCGGTTCTTCGACGTCGGCATCGCCGAGCAGCATGCCGTCACCGGCGCTGCGGGCATGGCGCTCGGCGGCCTGCGGCCGGTGGTCGCGCTCTACTCGACGTTCCTCAACCGCGCCTGGGACCAGGTGGTCTACGACGTCGCGCTCCATCGCCTGCCGGTGGTCTTCTGCATCGACCGAGCCGGTGTCACCGGCCCCGACGGCGCCAGCCATCACGGCATCTACGACCTCGCCCTGCTCAGCAAGGTGCCCGGCATGCGCGTCCTCGCGCCCTCGAGTGCCGAGGACCTGCAGGCGATGCTGCACGACGCCATCCACCTCGCCGACGACGGCCCGGTGGCCATCCGCTGGCCGCGCGGCGCCGCCCACCACGTGGGAGAGCACGAGGTGGGCAGCGGCCTCATGGCCCGGCGGGTCGCCGAGGGCGACGGCTCGGTGGCCATCCTCGCCGTCGGCAAGATGCTCGTCGAGGCGCAGCGTGCCGCTGCCCGCCTTGCCGATGCGGGCACGCCGGCAACCGTGTGGGACGTCCGGTCGTGCCGTCCGCTCGACCCGGCGATGATCGCCGATGCCGCCCGGCACCGTCTGGTCGTCACCTGCGAGGACGGCATCCGCGATGGCGGCATCGGCATGTCGATCGCCGATGCCGTGCACGAGATTCGCCACGACGTGCCCGTCAGGGTGCTCGGCCTGCCCGACCGGTTCATCCAGCAGGGTGTCGCCGACCGACTCCTCGCCTCGCTCGGCCTCGATGCCGACGGGATCATCGCCGCCGCACGGGGCGAATAGCCTCGGCCCGTGGCCGTGCCCGATCTCTCCCGCGAACTCGACTTCGCCCTGCAGCTCGCTGATCTCGCCGACGGCATCACCGCACCGCACTACGTCAACCGGTCGTTCACCCTCGACTGGAAGGCCAACCGCTCGGAGGTCACCGAGGCCGACCGCGACGCCGAGCTGGCCGTGCAGCGCCGGGTGCTCGACGAGCGCCCGCAGCACGCCCTGTTCGGCGAGGAGCACGGGCTCGTCGGCAATACCGACTCGCCGTGGAAGTGGATCATCGATCCCATCGACGGCACGAGCAACTTCGTGCGCGGCATTCCCGTATGGGCATCGCTCATCGCGCTCACCCACGAAGAGCTCGGAGCCGTGGTGGGCGTCGTCTCCGCGCCCGTGATGGGACTGCGCTGGTGGGCGGCCGCCGGGCAGGGCGCCTTCGCCGACGGCCGCCAGTGCCGGGTGTCCACCGTGTCGCGCCTCGACGAGGCCCAGGTGTGCGTCACCTACTCGCCGGGCTGGTCCGAGATCGGCGGCATGCAGCACCTCGTCGGCCTGCAGGAACGCGCCTATCGGGCGCGCGGCTTCGGCGACTTCTGGCAGCACATGCTCGTTGCCGAGGGCGCAGTCGACATCGCCGTCGACGCGATCGGACTCGAGCCCTACGATCTCGCCGCGGTGATGGTGGTGGTCGAGGAGGCCGGCGGGCGCTTCACCGACCGCGCCGGCACGCGCACCTTCGAGCACGACTCGGCGATCTCCTCCAACGGACTCCTGCACGAACTGGCGCTCTTCCCATGACACACGACCTCGTCATCTCGAACGCACTCCTCGTCGACGGCACGGGTGCGCCGGCGCGTCACGCCGATGTCGCCGTCGACGGCGATCGCATCGTCGAGGTCGGCCGCGTGCGCAGCGGCGGCCGCACCGTCGTCGACGCCGACGGACAACTCCTCACGCCCGGCTTCGTCGACGTCCACACCCACTACGACGCACAGGCCACATGGGATCCCTACGTCACGCCATCCGGCTGGCACGGCGTCACCACCGTGGTGATGGGCAACTGCGGCGTCGGGTTCGCTCCCGCCGCGCCCGACCGGCACGACTGGCTCATCCAGTTGATGGAGGGCGTCGAGGACATTCCCGGCAGCGCCCTCGCCGAGGGCATCACGTGGGACTGGGAGAACTTTCCGCAGTATCTCGATGCACTGGCATCGATGCCGCGGGTGCTCGACATCGCCGCGCAGATCGGCCACGGCCCGGTGCGCGCCTACGTGATGGGCGACCGCGGCGCCGCCAACGAGCCCGCCACCGACGACGACATCGCTCGGATGGCGGACATCGTCGGCGAGGCACTTCGCGCCGGGGCCTTCGGCTTCACCACCTCGCGCACGCCGCTGCACCGCGCCAAGGACGGCGAACTGGTGCCGGGCACCACCGCCGACGAGCGCGAGTTGCTGGGTATCGCCGATGCCATCGCCGCAGCCGGGCACGGCGTGTTCCAGTTCGCCCCCGAGCACGCCAAGGTGCCGGTGAGCGAGTGGCCCTGGATGCGCAAGGTCGCGGCGCGCACCGGCCAGCCGGTGAGCGTCAACCTCAGCCAGCCCGACTCGGCGCCCGACCTGTGGCGCGAGGTGCTGCGGCTGCTCGACGAGGCGAACGCCGACGGCCTGCCGATCGTCGCCCAGGTGGCCGGTCGCAGCATCGGCATCCTCTACTGCCTCGAGGGCAGCGTGCATCCCCTGATGTTCCATCCCGCGTACCGCGAGATCGACCACCTGCCGCATCCCGAGCGCGTCGCAGCGCTGCGCGATCCCGAGCGTCGCCGGCGCATCATCCACGACACGCCCGACGACGGCCTGTTCCGTGCCGCGGTGCAGAGCGCGTTCCACAAGATGTGGGTCGTCGACGGCAGCAACATCGACTACGAGCCGCATCCCGACGACAGCGTCCTCGGCGTGTCGCGGCGCACCGGCGTGCCGCCCATGCAGATCGTGCTCGACCAGCTGCTGCACGACGAGGGCCGCGGCATGCTCTACGCCCCATTCTTCAACTACGGCTACGGCGACCTCGGCTTCATCGCCGAGGCACATCAGCACCCGCACACGCGCATGGGCCTCGCCGACAGCGGCGCGCACTGTGGCGCCATCTGCGACGGCGGCATGCCGACGTTCATGCTCACCCACTGGACGCGCGACCGAACCCGGGGCGACCGCCTTCCGCTCGAGCACATCGTGCGCCGCCAGACCGCCGAGACCGCGGCGCTCTACGGGATGCGCGACCGCGGCGTCGTGGCACCCGGGTGGCGCGCCGACCTGAACCTCATCGACTACGGCCGACTGTCGTTCGACGTGCCGCGCATGGCCTACGACCTGCCCGCCGGCGGCCGTCGCCTCGTGCAGCGCGCACGCGGTTACGTGGGCACGTGGGTCGCCGGGGTGCGCACCGTCGACCACGACGAGTTCACCGGCGCACTGCCCGGCACGCTGCTTCGCGCCGCGCACTGAGCCACGTAACCCGAACGGAGCACCATGGCCGACGACGTCACCCATTACGACGCAATCGAGGCGTACTGCGACCGGCTCAGCTATGCGGCCGGCGACACCGTGCGGCTGCACACGTGGTGCGCGACCGCGCAGTACGACGTCGCCGTCGCCCGGTGGGATGCCGACGGGCCGGGACGGCCCGTGTGGTCGGCCACCGGCATCGCCGGCGTGGCCCACCCCACGCCCGACACCGCCGACGCGTCCGGGTGCGGCTGGCCGGCGGCCATCGACATCCCCGTCGCCGACGACTGGCGCAGCGGTGTCTACCTGGTCACCCTTCACGCGCACGGGGCCGTGCACGAGCGCGCCGTCGGCCACGCGATGTTCGTCGTGCGCGCCACGCGGCCCACCTCGCCGATGCTGCTCGTGCTCGCCACCAACACCTACAACGCCTACAACAACTGGGGCGGCCGAAGCCTCTACACCGGCGGGCACCAGGTGAGCTTCGACCGGCCGTTCGGCCGCGGACTGCTCGTGCGGCCGCGCGTCGACAACATCGACCGCAAGAGCCCCGTCACCGCCCCCGGTCACGAGCCCGACATCGACGGCGCCGCCTACCAGGAGTACCGCTGGGCACACGGCTATCCCGGCTACATGAGCTCGTCGGGCTGGTTCGCCTACGAGCGCCGCTTCGTCGAGTGGGCCGAGTCGCAGGACATCGCATTCGACTATGCGGTGTCGAGCGATCTCGAGCAGCGTCCCTCGGTTGTCAGCGGCTATCGGCTGGTGCTCGGCGTGGGCCACGATGAATATTGGTCGGCGGCACAGCGCGACACCGTCGAGCGACATGTCGCCGATGGCGGCAACTACGCGTCGCTGTCCGGCAACACGATGTTCTGGCAGGTGCGACTCGGCCACGACGGTCACACGATGACTGCATACAAGTACGCGGCCCATCGCGACGATCCGGTGGTCGGCACCGAACGCCAGTCGACGATGACCGGCATGTGGTGCGATCCACTCGTGGGCCGCCCCGAGTGGTGGTTCCTCGGTGCGGGGTCGGCCTATGGGTTGTACAGCCGGTTCGGACAGGCGACACCGCGCGCGTCGGGTGGCTTCACCGTCTATCGCGACGACCACTGGATGTTCGAGGGCACCGGGCTGCGCTACGGCGACCAACTCGGCGCACTTCATGGTGCCGTCGGCTACGAAACCGTCGGCTGCCGACTCGGCTTCGACGAGTTCGGACTGCCGATCTCGGTGCAGGCCGATCGGCCGCCGGACCTCGAGATCGTGGCCTTCGCACCTGCCTCGAATCTCGGTGCCGGTGAGTATCCCGCCTCGGTCGCGGCGAGCGCCGATCAGTGCGACCTCGAGTTCGTCGCCGAACGGCTGTACGGGGGCACCGATGCTGCATCGCTGGCGCGGGTCCGCCACGGCAACGCGGTGATGCTGACGTGTCGGCCGAGCAGCAGCGGCACGGTGGTCACCATCGGGTCGACCGACTGGGTGTTCGCCCTCGACGATCCGGCCATCGACCGGGTAACCCGCAACGTCCTGCAGCGGCTGTCGGCCGTAGCCTTGGCCTGATGGCCGAGCACCGACCCGCCACTCACGCGATCACCGCGGGACGCCACGGCTCGTCGCTCGCGCCGGCGCTGTGGGCGACGTCGGTGTGGGAGAGCAACGGCTTCGCCGATGCTCGCGAACGCGCCGCTGGAACGCGGTCCGCCGAGTTCTACAGCCGCTACGGCAACCCGACAGTGACTGCCTTCGAGGAGGCGGTCGCCGCACTCGAGGGTGCCGAGTCGTCGCTCGCGTTCGCCAGTGGGATGGGTGCACTGAGCAGCGTGGTCCTCGCCCTGTGCAGCGCGGGCGACCACATCGTCGCCCAACGAAATCTGTACGCCGCGACCCTTGCCTTCCTCCAGGGTCCCTGCGCGCGCCTCGGTATCGAGGTCACCCTGGTCGACGCGATGGTGCCGGGATCCTTCGCCGCGGCCATCCGACCCGGCCGCACCATGCTGGTCGTCGCCGAGACTCCGTCGAATCCGCGCCTCGGACTCGTCGACCTCGACGAACTCGGCGCGCTTCGTGGTCCGATCACGCTCGTCGACTCGACGTTCGCGACACCGCTCGGCCAGCGTCCACTCGACCATGGCGTGCACCTGTCGCTCCATTCGGCCACCAAGGGCATCGCAGGTCACAACGACGCGACACTCGGCGTGGTGAGCGGCGGGCGCGAGCTCGTCGATGCGATCTGGTCGTACGCGATCCTCCACGGCGCCACGCCCTCACCGTTCGATGCGCTGAATGCGCTGCGCGGCGTGCGCACTCTCGATGTGCGCACCCGGCGTCAGGCCGACACGGCGCTCACCCTGGCCCGCCGACTCGAGGGACACCCGCGCGTACGTGCCGTCCACCACCCCGGCCTCGAGTCGCACCCCCAGCATGCGCTGGCCGCGCGCCAGATGATGCATTTCGGCACCATGGTGGCGTTCGAGGTCGACGGCGGTCAGGACGCTGCGGCGTCGGTGATCGATCGACTCCGCCTCGTGCGCGTGGCGACCTCGCTCGGTGGGCCCGAGACCCTCATCTGCCATCCGGCGACGACCACACATGCCAGCCTCACCACCCAGGAGGCGACTGAGCAGGGTGTCACCCCCGGTCTGCTGCGCCTGTCGGTCGGTCTCGAACACCCCGACGATCTGCTCGACGATCTCGTCGCCGCACTCGACGCCTGACGCGCTGCACGGCACGGCACATGAGCGCGCCCCCGCACGTCCGCCTCGTCCACGGACTCGGTGGCACGGCGGCGACGATGGCGCCACTGGCTGCCGCACTCACCGCCGCCGGCATTGCGTGCGAGTGCATCACCCTTCCCGGTCACGGCACCGATCCGCACGACCTCGAGCGCATCGGATGGACCGAGTGGCTCGCGGCCGTGACACCTGCGCCAGTCCTCGTCGGCCAATCGATGGGCGCGGCGCTGGCGCTGGCCCGCGCGTCGCTCGACCACCGGGTACGTGCCGTGGTGGCGGTGAACATGCCCGCACCCGACCTCGATGCCCTCGACGGACTCGACCGGCTGCGCCGTCAGGGTCACGACCGGCTCGATGCGCCACCGCTCGCCGAGGGCGAGCTCGGCTACACACACCTGCCGATCGCGGCGGCAGAGGAGATGGTGCGCGGTATCGCGTCGATCGACCTCGGTGCCGTGCGCGCCGCGACCCTGCTCGTCACCGGCGCGCTCGACGATGTCGTCGATCCCTATGCCGCCGAACTCGTTGCTGCGCAGCTCGGCGGTCCCGTCGACCGTCTCGTCCTCGCGCACTCGGGACACGTCGCCACACTCGGCCCCGACCTCGACACCCTCGCCGCAGCCGTGATCGCCCTCGCGACCCACACGTAGGATGCCGACATGAATGCCGACGTGGATCCGGACGAATCCAACGGTCTCGCCCATTCGGCCCGGCCCGGGTGGAGGTGGTCGATCGCCACGGCGACGCTCGTCGTCGGGATCGTCGCATTCTTCTTCCCGCTCGCGCCGTTCTGGACCCTGTGGTGGCTGCTCGCTCTCGTCCTGGTGCTGCGCCTCTCGCCCATCGGTGCACGCTGGATCGAGACCCAACGCACGGCACTCCTCGCCGACCTCGTCACCCACTCGGCCGTTGTTCGTCATCCGCGGCTCGTCGCCGTTGCCGTGTTCGTGCTGCCCTCCCTGCTCGCGCCGGGGGTGATCTGGGATCTCAGCGATCCTGTCGACCGGTGGAACGGCGGGGCACTGTGGGCGATGGCCGTGTTCGGGTTTCTCGTGCGCACACTTGTCGAGGAGTTGCGCCGCGCCGGCCACCGGGCCAGGTGGTGGATCACATGGCTCGCCGCGACGATCGCCATCGGCACTGCGGTGCTGTGGGGCCTCCCGGCGCATGTGCGCTGGGACTACTGCCGACCGCTCCTCACCGACGCCGTCAACCGCGCAGTCGGCGACATCGACGACGGTGTGCGGTGGTGCTGGGACGATGCCGAGGTGCGGGTCGTCGACGACGAGATCCGCCTCTACACCGACACCATCCGCGACGACGGTCAGCCATCCGATGCCGGCAGCGGCCTCGTGTTCAGCACCGACGGATCGATCGTCACCGCCGGCGGCATTCGTACACTCGTCGACCTCGGCGGCGGTTGGTACTGGTTCGAGACCGGATCACCACTCCGCGACTACTGGTTCGACGGCTGAGTGGTTCGGCGGCCGAGTGGATCGACGGCTGAGTGGTTCGACGGCTGAGCACCGATCAGCGGTAGTAGGGGTTCTCACCCGATGTGTGATCGGTGAGATCACGAACGCGTTCGATCTCCGGGATCTGCTCGCGGAGCATCGTCTGCACACCGTCGAGCATCGTCATCTTGCTCATCGAACAACCGTGGCAGCCGCCACCCATGGTGAGGTAGGCGGTACCTGCACCATCGTGACCCACATAGGTGACGAATCCACCGTGCGCGGCGAGCGCCGGGTTCACCTCGGCCGACACGACGGTCTCGACCCGGGCACTCAGCTCGTCGTCGCGCACGAGTCCTTCCACGACCGGCGGCATCGGCTTGTTGGGGTTGCGGATCACGAGGCCCGTCGGGGCCGCGTGGTCGAGGACGGCTCCCGTGAGCAGTTCGATACTCGAGGCCGGGATGATCACCTTCAGCGACCGGTCGTCGATGCGATGGGTGCGAACCTCGTCGGTGAATGCCGCAGCGGTGACGACGTCGAAGGTGAGGTCGTAGGCGAAGTCCTCACCGGGCTTGCTGATCACCTCGAGGCGCAGGCCGAGACGATCGGCATCAGGCTCGCTGTCGCGCAGGGCGAGCAACTCACCGAGGGCTGTCGGCGTGATCGTGACGATCGTGTCGGTCGCGTCGGCGGGCGGGGCGAACGGGCTCATGACCCAGAGGGTACCGGCGGCGATGCCCGTGTGTCCCTGCGGAGCCACGGTGCCTCAGCGGAGGAGCCGGGGGGTGGCACAATCGGCTCGATGAGACGCTCCCGACCGATTGCCCTCCTGCTCGTCGCGCTCGGCGTCGCCGCCTGCAGCGGATCCGAGACCACGACGCCCACGACCACCACGGTCGCCACCCTTCCGCCGACCACCCAGGCGACGACGACCTCGAGTTCGACGACGACGACCGAGCTGATCACCACGACGACGATTCCCGGCCCGACCTTCCCGCTCACCGGGCTGCCGATCCCCGGCGGCGAGCAGATCGTCCGCGCCGCCATCGTCGCGAAGATCGACAATGCACCACCTGCCCGCCCGCAGGACGGCCTCGCCTATGCGGACATCGTCATCGAAGGCATCGTCAACGGCGGGATCACCCGATTCGCAGCCGTGTTCCACAGCCGTGGCAGCGATCCTGTCGGACCGCTGCGGTCGGGTCGGCTGCAGGACATCGACATGGTGGGGTTCTTGAACCGGCCGCTCTTCGTGTGGAGCGGCGGCAACCCGACCGTGTCGGCAGCGATCAATGCGAGCGACCTGATCAACATGGGTCCGAACTACGCCGACGGCTACTACCGCTCGACCGATCGCAAGGCCCCGCACAACTACTACACCTCGACCTCGGCGATCTGGGCAGGTGCCCGCGAGGGATGGGGGGAGCCACCACAGGCATTCGAGTTCCGGGAGGCCGAGACCGCTCCGGTGGGCGACCCCGTCTCGGCGATCACGATCACCCTCGAGAACATCACCGCCGACTGGCGATGGAATCCCTCGACCAGCCTCTACGAGCGCACCCAGAACGGTCAGCCACACCTCGACCGACCGACCGGGTCGATCCTCACCACGAACAACGTGGTCATCCTCGTGATGAAGTACAGCATCGACATCACGGGGGTGCCCAAGGCGCAGAGCGTCGGGTCGGGTGAGGCCCTCGTCTTCACCGCCGGACGACTCGTCCGCGGCACATGGACACGCGCCGACCGACTCGATCAGTTCACCCTGCTCGACGAGCAGGGCAACCCGATCGAGTTGACGCCGGGCCGCACCTGGATCGAGCTACCGCGCCGGGACAACACGACGTGGAGTTGAGCGCGCCGGTCGGCGCGCGGACGTCACCACGAACACTCGGCATGGCGGCCCTCGTCGTCGCGATCATCACGTTCAGCTGGGGTTCGACCCTGGTCAAGTTGGCCGAGACACCTGCGATCGCGCTCGCCTTCTTGCGTCTCGCGGTGAGCAGCCTGATCTGGATCATCGTGCTCCGGGTCACCGA
Source organism: Ilumatobacteraceae bacterium (assembly GCA_046086305.1). Classification (GTDB taxonomy): domain Bacteria; phylum Actinomycetota; class Acidimicrobiia; order Acidimicrobiales; family Ilumatobacteraceae; genus UBA668. The sequence continues at coordinate 24,478 of JBJSXI010000102.1, forward strand.
GGGCCGCTGGCTCTCGCGGGCCGACCTGCGGGCCTCGCTCGTCCCCGGGATCGCGTTCGGTCTCAACATCACGTGCTTCTTCACCGGCGTCACGCGCACCACGGTCGCCGCCGCCGAGTTCACGGGTGCTCTGACCCCGCTCCTCGTCGTGCCGGCCGGCGTCATCTTCTTCCACGAGCGCACCCGACTCGCACCACTCGCCTTCGGCGCCGTGTCGTTCGTCGGCCTCGCCATCGTGCTGTTCAACGCCCCACCGACCGGTGAGTTCTCGTGGACCGGCGTGTGGTGGATCGTCGGCGGGATGTCGCTGTGGGCCACATATCTGCTCACCAGCCGTCACCTCCGCCAGGGGCGTTCGGTGGCCGTCGTGATGGCCCACATCACGCCGCTCGCAGCGGCCACTGCGCTGCCGCTCTCGCTCGTCACCGCTCCGGGCGACCTCCTCGCGATCGACACCCGCTCGGTCGTGTTCATCCTCGTGCTCGCCATCGTCACGGGCACACTGGCGCATGGCCTCATGGTGTACGCCCAGCGGACCGTGCCGATCGGTGCGATCAGCATGCTGCAGGTGTCACAGCCCGCGCTGGCCGTGCTGTGGTCGGTGCTGTTCCTCGGGAGCAGCGTGCGGGCGGTGCAGATCGTCGGCATGGCGCTCGTCCTCGCCGGCCTCGTGGCGATCACCACCGCCACCCACCGGCTCGGATGAGCCACCGGTAGGCTTCCCGCAGCGGGGAGCTCGCAGGTACGGCGGGCTGAGAGGGTGTTCGCCCCACCGACCCGGGAACCTGATCTGGGTAATGCCAGCGGAGGGAGGAACCATGGACGCCCCGTGGGCAGTTGTCGTCGCCGGAGGTGGAGCCCTGTCGGCACGCGCGACGTCCGCCGTGCGGGCCCTCGGTGACCACGCCCACATCGTCGCCGCAGATGGGGGTCTCGACCACGCGATCGCCGCAGGGATCTCGCCCCACGCGCTCGTCGGCGACCTCGACAGCATCACGGCGGCCGGGAGGATGTGGGCGTATGCGCAGGGCGTCGCGATCGACGAGCACCCTCCGGCGAAGGACCTCACCGACACCGAGTTGGCGATCACCACGGCACTCGGCGCCGGTGCCGACGAACTCCTCCTCGTCGGGGGCACCGGCGACCGGCTCGACCATCTCCTCGGCATCCTGCTCGCACTCGGTCGACCGGACCTTGCTGCGCTGCGCTCGGTGCGCGCCGTCATCGGTGACACCGAGTTCGTGATCGTGCATGCGCATCGGCATCACGAGTTGGCACTCGACGCGAATCAGCCCTTCTCGCTCCTCGCGCTCCACGGCCCGTGTCGCGGTGTCCATGTCTCGGGCGCGCGGTGGGAGCTCGTCGATGCACATCTTGGTTCCACCGAGGCACGCGGACTCAGCAACGAAGCGCTCGGGACGATCGGCATCTCGGTCGGCGAGGGTGTGCTGACGGTGGTGCTGCCGTGACTCGTCGATGCATGGTCGGCTTGCTGGTCCCGGCTGCGCTCGTCGTGGTCGGACTCGTCGGCTGCGGTGGTGACGACGAGCGCACCGTCACACTGCGACTCGTCGCCTACGACTCGTTCCCCACCGCCGACACTCCGCTCAACACCGCGCTCGACGAGTTCACGGATCGCACCGGGATCGACGTGTCGATCGTCGTGGCGGGTGAGGCCGGCACGATGGTGACCAAGGCAGTCCTCACGTCCGGCCGCCCCGAGGGTGACGTGATGTGGGGGGTCGACAACACGCTGTTGTCCGCTGCGGTCGATGGACGAGTGTTCGACGGTGATCCCGTCACCGTCGATACCGGCGATGTGTGCGTGAACTACGACATCGAGTGGTTCGCCAGTCGTGGCATCCCGCCGCCGCAGACACTCGACGACCTGCTACGTCCCGAGTACGCCGACCTGCTCGTGGTGCAGGATCCGTCGACCTCGTCGCCAGGACTCGCGTTCCTCCTCGCCACCGTGGCAGGGACCGACGACTGGCGGGCATGGTGGACCGCTGCGCGAGCGAACGGGGTCGACGTGGTCGACTCGTGGACCACCGCCTATTACGACCGCTTCAGCGGGTCCGGCGGCGGCGATCGACCGCTCGTGGTCAGCTATGCGACGAGCCCGCCCGCCGAGGTCGTCTTCGCCAGTCCGCCACGCGACACGGCGCGCACGGCCGTGAGCACCGGCACGTGTTTCCGCCAGATCGAGTACGCAGGCGTCCTGCGCGGCACGGCGCACCCTGACGAGGCCCGCCAACTCATCGAGTTCCTGCGGTCCGAGCGGTTCCAGCGCGAACTCCCTCTCACCCTGTTCGTCAACCCGGTGAATCCCGATGTCGAGCTGCCCGAGGTGTTCCGCCGGTTCGCCGCGTTCCCCGAGAATCCCTTTACGCTCGAGCCCGAGGTCATCGCCGCGAACCGAGCCGCCTGGCAGGACGAGTGGAACGACATCGTCCTGCGCTGAATCGTCCACCGGCGCTGCTCGCCGCGGGTCTCGCCGCGGTGCCGGTGGTGTGGTTGACCGTCTTCTTCGTGTGGCCGGTCACCACCCTCGTCGCCCGCGTGGCCGATCGCAACTTCGCAACATCACTCGATGCCGCGCTCGCCGACGGTGTTCTCGGGTTCACCGTGTGGCAGGCGGCGCTCAGCACGGTGCTGACTCTCGTGGCCGGTGCAATCCCGGCGTACGTCCTTGCGAGGTTCGACTTCCCCGGTCGACGGCTCGTCGTGGCGGCGGTGACGGTGCCGTTCATGTTGCCCACGGTCGTCGTTGGTGCGGCGTTCCTCGCCCTGCTCCCCGACCGCCTGCACGGGTCGCTCATCGCGATCTTGGCGGCACACATGTTCTTGAACATCGCCGTCGTCGTCCGACTGGTGGGTGCGATGTGGGCGCTCGTCCCACCAGGACTCACCGCTGCGGCGCGTACACTCGGCGCAGGGCCGATCGCCCTCGTCCGACACATCGTCGTGCCGCTCCTGCGGCCGGGGATCGTTGCCGCAGCGACGGTGGTGTTCCTCTTCTGCTTCACGTCGTACGGCGTGGTGGCCTTGCTCGGCGGCCCTGAGCGGGCGACGCTCGAGGTCGAGATCGTCCGGCGCGTCACACGCCTCGGCGATGTCGACGGTGCGGTCGCGCTCAGCCTGCTGCAACTCGCGCTGCTCCTCGTCGCCGTTGCCATCTCGGCGCGTTGGCAACGGCGCGCAGCACGACAGATCGGCGGTGCACCCGAACTGCGTGCACCACGACGCAGGTGGCCGCTCGTCGCGACGACCGCCGCGACGACCACCGCACTGATGGTGGCGCCGGTGGCTGCCCTCGCGTGGCGATCGATCCATCTCGGCGACCGCGTCACACTCGAGGCCTGGCGACGCTTCGGCGATCCGGGATCCCGGCCCAGTGCCGGGCTCGGTGTCGATCCGCTCGGGTCGATCACCTCATCGCTCCGGATCGCCGTCGCGGCGACCGTGGTGGCCGTGGTCGTCGGCACACTCGGTGCCCTCGCCGTCTCGCTCAGCCGGCGCGCCGCGCCCCTCGATGTCGCCCTCATGCTGCCGCTCGGTACCTCGGCGGTGACGGTCGGCCTCGGCATGCTGATCACCTTCGATCGCGCGCCGGTCGACTGGCGGGCCGCGTGGTGGCTCGTGCCCCTCGGCCATGCGCTCATCGCCGCGCCGTTCGTCGTGCGCCTCGTGCTGCCCGCACTGCGTGCCGTCCCGTTGGCACAGCGTGACGCCGCGGCGGTGCTCGGTGCGCCACCCATGCGAGCCTGGTGGGAGGTGCAGGTCCGACGCATCCGACGTCCGGTGGCGACCGCTGCAGCGCTCGCCGCTGCCGTCTCACTCGGCGAGTTCGGGGCGACGAGCCTGCTCACCCGATCGGGGCGCGAGACCGTGCCCGTGGCGATCGGACGACTCCTCGGCAGGGCGGGCGACATCCCGCGCGCCCAGGCCTTCGCCCTCGCCACCAGCCTGTTCGTCGCAACGGCCGCTCTCGTCACGGCCGTCGATCTCACCGGGGAGCGCCGTGCTCGACGTTCGTGATGTCTCGCTCCGCCTCGGTGACCGTGTCGTTCTCGACCACGTGTCACTGCACGTCGCGCGCGGCGAGATCGTCGCGCTGCTCGGCCCGTCGGGCTCGGGCAAGAGCACCCTGCTCAAGGTGATCGCCGGGATCCTCGCTCCGGATGAGGGTTCGATCGAACTCGACGGCCGCAATCTCACCGATGTGCCGACACATCGGCGTGGGATCGGCATGGTCTTCCAGGATCACCAACTGTTCCCCCACCTCGACGTGGCCGCCAACATCGGCTTCGGTCTGCGCATGCAGGGTCTGCGACGCACTGCGGTGCGCGACCGGGTCGACGAGATGCTCGAGCTCGTCGGACTCGCTGGCTTCGGTCACCGCCACGTCGATGACCTGAGCGGTGGCGAGGTCACCCGCGTCGCCCTCGCCCGGTCGCTCGCGCCACGCCCGCAGGTCCTGCTCCTCGACGAACCACTCACCGGACTCGACCGCGAGCTGCACGATCGCCTGCTCGTCGTCCTGCATGCGCTGCTCGCCGGTGTGACGACGATCCTCGTCACCCACGATGCCGACGAAGCCGCTGCGGTGGCCGAGCGCACCCTCGACATCGCCGACCTCGCCGCCAGGCCGACCGGTGAGGTCGTCGAACTTCGTGCCGATGAGACGCACCCGCTGCGCCTGTCCGTGCTGCGACGAGGAACCCCGACGACCGACGTCACCTTCGCCGAGGACACGTGGCCGGGGGTGGTCCATCTCGGCGTGCGAGTCGGCGGCGACCTGGTTGCCACGTCGACATGGATCCCCCGTCCGCTCGACGGTGTGCCAGCAGTGCAGTTGCGAGGTATGGCGACGGCGAACGGACTCCAGGGTCGAGGGATCGGCGGCACGCTCGTCGAGGCGGGGTGCGCCCGTGCCGCCACCACGGATGCCGAACTCGTGTGGGCCCGGGCGCGCGACGCAGCGCTCGCCTTCTACATGCGACACGGGTTCGTCGTGCGCGGCGACGGATTCGTCGACGACGTCACCGGACTGCCGCACCATCTCGTCGTGCGACCGATTGCCCGTCGCTGACGGCCGATGCGCTCAGCGCAACGCCGATGAGTCCCGATGACGTCCTGCACGAACGAGCGACCGCAGTGCGCCGTGCCGCACTGTTGATCGAGCGACTGCCACTCGACGAGGTCGTTCGTGCTGCGAGCGCCACGACATGGGTCGGCCCCGTTGCCGCACGCTTCGCCGAGCGTGTCGGCCACCACCGGCGGATGCTCGACCACATCGTCGAGGAACTCGTCGCGGTCGCGCGACGGCTCGAACATCCCGCCTGACGGTGCTCCACGGGTGGTCTCCCCACGCCGTCGGCGCGCTCCATGTCCGCTGCACCGCGCTCACAGTGCAACTGCGCGCCGTCGCGATGGCCCTGCGCGCCACCTCGCCGCTGCATCCATCGATCGATCAGGCACACCAGGTCGTCACTCGCCTGCTCGCCGAATGGGACCACGACCTCCGCCCGGCGGTCGAGCGCGTCGTGCACAGCACCTTCCCGCAGGTCGCTGCCAGTCTGCTCGACTCGTGGCTCGACGCGCCGCCACCGGGTGCATTCGTCGATCGGCGCGCCAATCCGGCCGACGCACTCTTCGCGCGGATCCTCGCCGACGGACGCGCCGGCGAGTTCGTCGTCCTCGCCGCCGATCGGCCCTCGATCCTGTTCGACACCGCAGCCGATCACCACCTCGCCGAGCGCATTGCACGCGAGGGCGTGGCCACACTCGATGCCCGCACGGCCGAGCGTGTGCTCGTCGCCTTCCTCCGGTGGTTCCAGACCTACGAGCGCACCCACAGTCCGGTCGATGAGACGTACATCCCCACATGGCGACTCCTGCTCGTCGACCTCGTCGTACCGTGGACGATGCAGCTCTCGCCGCTCGACACCACCTGGCGGACACCACCCGACGAACGCGCGGCACTCCTCGCTCGGGTCCTCGATGACGATGCAGCGCTCGCCCGACTGGTCGCCCGGACCGACGATGTCGTCGCCAACATGGTGCGCACACTCGACGACGCGCTGGCGCTCGAGCGATATGCGGCGTACCTCGGGATGCTCGGCGGGTTGGTCGGCCTCGAGCAGGTTGCCGATGAGGCAGCGCGGCTCGCCCGGTGGGATCTGCTGTGGTCGTCGCTGCGCGTCGGCGCGAGCGCGGTCGTCGTGGGCGTTGCGGCCACCGTTGCCGTCAAGCTCGCCGTGACGGGCATCGAGCGGGCGGCGGCGGCGTGGGCCCCTGATCCACTGCGCACGGCGGCTGACGCCGACTTCGCCCACCGCTGGACGATGACACTCGCCGCCGCATCGATCGCCGCCGCAACGTGGGAACAATGGCGCACGACCGGTGCGATCCCCACATCGACCGCTGCACCGCCGTGGCCGTCGCGCGACGCAGACGATCCGGCCACCGACTTCCTGATTCGCTTCACCTCGTGGCGCGACGATCTTCCCGGCGGCGCCGACGGGGCGCTGGCCGACCGGATCAGTCGACTCGTCTACACGGTGCTCAACCCGCACGATGCGGGTCAGGGCACCGCCACCGTCGTGCGCAGCAGCACACTCGACGCGGCCGTCGGCGACACGATCACCTCGAACGACCAGTCACCCGGCCCGGTGAACGTCACGACCCCGCTGTAGTGGTTCGGCCCCTCACGCTCGAGGGTGACGGGAGCCGCGGGCACACCCGCTGCGGGGAGGCTCACGCGGGCCGTCACGTCGTCGACCGGTGCAATCGCGCCCCCCGGAGGGGTGACGACGATGTGTACCTCGTTCGCGCCGACCTGACCCGGCGTCACGACGACCGAGGCGATCACCCCACTCGCAGTGATCGTGGCCTCGAAGGGTCGCGTCGCGGCCGCAGGCCGAGGTGGCAGACCGACCATCGCTGCGGCGAGCGCGACGATCACGACACCGGCGATGGTCTCGACGATGAGTGTCCGACGCAGCGATGCGGCACCTTCGTGGTGGAGCAGCCAACGGGCCGCAGCACCGAGGGCGACGACCACGACGACGATCGTCACCTTGACGAGAAGGGTGCGACCCCAGGTGCCCGCAGTGAGATCGCCGGTCGACCCGGCGAGTCGGAACGCCTGCAGCGCTCCGGTGACGACCACCATGGGGACTGCCACCGTCGCCGTGCGCGAGAACCGTCGGACATCTGCCTCGAGCGCACCGAGCGAGCCGCGCGGTCGCGTGACGAACAGCACCACACCACCGAGCCACAGCGCCACACCGGTCAGGTGCACGCTGTCGACGGCGACCCACCACCAGCGCGGTTCGAGCGCGCCACTGTGACCCGCGAGAGGGAACGAGACGATGACTCCGACCGACGCGACGAGCGCGCCGATGCGCCGATGGGCGAGCACGGCAGTCGCGGCAAGGGCGCCGAGGACCGCACGGGCGACGAGCCATTGGCCCGTCGTCGACCCGAGCGTCGAACCGATCCCCTCGCCGAGCACGGCGGCGAAGCCGAACACTCCACCGATCGACCCTGCCGCAAGCGCAACCCCTCCGGCGCGGACCACACCTGCACCGCCGACGGCCGATGAGCCGGTGAGCATCCACCAGCCGGCACCGACGACGAGGATCGCGCCGAGCATCGATACCCACCGCTCGACGCCGTACACCCAGTCGGCGAAGCGGCTTCCCGACGTGCCGAGCGATGTCAACAGATCGTCAGCGCCGTCGCCGACCGCCGCAGTGCCGATCTGGAACGCGAACGCGCCGTCGATCCGGTGCCCGTCGAGCGAGGTCACCCGCCAGCGCACGGCATAGAGGCCGTCGGCGAGTGCGGCATTCACCTCGGCAGCCACGATGTCGTCGGCGAGCGCGATCACCGGACCGAGTGGGAGTGGATCGCCCTCGGCGTCGAACAGCTCGATCGCGGCAAGATCGGCGTCGACGGCATCGTCGAAATCGAGTTCGATGCGCATCGGTGCCGCTTCGAGGACGCTGTTCGCCGACGGCACACTGCGCTCGAGCGTCGCATGGGCCGACACGATCGGCGTGCCGAACGGAGCGACGACCGCCACAACGCCAACCCCGACGCAGCATGCAGCGACGCCGGTGGCGCCGAGGCGCCTCAGGCCGCCGCGAGCATCACGACCGGGGGCCCACATCGCCGACACGGTATCGGGCGGTCACAGTGCCGTGCTGCGACGCGGCACCACCACGACGGTGCCGTCCGGCTCGAGGTGCACGCTGACGCTCACCCCGTAGAACTCGGCGAGTGTCTCGGCCTGCAGCACATCGGGCGCCGGCCCGCTCGCCACCACCCGTCCGTGGTGCAGCAGGGTGAGCCGGTCGGCGTAGAGCCCGGCGAGGGTGAGATCGTGCATGGCCGACACGACGGTGAGCCCGTGCTCACGTCGGAGTCGATCGACCAGCTCGAGGGCCTGCTGCTGGTGGCCGATGTCGAGCGCGCTCGTCGGTTCGTCGAGCAACAGCACCGGTGCCTCCTGAGCGACCGCGCGGGCGATGACGATCCGCTGACGTTCGCCACCGCTGAGGGTGCCGAGGCGCCGCTCGGTGAAGGCGGCCAGATCGAGGCGGTCGAGCACATCGGCGACGAGCGCACTATCGTGGCGCGACTCGGTGCCGAAGTACCCGATGTACGGATTCCGTCCGAGGAGTACGTACTGACCGGCCGTCATGTCGTCGGGCAGGAGTGGCGACTGCGGCACATAGGCGACGAGCGCAGCACGTCGACGGGGCGAACGCATCGACAGTGAGGCACCACCGACGCTCACGTCACCCTCGTACGGGACGAGTCCGGCCACGGCGCGCAGTGCGCTCGACTTGCCCGCCCCGTTCGGCCCGATGAGGCACAGCCATTCTCCCGGCCGCACGGTGTCGGTGAAGGGGTGCAGTGCCGTGCGCTGGTCGTAGCGCACGGCGACCGACGAGAACGACAACGAACTCATGTGAATCTCCGTTTCGCCCGCAGGACGAAGATGAACATCGGCGCCCCAAGAAACGCCGTGACGACGCCGATGGGTGTCTCGCCGCCCTCCTCGAACATCCGCCCGGGGATGTCGGCCAGGATGAGGAAGGCCGCACCGACGATCAGGCTGAGCGGCAGCACCCACCGGTACGACGCGCTCACCACGAGTCGCACGAGGTGCGGCACCATGATGCCGACGAAGCCGATGAGGCCACTCACGCTGACGACGGCCGCGGTGCCGAGCGTCGCGGCCATCACCACGACGAGCCGCACACGCCGCACCTCGGCGCCGAGTGTTGCTGCCTCCTCGTCACCGACGCGCATCACGTCGAGTTGGCGCCGGTGGGCCAGGAGCACGGCGCTCGACACGACGGCATACGGCAGCACGAGCCGCACATCACCCCATGTCGCCGTGCTCACCCTTCCGCTGATCCAGCTGTAGACCTCCTTGATAACATCGCTGTTGCGCAGCAGCAGCACCTGCTGCACCGCAGTGCACAGCGCCGCAACCGCAACCCCAGCGAGCACCAGGGTCAGACTCGATCCACCGAACGACGCCCCGACCGAATAGGTGACGAGCACCGCGGCGAGGGCACCGATGAATGCGGCGAGCGGCACCGGATCGATCGGCCAGTCGACCGTCGCCGACCGACCGTAGGTGAACACGATCGTCGCGCCGAGGCCCGCACCTGCCGCCGCACCGAGCAGGTACGGATCGACGAGTGGATTGCGGAACACGCCCTGGTAGCTCGCGCCGGCGATCGACAGCACGGCGCCGACGATGCCCGCGAGCACCACCCGCGGCAGACGGATCGTGCGCACGATGTCCCAGTTCGCACCGCTGATCCGACCCGCCGGCCCGACCATCGCACCGAGCACGGCGGCCGCAGCGAGCACGACGACCGCGACGATGACCCACATCCACCGTCGTGTCGTCGTGCTCGTCATGGTCAGGCTCCTGCGGCGGCGACGGCCGCAGCAACCTCGCGGACGAAGTCGACGATGCGCGGGCCCCATCGTGAGGCGATGTCGTCGTCGAGCTCGATGACCCCGCCGCTGGTTACTGCGGCGATGTCACCCCACCCGTCGCGCGCGGCGAGCGATGCGGCCGTCTCGCCGCAGCACTTCGTGTCGGCGAGGAAGATCAGGTCGGGGTCGGCCTGGACGATGTACTCGGGGTTGAGCTGCGGGTAGTCGTTGCCCTCCTGCGCCCCGTCGGCGATGTTCACCAGGCCGAACAGGGCGTACACCTGCCCGGCGAACGTCGCGCTCGTCACGCTGTACAGCGTCGGGTCGAGCTCGTGGTAGTAGGTCAGCCCCGCCGCGGAACCCGAGGCCGATGCGACGGCATCGTCGATGTCGGCCTTCATCTGCGCGACGAGGTCGGCCGCTTCGTCCACCCGACCCGTCGCTGCGCCGAGTTCGGTGATCTGGCGGTACACGTCGTCGAAGGTGGCCGCCGCCGGCCCGACCCATACGGCGATGCCGAGGTCCTCGAGCTGCGCGGCGATGCGGTCGTCCATCATCACGACGAGGTCGGGCTCGAGCGCGGCGATCGCCTCGACGTTGGGCTCGAAACCCGACAGGTCGTTGGGCTTCTCGAGCGCTGCCGCCGGATGGTTCGAGTACTCGTCGACGGCGATGATCTGGTCGCCGGCACCGATCGCGAAGAGCATCTCGGTGGCGGTCGGCGAGAGGCTGACGATCGCCGAGGGCCGGTCGTCGACGGTGGCCGCCGCATCCGGATCGTCGCCACAGGCGACGAGGCTGGTGAGGGCCGCGAGGGACGCGGCGAGAGAGACGATGCGGCGCATACATCCTCCGTTTCTCCGAAGGACGTGCCTCCGGCTCGGGAGGACAAAGTCGGGTTCGGGCGGAGACCGCCGCGGACCGCCCTTGCCTCGAGGGTCTGGTGATCGCACACGGCACCCAGGCGACCGGACTCGTCGTGTCGGAGCACGAACCACCGTTGCGGGACAGTGCCGGGATCTCACCGGACTTCGCTGTGAACCATGTGTCCGGCGAGCCGGACACGACGACCGTACTACATCGGTGCGTATGCTCCAACGACTCCCTATGGACACCACCGAACCGCTCACCGATGATCCCCGACCAGAGGGTGGGCGTCAGGCCGACTCGCTCGTGCTCGTCAACACCGGCAACGGGAAGGGCAAGAGTTCGGCCGCGTTCGGCGTGATGCTGCGTGCGCTTGCCCGCGAGTGGCGCGTTGCCGTGGTGCAGTTCGTCAAGGGCGGTGAGTGGAAGGTCGGCGAGGAGAAGATGGGGCGCCAACTCGGTGTCGAATGGCGGGCCCTCGGCGGCGGCTTCACCTGGGACTCCAACGATCTCCAGCACGACATCGATCTCGCGCGTGCCGCATGGGCCGAGGCGGCGGCAATCATCGCCAGCGGCGACTACGACCTGGTGATCCTCGACGAGCTCACCTATCTGTGCTCGTGGGGATGGGTCGCCACCGACGAGGTGGTCGCGGCGATCCGCGATCGTCCCCGTCACGTGAACATCGTCGTCACCGGACGCGACGCACCGCAGCCGATCATCGACATCGCCGACACCGTCACCGAGATGCGTCACGTCAAGCACGCCTACGACGCGGGCATCCTCGCCAAGCGGGGCATCGACTACTGATGCACCGCGACGCAGCGTGGCTGCGCCGGGCTCTCGTCGACCTGCCCGGGGAGGACGCCGCAGCGGCAGCCGCGGTGCGCACGAGGGCCGCCGACATCCTTCGACCGACCGGCGCGCTCGAGCGGCTCGACGGTCTCGCTGCATGGATCGCCGGGTGGCAGGGGTCTCCCGCTCCCTCGGTGCGCGCACCGGCGGCACTGGTGTTCGCCGCCGATCACGGTGTCGCCGCGGCCGGTGTGAGCAACTACCCGACCGAGGTCACCGCGGCGATGCTCGCAGCGTTCCGCGCCGAACGCAGCACGGTGAGTGCGTTCGCACGTGTCGTCGGGGCGAGGGTCGTCGCGGTCGATGTCGGCGTGGGTCGCCCGACCGGCGACATCCGGGTGGAGGCGGCGCTCGACGCGCAGCGTGTCGACGAGTGCATCGCCGCCGGTGCCGCAGCGATCGACGATCTCGACGCCGATCTCGTCGTCCTCGGCGAGATGGGGATCGGCAACACCACCGCCGCTGCGGCCGTGTGCGCCGCGCTCCTCGGCGGATCCGACCTCATGGCGTGGGTCGGCCGGGGCACCGGCGTCGACGACGAGGGACTGGCGCGCAAGCAACGCGCCGTCACCTCAGCGGTCGAGCGGATCGCCGGTGTCGATGATCCCCTCGAGGTGCTGCGCGAGGTGGGCGGCGCAGAACTGGTCGCACTCGCCGCGGCGATCGTCGCGGCGCGGCTGCGACGATTGCCCGTCCTGCTCGACGGCTACGTGGTCACCGCGGCCGCACTGGCCCTCGCGACGTGCACACCCGGTGCACTCGACCACTGTCGCGTCGCCCACTGCTCGGCCGAACCCGGACATCGCCGACTCGTCGAGCACCTCGGTGCACAACCGATCCTCGATCTCGGGATGCGCCTCGGAGAAGCCTCGGGTGCGATGGCCGCCGTGCCGCTCGTCGCCCTCGCCTGCGCCGGTGTCGTCGACGTTCCGACCTTCAGCGAATGGTTCGGATGATCATGGGACTCGTCGCAGCGCTGCAGTTCCTCACCCGCATCCCGATCCGGCTGCGACGCGAGCCGTCGCTCGAGGCGACGGTGGCATGGTTTCCCCTGGCCGGCACGATCATCGGCCTCGTCGTCGGTGTGTTCGGTGCGGCGATGTGGCACCTCACGCCGCCGATGGTGGCCGGTGCACTCACCGTCGCAGTCGGTCTGCTCGTGACCGGCGCGTTCCACGAGGACGGACTCGCCGACACCGCCGATGGCTTCGGTGGTGGGTGGACCGTCGAGCAGCGCCTCGAGATCATGAAGGACAGCCGGCACGGCACGTACGGCGTGGCCGCGATGTGCACCTCGATCGTCGTGCGCATCGTCGCGTTCGGCTCGCTCACCGGTCCGGCGGTCGTCGTTGCGGCAGCCGTCGCCGCACACACCGCGGCGCGGATGGCCGCCGTCGCGGTGGCAGCGACGTTCCCGTTCGCCAGCCATCGCGGCCTCGGCGCCGACTACGGACGGCGCACGTCACTGATGCGGGCGGTCGCCGGCATCGCCGGCGGCACGATCGTCGTTGCGGTGGCCGTCGGATGGTGGGTGGCGTTCATCGTGCCGATCGTGTGTGTCGCGGCACTCCTCGTCGGACTGCTCGCCGTGCGCAAGATCGGCGGGGTCAGCGGCGATGTGCTCGGCGCCGTCGAGCAGGTCGCCGAATGTGCGGCGCTCATCGCGATCAGTGCGCTGGCCACCCGTCACGCACTGTGGTGGCCCTGACCATCGGCCATCCGGTCGACGATCGCCCGCAGCACATCGGCCGAGGTGGCCAGGTTGAGTCGGGCGAACCCATGTCCTTCGACGCCGTAGTTCGGCCCCTCGCTCACTCGCACGCCGCGACGGGCGAACTCGGCCGCCGGATCGTCACCCCACCCCAGCGCGCGACAGTCGAGCCATGCGAGATACGTCGCCGCGGGTGGCGCGTAGGCGATCTGGGGCAGGTGCGCAGCGAGCAGGTCGGCGAGCAGATGACGGTGGCGGCCGATGTGGTCGAGGACGGCCTCGAGCCATGGCCCGCCCGAGGTCCATGCCGCTTCGGCGGCGAGTGAGCCCATCAGGTTCGTCGTGCCGAGCAGGTGATCGGGCAGCGCATCGAACCGCTCGAGCACCCGGTCGGGTCCGATGTGGGCCACGGCGTACCGCAGACCGGCGAGGTTGAAGGCCTTCGACGCGGCGTGGAGGGTGACGGTGCGGTCGGGGGCGAACAGCGCCATCGGCCGGTGACCGCCCGGTGCCCGATCGGCATGCACGAGATCGGCGTGGATCTCGTCGGACACGATGAGCAGATCGTGACGCTCGGCGATGTCGGCGAGTCGCTGCAGATCGGCGTCGGCGAACACATGACCCGTCGGATTGTGCGGGTGACACAGCAGCAGCACGGCGGCAGGTTCGCGCTCGAGACGCGCGTCGAGTTCGTCGTGGTCGAAGTGCCAGTCGGCCGAACCGTTCACCTGACCGCCGTTCGCCGGACCGCCCTGTGCCGGCACACGCACGAGCCGCCGACCGGCGTCCTCGACACTGTGGAGGAACGGCGGATAGGCCGGCGTGTGCACGACCACGCGATCACCCGGCTCGGTGCACAGGTGCAGGACCGTCTGGATGCCCTGGACCACATCGTTCAACTCGCGGGCCCGACCGGGCGCGGGTGACCAGCCGTAGTGCGTCGCACACCAGACCGCCCATGCATCGAGGGCGGGGGAGCCGCGCTCGGCCCAGTCGGGGTAGCCGACGTCACCACCGTCGAGTCGATCGCGCAGCACCTCGGTGATGCACGCCGCCGGGGGGAAGTCCATGTCGGCCACCCACGCCGCGAACGGCGCACCGTGGCGGTGCCACTTGACACCCGGCTTGGCGCGCAGCCAGTCGAGCGACAGATCGTCGAACACGCTACGCGACGACCCAGTCGTGGATCCGCCGGATGCCTTCTTCGATGTCGGCATCCGCCATTGCGAAGCTGAACCGCGCGTACCCGGGCGTACCGAACGCCTCGCCGGGGACGAATGCCACCTTCGCCTCACCGAGGATCGCATCGGCGAGCTCGAGCGTCGTGTGACACGTCGTACCGGCCGGACCGAGTGGTCGACCGAGCAGACCGCTCACGTTCGGGTAGCAGTAGAAGGCACCCTCGGGCTCGACGACGCGCACACCCGGGATGGCGCCGAGCATGCGATACATCGTGGCCGCCCGATGGGCGAACGCATCGCGCATCATCGCCACGGCCGACAGGTCGCCTGCCACGGCGGCGAGGGCGGCAGCCTGGGCGACGTTCGACACGTTCGACGTGCTGTGCGACTGGAAGTTCACCGACGCCTTGATCACATCGGCCGGGCCGATCATCCACCCGACACGCCATCCGGTCATCGCATAGGTCTTGGCGACACCGTTGACGATGATGCACTGGTCGGCGAGCTCGGGCACCACGGTGGGCATCGACACGAAGCGGCGATCGCCGTACACGAGGTGTTCATAGATCTCGTCGGTCAGCACCCACACACCGCGCTCGACCGCCCAGCGTCCGATCGCCTCGACCTCGGTCGGCGTGTACACCGCGCCGCTCGGGTTGTCGGGACTGACGAACAGCAGGGCCTTCGTGCGTGACGTGTAGGCAGCGTCGAGTTGCTCGACGGTGACCTTGAAGCCGGTCGACTCATCGGTCTGGACGATCACCGGCACACCTCCGGCGAGGGTGATCGCTTCGGGATAGGTCGTCCAGTAGGGCGCCGGGCAGATCACCTCGTCACCTTCGTCGCAGAGCGCCGCGAACGCGGTGAACACGGCGTGCTTGCCGCCGTTGGTGATGAGCACCTGTGCCGCAGTGCAGGCGAAGCCGCTGTCGCGCAGCGTCTTGGTCGCGACGGCCTCGCGCAGCGCCGGCAGACCGGCCGCTGGCGTGTACTTGTGCATCGCGACATCGCGACACGCCCGCACCGCGGCCTCGACGATGTGTTCCGGGGTCGGGAAGTCGGGTTCGCCGGCGCCGAAGCCGATGACGTTCTCCCCCGTGGCCTTGAGTGCCTTGGCCTTGGCGTCGACCGCAAGGGTGGCGGATTCGGCGATCGCGGCGAGTCGAGCTGAGGTGCGCTTCACGGAGACGCAGGCTACCCGTGCACGATCGGCCGAACCGTCCGCAAGACTGACCCCGTGACTGTTCCGTCCGTCGACCGCGCTGCGATCTCGGCGTGTCCCGACCACACCGTGGAGGTCGTCGGGTGAACGAGCTGACGGCGTCGTTCGACCAACTCGGTGCGCTGCACCGGCCGATCATGGTCGTTGCCCTGCGCGGGCTGTTCGACATCGCCGAGGTCGCCACCGACGCGGTCGAGGCCCTCGCCGCCGGCCGGGTCGCACCGGTCGTCGCGTCGATCGATCCCGACACGTTCTTCGACTTCACCCAGGAGCGCCCGTTCGTCGAACTCGATCGGGCCGAGATCATCCGCCTCCGCTGGCCGGAGAACGAGTTCCGCATCGTCCGCTCGCCGGGCGCGACCCACGACCTCGTCGTCCTCGCCGGCGTCGAACCGCATCTGCGCTACGCGACCTTCGCCGACTGTGTGATCACCGTCGCCCGCGAAACTGGGTGCGAGGCGGTCGTCACCCTCGGTGCCGCACCTGAGGCGGTGCCGCACACACGTGCGCCACAGGTGGTCGGCAGCACGACGAACACCGATCTTGCCCGCGCCCTCGGGTTGTCGGCGCCGCGGTATCAGGGTGTCACCGGTCTGGTCGGGGTGCTCCAGTCGCGCCTCGACGCAGCGGGTCTCCCCGCGGTCTCGCTGCGTGTGGGTGTCCCCCACTACCTCGGCAACGCGAAGCATCCGCTCGGCTCGGCGGCGCTGCTGCGCCACCTCGAACATGTGCTCGGCATCCCGACCGCGCACGCAGCGCTCGACGAGGAAGCCGTCAGGTGGCGTTCGCTGCACGACGAGGCGGTCGCCGACGACGAGCAGGCCGCCACCTATGTGGCGATGCTCGAGCGCGACCACGACCGCCGCCTCGAGGCACAGTTGCCCTCCGGCGACGATCTGGCCGCTGAGTTCGAGCGGTTCCTGCGCGACCAGCGCGACGACGATTGACGACGGCTGACGCGGCTCAGCGCGCTCGCAGCGGGATTGCATCGGCGAAGCGCACGAGCAGCGATCCGACCACGGCGAGGATGAGCACGTAGGCCGCTGTCACTGCGCCGATGTCGTCGTGCACACCGGCCGCCACACCGAGTCCGCCGATGACGATCGAGAACTCGCCGCGGGGTACGAGCGACACACCGGCGCGCACCCGACCGCGCCGGCCGATCCCCGCCCGGCCGGCGGCCCACCAGCCGGTCCAGAACTTCGTGAGGCCCGTGACGACGCCGAGGACGAGTGCCGGCACGAGCGCCGGCACGATCGCGCCGGGATCGATCTGCAGTCCGAAGAAGACGAAGAACAGCCCACCGAACACGTCGCGCATCGGGCGCAGCAACTCGCGTCCCGTCTCGGCGGCCTGGTCGGAGAACGCCACACCGATGAGGAACGCCCCGACGGCCGACGACACCTCGACCTCCTCGGCAAGACCACCGACGAGCAGGGTGAGTCCGAGGATGGTGAGCAACAGCACCTCGGGTGACGGTGACGCGACGAGTCGCGAGAGATGCTGTCCCCACCTGATCGACGCGACGAGGGCGACGGTGACCACGACGAGCGCGACGGCGACAGCGATCGACCCGGCGGCCACACCGCTGCCGACGAGGAGGACTCCGAGCACCGGCAGGAAGAGCGCCATCGCGAGGTCTTCCATCACGAGCACCGACAGCACGACCGAGGTCTCGCGGTTGCCGATGCGATCAAGATCGCCGAGCAGTTTGGCGATGATGCCCGACGACGAGATGTAGGTGACCCCACCCAGCACGACCGCAGCGGTCGCACCCCAACCGAGCGCGAGGCCGATCGCCACACCCGGCAGTGCGTTGGCGAGCACGTCGACCACGCCGCCGCGCCAGTTGCGCTGCAGACCGTCGCGCAGTTCGGCCGAGCTGTACTCGAGTCCGAGCAGCAGGAGCAGCAGCACGACCCCGAGATCGGCGCCGACACGGATGAACTCCTCGCTCGCCTCGAGCGGGACGAGACCATCGGTGCCCATCGCCAGACCGGCCAGCAGGTACAACGGGATCGACGGGACGCCGATGCGCGCCGCTGCTCGTCCGAGCACGGCGAGCACGACGAGGACGGCGCCGAGTTCGACGAGGATGTCCGCCGACCCGCTGGAGGCGAGCATCAGGGTGCCAGTCGGGCGACCGCTGCGTGTACCGACGCGGTCGATCCCATGACGAGCACGACGTCGCCGGCCTCGAACCCGAACTCGGGTCCGGGTCCGGGGATCGACGTCCGACCACGGATCACCGCGACGACCGACGCACCGGTCTCGGTGCGGATCCGGCCGTCGCCGATGGTCCGACCGGTGAGACCACCGGAGGCCGCCATGGTGACCCACTCGATCGACAGCCCCTCGACCTCGTGGCGCAGGTCGGCGAGGCGCTCGGTGAGTTTGCTGCCACCGAACAGCTCGACGAGTGTGGCCGCCTCGCTCGCGCTCACCGACACCGTGGCGCGGGACGAGTCGGGGTCGTCGGCGTCGTACACGACCAGTTCCCGTCGGCCGTCGCGTCGCACGATCACGCCGAGGCGTTCACCTCGCTCGGTCGAGAACTCGTAGCGGGTACCGACGCCGGGCAGGGGGGTCTCGAAGATCTCCACCCGCCCAGTCTCGCAGTCGCGTCAGTGGCGGGCGGCGGCGAATCCGAGTTCGAGGTCGGCGAGGATGTCGTCGATCGTCTCCAGCCCGACACTGAGACGCACGAGTCCCGGGCGCACCCCGGCACTCGCCTGCTCGTCGGCGCTGAGCTGACTGTGGGTCGTGGTCGCCGGGTGGATGACGAGGCTGCGGACGTCGCCGATGTTGGCGACGTGACTGTGCAACTGCAGCCCCTCGACGAACTTCTGGCCGGCCTCGAGCGCGCTGTGGCCCGCCGTGGGGGCGATGTCGAAGGCGAGCACGCTGCCGAAGCCGCGGCCGGCGCCGTAGCGAATGGCGCGTTCGTGCCACGGGCTGCTCGGTAGTCCTGCGTAGGCGACCGACTCGACCTGGGGGTGCGCTGTCAGGTACTCGGCGACCCGCTGTGCGTTGGCGAAGTGTCGCTCCATCCGCAGGCTCAGCGTCTCGAGTCCCTGCAGGATGAGGAACGCGTTGAACGGCGAGATCGCCATGCCGAGATCGCGCAGCAGTTGCACGCGTGCCTTGAGGATGAAACTGCCGGCGCCGAGCGCGGGCCAGTAGGCGAGACCGTGGTAGCTCGGATCGGGCTCGGTGAAGTTCGGGAATCGTCCGCTGGCACCGAAGTCGAACGTGCCGCCGTCGACGATCGCGCCGCCGATCGACGTGCCGTGTCCGCCGGCGAACTTGGTGAGGCTGTGCACGACGATGTCGGCGCCCCACTCGAGCGGACGGATGAGGTACGGGGTCGGCACGGTGTTGTCGACGATCAGCGGGATGCCGTGGTCGTGGGCGACCCGGCTGACACCTTCGATGTCGAACACGTCGTTGCGCGGGTTGGCGAGGGTCTCTCCGAAGAACGCCTTGGTGTTCGGGCGGATCGCGGCCCGCCACTGCTCGAGGTCGTGCGGGTCGTCGACGAAGTCGACCGCGATGCCCATCTTGGGCAGGGTGTAGTGGAGCAGGTTGTAGGTGCCGCCGTAGAGCGACGGGCTGGCCACGAGATGGTCACCGGCCTCGGCGAGGGTGAGCACGGCGAGTGTCTCGGCCGCTTGTCCGCTGCTCACGGCAAGGGCGCCGGGCAGCCCGATCGCCGTTGTGCAGCCACCCTCGAGGGAGTTGATCCGCGCCTCGAGTGCACCCTGGGTGGGGTTCATGATGCGCGTGTAGATGTTGCCGACCTCGGCGAGCGCGAACAGATTCGCGGCGTGCGCGGCGTCGCGGAACTCGAAGCTGGTCGTCTGGTAGATCGGGACGGCTCGCGCCCCGGTCGCCGGGTCGGGGTCGCCCCCGACGTGGATCTGACGTGTCTCGAAACCCCATGTGTCGGCCATGGGGAGGGGACCCTAACGGGTAAATCCCGACCTCACAAGTCGGAATTCACCCGGGGGTCGGATCGAGGACCGAGGGGCGTGGTGCATCGCGCATCGCAACGACTGTCGATGGAAGCTCGAGGGCCGCCTAGGTTGCGCACTCCTAGGCGCCGACCTCGGCGATGAACGGAGCCGTCTCGTCGAAGTCGACGAAGAAGGTCGGGTCTTCGTTGGGCGTAGGAATGGAGTCGAAGCCGCGCAGGCCATCGGCGACGGCCGAGGCCCCACCGGCTCGCGCCAACCATCCCGTGAATGTCTCGCCTGCGAGCCGCTCGCCGGCAAAGCGACCGACCACCGCGGCCACTGCCTGCGGCGCCGTTCGGGCGGGAAGTCGGAGCGCCTTCTGTCCGAACACGATGTGCTCATCGCCAACGTGCCCACCCAGCAGGAGTTGATAGCCCGGTAGCGCCGTGCCGTGCGCGCGTCGCTCGATACCGAACAGGCCGATGTCGTAGGCGTGGTGCTGACCGCAGCTGTTGCTGCATCCCGAGATGTTGATGCGCACACCACCAACCTCAGCGAGTCCTGCCTGCTCGAGTTCGTGACCGATGGCCTTGGCCAGCCCACGCGACTGAGTAACGGCGATCGCGCACGTGTCGGCGCCAGGGCACGACACGACGTCGCGAGCGAGTTCGGCACCAGGAATCGCCATGCCGATCTCGGTGAGTCGCTCGTACAAGAGGGGGAGTTGGTCGTCGGTGAGATCGCGGAACACGAGGTTCTGGCGGTTCGTCAGACGCACGTCGGCATCGAGTTCGCGCTGAACGGCGGCGAGGGCGCGGAATTGCTGGCCCGTGATGTCACCGAGCGGCGCATAGGCAATGGCGGAGACTGTCTGATTGGCGGCGCCACGGATGACGCTCGTCTGCAACCACCGCTCATACGGGTCGCGGGCGCGAAGGTCGACGCGCACACCCTGCCCGAGGGTCGTGACCTCCCCAGATGCGGCGCGTCCCGCCGCCTGATCGCCCGCTGCAATCACCTCGGGGGGAATGCCACCGGGCCATGTCGACGACGCGGGGAGCGTGTGGCGGACCTTCAACACCCGCCGGCGAACCTCCTCGATGCCCAGCTGGTCGACAACCCACTTCAGCCGGGCGCGCAGCTTGTTGTCGCGGTTGCCAGTCTGGTCGAAGACACGCAGCACCGCCTCGATGGTGGGCAACAGGTCCTCGCGCCGCGTGAAGTCCTCGAGCGCGAGTGCCGGATGCGGGGTGGCACCGAGACCCCCGGCGATGTAGACGCGAAAGCCGCGCTCGGTGCTGCCGTCATCGAGTTGTCGAGTGACGGCAATCACGCCGACGTCGTTGAACATCGCCTGTCCGCAGTCGGTGGAGCAACCGGAGAAGTTCACCTTGAACTTGCGTGGCAGGCGCTGTCCGAGCGGATTGCGGACGAAGTGGCGAAAGACCGCTTCGGCCCATGGTGTGACGTCGAGTTGTTCGTGGGGGCATGCGCCGGCGAGATGGCAGGCCGCGATGTTGCGCACAGTGTCGCCGCAGGCCTCACGAGAGGTGAGGCCGACGTCGGCGATTCGACGCATGAAGTCTGGGAGACGCCGCAGCTCGACGAAGTGGAACTGGATGTTCTGTCGAGTGGTGATGTGGCCCCAGCCGCGGGAGTACTCCTCGGAAAGGTCGCCCAAGAGGTGCAACTGGTCGGGGGTGATGGTGCCGGCTGGCAACTTGATGCGGATCATCTGGTTCGTGCCGCCCTGGCGCTGGCCGTAGACGCCGTTGGCGAGTCGAGTCACGCGCCAGACATCGTCACTGAGTTCGCCGGCGAGGAAGCGCTCGATCGCCTGCTCGAAACGCTCGATGTCGCGCTGCTGCTCGGCGGCGAGGTCTCGGGGCTGGGGTGCCGGGGGGATCCGGAGGTCGTGGGTGAGGCTCATGGTGGTCCTTGGTGTCAGAAAGTGGGGCTCAGCGGGGTGGCAGCACCGACGTCGCCGACGTCGTCGTGTCGAAGGCCGTGCATCGGTGCACCGAGGTCGAGTGCGGCGACGGCGCCGATCACGATCGTCGCCGGGGAGGCGACATCGGCGGTTCCCAGGTCGGCAAGCGTGGTGCGCACGACGTGCTGCTCGGCTCGGGTACCCCACGTGATCGCTGCGACGGGCGTGTTTGGATCGAGACCGCCGGCGGTGAGGCGTCGCGCGATGTCCGCTCGCGCCGCAACACCCATGAGCACGACGATCGTGCCACCAACCTTGGCGAGTGACTCCCAGTGAACTTCTGCACCTGCCTCGTGCTGGCGATGCCCCGTCACCACCGTGAAGGCAGCTGCGATGTTGCGGTGGGTGATCGGGATCCCGACGGCGGCAGGCACCGCAATGGCCGACGAGATGCCGGGCGAGATGTCACAGTCGATCCCCGCGCTGCGGAGCGCGTCGGCCTCTTCGCCGCCGCGGCCGAAGACGTAGGGGTCGCCGCCCTTCAGCCGCACGACATCGAGCCCTTGCGCACCGAGATGCACGAGGAGCGCGTTGATGAGATCTTGTGAGGCCGGCGAGCCAGGGCGCTTCCCGACGTCGATCAATTCGGCGTCGGCCCGGGCGAGCGCAAGGATCGCTGGGTCGACGAGACGGTCGTACACGACCACATCTGCGGCGGCAACGAGGCGGGCCGCTTTGACGGTCAGCAGGTCGGGGTCACCCGGCCCGGCGCCGACGAGATGCACCGTCATGGCGTCACCAACGGCCTGAGTGCCGATGTCGAGGTCGTCCCCGCTGCGCCGACGCCGACGAGCGCTGGGCACCGAGTCGGCACGCGCTCGGCGACGAGTTTCGACACGATGGGTTGCCAGTCGGTGTCCTCAGTGCTGCGACCGTCGGAGTGGATCTCGGCTCGAAGCTCGGCAAGTGCATGCGCGACATCGGCGAACTCGGGCCCGAGCAGATCGTCCAGTCGGCTGCGCAACCACGACGCAAGTGCAGGGCTGGCGCCGCCCGTCGAGACCGTCACCTGGACGGGACCCCGGCGCACGACGGCGGGCAGCGTGAACGAGCACCGGTCTGGATCATCGGCCGAGTTCACCCAGATCCCCCGCTCTTCAGAGGCGTCGAACACCTGCTGGTCGACGTCGGTGTCACCGGTGGCGGTGATCACGAGGCGGATGCCGGCGAGATCGTCGACACGCCAGGCGCGTCGAACGATGGTGACCCCGAGTTCCTCGAACCCGTCGACGACGTCGGGGGCGACCACGGTGACGTCTGCACCGCAGGCCACCAGTTGCCGTGCCTTCCGAAGGCCGATGCGCCCGGCGCCGACGAGGAGGCAGCGTCGACCGGCCAGGTTGAGGTTGACAGGGAATTGCATCTCGCAATTCCACCAAAATACGATCTACAAAGTCAACATTTAGTTCCGGCGACTCGTTCCGACGAGGTCGCCTCGCCCCACCCGTACACGGGTCATCCCTGGCGGATCAGCCTCCGGAGACGTCCGACACGCGCTGCTTGCCGGCACCGAGGAACGGCATCATGCTGCGCAGCTGCGCGCCGACCCGCTCGATCTCGTGGGCCCGACCCTCTTCCTGCAGGGCGTGGAACTTCTGCCGACCGGCCTCGCTCTCGGCGATCCACTCCTTGGCGAAGCGGCCCGACTGGATCTCCTTGAGGATCTTGCGCATCTCGGTCTTGGTGCGCGGGGTGACGATGCGCGGCCCGCGGGTGACGTCGCCGTACTCGGCGGTGTCGCTGATGCTGAAGCGCATCCCGGCGATCCCCTCCTCGTACATCAGGTCGACGATCAACTTCACCTCGTGCAGGCACTCGAAGTACGCCATCTCCGGCTGGTAGCCGGCCTCGACGAGCGTCTCGAACCCGGCGCGCACGAGGGCCGTGAGCCCACCGCACAGCACCGCCTGCTCACCGAACAGGTCGGTCTCGGTCTCCTCGGCGAAGGTCGTCTCGATCACGCCGGCGCGCGCGCCGCCGATCGCCTGGGCGTACGAGAGGGCCAGCCCCTTCGCGCCACCGGTCGCGTCCTGATGCACTGCAATGAGCGCCGGCACACCGCCGCCCTCGGTGTAGGTGCGGCGCACGAGGTGGCCGGGCCCCTTCGGGGCGATCATGATCACGTCGACGGTCTTGGGCGGCCGGATGCGCTTGAAGCGGATGTTGAACCCGTGGGCGAAGGCGAGTGCCTTGCCCTTGCGCATGTGCGGCTTGATGAACTGCTCGTAGGTGGCCTTCTGCTCGGTGTCGGGCATCGTCATCATGATGACGTTGGCCCACTTCGCGGCCTCGGCGATACCCATCACCTCGAGGCCTGCCGCAGCCGCCTTGGCCGCCGAGGGGCTGCCCTCGCGCAGACCGACGACGACCGGCACGCCGGACTCCTTCAGGTTGAGCGCATGGGCGTGTCCCTGCGACCCGTACCCGATGATGGCGACCTTGCGGCCACGGATGATCGACGGATCGGTGTCCGCCTCGTAGTACATGTGTGCGGCCATGACGCCAGCCTTTCGATGGTGGTGAGTGGTGTTCGGATCTACTTGCGGTTCGTCGACACGGCGCGCAGGCGGGCCTCGCGGTCGAGCTTGGGCAGGGCGACGCGACCTGTCCGCTGGAGCTCCACGATGCCATACCCGTCGAGGAGTTCCTCGAAGTCGTCGAGTTTGTCGGGGTGCCCGTCGAGCGAGACGGTGACCGCCTCCACCCCGACGGCGAGGATCTTGCCCTCGAAGATGTTGACCAACTCGACGACCTGGCCGCGCTGTTCGGGAGTGGCGCGCACCGTGGCGAGCAGCAGCTCGCGCTCGACGCTGCGCCGCGGATCGAGTTCGCTGATCTTGACGACCTCGATCAACTTGAACAGTTGCTTGGTGATCTGCTCGAGCGGTGTCTCCTCGACGTCGACGACGATCGTCAGCCGGCTGAAACCCTCGTCCTCGGACGGGGCGACGGCGAGGCTGAAGATGTTGAAGCCGCGACGGGCGAACAGACCCGACACCCGGGCAAGCACGCCGGGGCGGTTCTGCACGAGCACGCTGAGGATGTGGTGACGCAGTTCGCTCATCGCAGGAACTCGCGATCGCGCTGCTGCCACTCGGGCAGGATGATGTCGTCGTTGTTGAACCCGGCGGGAACCATCGGGAACACCTTCTCGGCGGCATCGACCCGGAAGTCGACCACGACCGGTCGGTCGTCGATCTCGTTCGCCTTGTCGATCGCCGGCTGCACTTCCTCGGGGCTGTCGACGCGGATACCCACGCATCCCATCGCCTCGGCCCACTTGACGAAGTCGGGCACCTCGGGCGACAGGTACACCTCGCTGTAGCGCTCCTCGTAGAACATCTCCTGCCACTGGCGCACCATGCCGAGGTAGCTGTTGTTGAGGATCGCCACCTTCACGGGGATCCGCTCGACGCTCGCGGTGACGAGTTCCTGCGCGGTCATCTGGAAGCACCCGTCGCCGTCGACCGCCCACACCGTGCGATCGGGTCGGCCGACCTTCGCGCCGATGGCGGCAGGCACGCTGAAGCCCATCGTGCCGAGGCCGCCCGAGTTCACCCAGGTGTACGGCTCGTTGAACCGCCAGTACTGGCTGCTCCACATCTGGTGCTGGCCGACGCCGCTGACGAGGATGGTGCCCTCGGGCGCCGAGTCACGCAGCTGCTCGAGGCAGTACTGCGGCTTCAGCGCCTCACCGGGCAGGCTCGGGGCGTAGCTGAGCGGGAACTGCTCGCGCCATCCGCTGATCCGGCTGCGCCAGACACCCGTGTCGGCCTGCTGTTCGCCGGCAGCGAGCATCTCGCGCAGCACCTTGATGATCTCCTCGATCACCAACCGCGCATCACCGACGATCGGCACATCCGGTCGACGCACCTTGCCCTGCTCTGCCGGATCGATGTCGACGTGGATCACCTTCGCCTCGGGGGCGAACGCCGACACCTTGCCGGTGATCCGGTCGTCGAAGCGTGCACCGAGGGTGATCAGCAGGTCGCTGCGCTGCAACGCAGTGACCGCCGTGGCGTTGCCGTGCATCCCGGGCATGCCGAGGCACAGCGGATGATCGTCGGGGAACGCGCCACGTGCCATCAGGGTGGTGACGACGTGGATGCCGGTGAGTTCGGCGAGTTCGCGCAGTGCCTCGGCGGCACGCGCCTTCAAGATGCCACCGCCGGCATAGATGACCGGCCGCTCGCTGGCGAGGATCAACCGTGCCGCCTCGCGGATCATGCGCGGGTGGCCCTTGGTGGTGGGCCGATAGCCGGGCAGGCTGTCGGCCACCTCGGCATCGGTCGGCCAGTACCAGTCCATCGTGTTCTGCAGGACGTCCTTGGGCACATCGACGAGCGTCGGACCCGGTCGACCCGTGGTGGCGATGTGGAACGCCTGACGGATCGCGAGCGGCAGCTCGGCGGCCGTCATCACCAGTTCGTTGTGCTTGGTCGCGCTGCGGGTGAGGCCGACGGTGTCGCACTCTTGGAATGCGTCGGTGCCGATCGCATGGGTCGACACCTGTCCGGTGATGCACACCATCGGGATCGAGTCCATATAGGCGTCCATCAGCGGGGTCACCATGTTCGTGGCGGCCGGACCGCTCGTCACCATGGCCACACCGGGCCGACCGGTGACATGGGCGTAGCCCTCGGCCATGTGGCCGGCGCCCTGCTCGTGGCGCACGAGGACGTGACGGATCGGCGAGTCGAGCAGTGGGTCGTAGGCCGGCAGGATGCAGCCGCCGGGCAGACCGAAGACGGTTTCGACACCTTCCATCTCGAGTGACTTGATGAGGGCCTGGGCCCCGGTCATCTTCATGGCGTGTTCCTCGGGTCTCGTTCGGGGATCTGGTTCGGGAGTCTGGGTTGGACGTGTGGAGCGGAGGTGCGTCGAAAAACGAAACAGCCTCCCCGACGGGAGGCTGGGACGCACGCGGGGACGGTTCCGGGCGTGCGTCTAGGCGAGTACTACGACAATCTGGAGGGCGGTCATCGGCGCACGCATCGCCCCGCAGTCTTGCAGCCGCACCGGCGGGTTCGCAACCCCACCCCGGAGGTCCTAGCCTGCCCCGACGTATGACCACTCCTCCTGCACCCCACGTCGCCCCGGCCGACGGACGCCTCGGTGTTCTCACGGTCGGACTCGGCGCCGTGGCCTCCACCCTCATCGCAGGGGTGGAGCTCGTCAAGCGCGGCCTGTCGCAACCCGTGGGCAGCCTCACCCAGATGGGCACCATCCGGCTCGGCCGGCGCACCGACCACCGGTCGCCGCTCATCCGCGACTTCGTGCCGCTCGCCTCGCTCGACGATGTCGTGTTCGGCGCGTGGGATCCGTTCCCCGACGACGCCTATGTGTCGGCCACCCGGGCGGGTGTGCTCGAGGGCGGCAAGCACATCGAGGCGGTCAGCGAAGCCCTGCGCGACGTGCGCCCGATGCCAGCGGCGTTCGACCGTCAGTACGTCAAGCGCATCGATGCCGACAACACACTCGGCACGATCGACAAGCGGGCGATGCTCGAGGCGATCCGCGCCGACATCAACCGCTTCCGCGAGGAGAAGAAGGTCGACCGTGTCGTGATGATCTGGTGCGCGAGCACCGAGATCTTCATCGAGCCCGGTCCTGCACACGCCAACCTCGAGGCCTTCGAGAAGGCCATCGATGCGAATGATCCGACCATCGCCCCGTCGATGCTCTACGCCTACGCCGCGATCCTCGAGGGTGTGCCCTTCGCCAACGGCGCGCCCAATCTCACCGTCGACATCCCCGCCCTACGCGAGCTCGCGGTCGAGCGTGGTGTGCCGATCAGCGGCAAGGACTTCAAGACCGGCCAGACCCTCATCAAGACCGTCATCGGCCCGATGTTGCGGGCCCGCATGCTCGGGCTGTCGGGGTGGTACAGCACCAACATCCTCGGTAACCGCGACGGCGAGGTGCTCGACGATCCGGACAACTTCAAGACCAAGGAGGAGAGCAAGCTCGGTGTGCTCGAGCACATCCTCGACCCCGAGTCGTTCCCCGAGCTCTACGGCGACGTGTACCACAAGGTGCGCATCAACTACTACCCACCCCGCGGCGACAACAAGGAGGGGTGGGACAACATCGACATCTTCGGCTGGCTCGGCTATCCGATGCAGTTGAAGATCGACTTCCTGTGCCGCGACAGCATCCTCGCTGCGCCGCTCGCCCTCGACCTCGTGCTGTTCAGCGATCTCGCCCAGCGCGCCGGACTCGGCGGCATCCAGGAGTGGCTGAGCTTCTACTACAAGGCGCCGATGGTCGCCCCGGGGCTGTACCCCGAGCACGACCTGTTCATCCAGCAGACCAAGTTGAAGAACACACTGCGCTGGATGATGGGTGAGGAGCCGATCACCCACCTCGGGCGCGAGTACTACGACGAGACCTGAGTCGTCACTCCGCCGACGGCGCCCTCAGCAGGCGAGTACTCGCTGCACTCGCACATCGTGCGCGAGCGCGGGCAGATCGTCGAGCACCTGCTCGGCGAAGCACACCCCGACATTCGGCGCCTCCACCGTCGGCAGGAACCGGTCGTAGAACCCGCCGCCGTAGCCGAGGCGACGGCCGTCGAGCGTGAACGCGAGACCCGGAACGACCACGAGGTCGATGGCCTGCACGTCGAACGCATCGCCGACCGGCTCGCTGATACCGAACCGACTCGTCGTCATCTCACCGCCGGCGTAGGCGATGGGCACGATGCGCCCGTCCTCGATCCGTGGCAGGACGAGATGTCGACCCTCGGCGGCGAGTCGGGCGAACAGCGGGTCGGTGTCGGGCTCACCCTTCGCGCCGACGAAGGCCATCACCGTGGCGGCCCCGGCGTACTCGGGCAGTGCGGCGAGGTCGGTCCACAGGTCGACGCTGCGCAGCATGCGATCGTCGACGAGGTCGCGGACCATGCGCATGCGGGCTCGCAGCGCACGCTTGGCGCTCACCGCATCGTCGTCAGCCACAGACACAGGATGACACGGTGGTCAATCGCCTACAGTCACACCCGATGAGCGTCGACAGCGCCGTGTTCCGCCGGGTGCTCGGCCACTTCCCCACCGGGGTCACCGTCATCACCGCCTGCGACCGCGACGGCGCGCCCGTCGGGTTCACGATCGGCTCGTTCACCTCGGTGTCCCTCGACCCACCGCTCGTCGGGTTCCTCCCGATGGTCACGTCCGAGCGGTGGCAGGCGATCGAGGCCACCGGCTCGTTCTGCGTCAACGTGCTCGGCGCGGATCAGGCCGACCTGTGCTGGCAGTTCGCGAAGAGCGGGATCGAACGACCCTTCGAGGGGGTCGCATGGCATCCGTCGGCGATCACCGGTTCACCCGTGCTCGACGGGGCGATTGCGTGGATCGACTGTTCGATCGAGCAGATCGTCGAGGCCGGCGACCATGTGTTCGTGATGGGTCGGGTGGTCGCCCTCGATCACGTCGACCCGGCCGGCGATCCGCTGCCGCTGCTGTTCTTCCGCGGCGGCCTCGGGCGGTTCGCGCCCCACACCGACGCCTGATCTGCCCCCGGCAGCCGGCTCCCGGCACGGTCGCCTTCGCCTGATCACCGTCACGTAGAGTCCCGCGGGTGACCAACGATCACGTCGACGTCCTGATCGTCGGTGCCGGCCTGTCGGGCATCGGGGCCGCCCACCATCTGCAGGAGCGCTGCCCCGACCGCACGTGGACGATCCTCGAGGGACGCGACGCGATCGGCGGGACATGGGACCTGTTCCGCTACCCCGGGGTGCGCAGCGACAGCGACATGCACACCCTCGGCTACTCGTTCCGGCCATGGACCGATGCCAAGGCGATCGCCGACGGCCCCTCGATCCTGGCCTATGTGCGCGACACCGCCCTCGAGTCGGGGATCGACCGCCACATCCGCTTCGGCCACCGGGTCGAGCGCGCCGACTGGAACCCGACGACGTGCCGATGGACCGTCACGGCGGGCACGGCGGACGGGCCGGTCACCCTCACGTGCTCGTTCCTTCATGTGTGCGCCGGGTACTACAACTACCGCAGCGGCCACACCCCCGACTTCGCCGGTCGCGACGAGTTCACCGGCACGATCGTGCATCCCCAGGAGTGGCCCGACGACCTCGACGTCACCGGACGTCGGGTGGTCGTGATCGGTTCGGGTGCCACGGCCGTCACCCTCGTGCCGGCACTGGCCCGCACTGCGGCGCACGTGACGATGTTGCAGCGCACGCCGACGTACATGGCGGCGGGTCCCGACGAGGATCGCATCGCCAATGCGCTGCGCCGCGTGCTGCCGGCCCGCGCCGCGTATGCGCTCACCCGACGCAAGAACGTCGCCTACCAGCAGATGGTGTACCGACGCACCCGCACCCGACCCGAACAGGTGAAGACCTACCTGCTCGACAAGGTGCGCGCCGAACTCCCGGGTGTCGATGTCGACACTCACTTCACCCCGCCGTACTACCCGTGGGACCAGCGGCTGTGCCTCGTGCCGAACGGCGACTTCTTCGCCGCGGTGCGCAACGGCACGGCCTCGGTGGTCACCGATCACATCGTCCGCTTCGACGCCACCGGCATCGTGCTCGCCTCCGGTGAACACCTCGACGCCGACATCATCGTCACTGCCACCGGCCTCGAGCTGGTGACCCTCGGCGAGATTGCCGTGTCGATCGACGGCGAACCGGTCGACTTCGCCTCCACGATCACCTACAAGGGGTTCGCGTACAGCGGTGTGCCCAACCTCGCGTCGGTGTTCGGGTACATCAACGCCTCGTGGACGCTACGCGCCGATCTCATCAGCACCTACCTGTGCCGCCTGCTCGAGCACATGCGCGCCACCGGCACCGCGGTGTGCACACCGGTGCTGCGCCCCACCGACGCCGACATGCCGCTGCGACCGTGGATCGACGACTTCACACCGGGGTACATGACCCGCGAGATGCACCGCTTCCCCCGCCAGGGCGACCGTGCCCCGTGGCTGAACCCGCAGAACTATGCACGCGATCGGGCGATGTTCCTGGAGGACCCCGTCGACGACGGAGTCATGCGCTTCACAGCGTGTTCGTGATCGCGCCGGTCTCGGCGCCCTGCACGAGCCGCGCGTACTTACCGAGCACACCGGTCGTGTAGCGCGGCGGGTTCGGCGACCACGACGCACGTCGACGGGCGATCTCGGCATCGTCGACCAGCAGGTCGAGTCGCAGCTCGTGCACGTCGATGCGGATCTGATCGCCGTCGCGCACGAACGCGATCGGACCACCGTCCACCGCCTCGGGCGCGACGTGGCCGATGCAGAAGCCCCACGTGCCACCGCTGAAGCGGCCGTCGGTGATGAGCGCGCAGTCGGCGCCGCGGCCGGCACCCTTCAGCGCACCGGTGATCGCGAGCATCTCGCGCATGCCGGGGCCGCCCTTGGGGCCCTCGTAACGGATGACGAGCACGGTGCCCGGTTCGATCGAGCCCGACAGGATCGCCGCCATTGCGCCATCCTCGCCGTCGAACACCCGCGCCGAGCCGACGAACTGCTTCTGTTCGGCGGTCAGACCGGCCACCTTCACCACCGCACCCTTCGGGGCGAGTGAGCCGGTGAGGATGACGATGCCGCCCTCGGTGTGGATCGGAGCGGTGAGCGGATGCACGACCACGCCATCGGGTGCTGGCGGATCGAGCGCGGCCAGGTTCTCGGCCATCGTGCGGCCGGTGACGGTGAGGCAGTCGCCGTGCAAGAGACCGGCGTCGAGGAGGTGTCGCAGCACCACCGGCACACCACCGACGCGGTCGAGGTCGCTCATGTGGAAGCGGCCACCGGGCTTCATGTCGGCGATGTGCGGCACACGCGCTGCGATGCGGTTGAAGTCGTCGAGGTGCAGCTCGACCCCGGCCTCGTTGGCGAGCGCCAGCAGGTGCAGCACTGCGTTGGTGCTCCCGCCGAGCGCAGAGGTGATGGCGATCGCGTTCTCGAAGGCCGGCTTGGTCATGATCATCCGCGGCGTGATGCCGAGACGCAACAGGTTGACGACCGCCTCACCGGCGCGCCGGGCGTCGTCCTCACGCCGCGCATCGATCGCGGGAGGCGACGCCGTGCCGGGAAGGCTCATCCCGATGGCCTCGGCGATCGATGACATGGTGTTCGCGGTGAACATCCCGCCGCACGCCCCCTCACCGGGGCAGGCGTGGCGCTCGATCTGCAGCAACTCGTCCTCGGTGATCGCACCGAGGGCACAGGCACCGACCGCCTCGAACACCGACGTGATGTCGAGGGCCTTCCCGTCGTACTGACCGGGCATGGTGCTGCCGTTGTAGACGAACACGCTCGGCAGGTCGAGACGTGCGGCGGCCATCAACATCGCCGGGATGCTCTTGTCGCATCCGGCGAGGCCGACGAAGCCGTCGAAACGTTCGGCGTGCATCACCGTCTCGACCGAGTCGGTGATGACCTCGCGGCTGACGAGCGAGGCGCGCATGCCCTCGTGGCCCATGCTGATGCCGTCGCTGACGGTGATCGTGCCGAACTCCATCGGGAACCCACCGGCGGCACGCACACCACCCTTGGCGTGTTCGGCCAACTTGCGCAACGTCATGTTGCACGGGGTGACCTCGTTCCACGACGAGGCGATGGCGACCTGTGGCTTCACCCAGTCGTCGTCGGTCATCCCGACCGCTCGCAGCATCGCTCGTGCCGGCGCCTTCTGCATGCCGTCGGTGACGTCGCGGCTGCGTGGCTTGATGTCGACCTTCTTCTCGCTGACCATGCGGGGAACCTAGCCCGTCGGTCGCGTTGCGGTCACCCGCGACGGAGGTTCACCCGCGACGCGCATTGAGCAGCGCAGTAACCGCCTTACCGTCGGCCTTACCGCCGGTGGCCTTCATCACATACCCGACGAGGGCACCCATGGCCCGACCCTCGCCGGCACAGAACTTGGTCCAGGCGTCGGGATCTGCGGCGATGGCTGCGTCGACGGCCGCCTCGAGCGCCGAGGTGTCCATCGCCTCGAATCCTTTCGCCGCGGCGATGGCAGCGGGATCGCCACCGTCGTGGGCGAGCAGTTCGGCGAGGATCGCCTTGGCCTGTGTGGCGGTGACCCCACCGGCGACCTCGAGTCGGGTGAGTGCGGCGAGGTCGGTCGCAGGCACCCGCGGGGTGGCGTCCTCGTCGGCGAACCCCTCCTTCACGTGCACGAGCGCCCGCGCCGCATCGCCCCCCGCTGCGACGACGGCGAGCACGTACTCGTCCTGACCACGTTCGACCACACTCGACACGGCCTCCCCCGCCGGATCGGCCGAGGTCGCCGCGGCAAGCCGCGCCCGGCGGGCCGCTGGCAGCATCGGCAGCGCAGCACGGACGCGCTCGATCCACGCCGGGTCGGGCACCAGCGGCACGAGGTCGGGTTCGAGGAAGTACCGGTAGTCGTCGGCGTCCTCCTTGGTGCGCAATGTGTGGGTGCGGCCGTCGGCCTCGTCCCAGTGACGCGTCTGCTGGCGCACGACGTCGCCGCTCTCGAGCAGGTCGATCTGGCGCCGCGCCTCGTATTCGATCGCCCTGCCGAGCGAACGGACGCTGTTCACGTTCTTGATCTCGCAGCGTGTGCCGAACGGCGTGCCCGGGTGGTGCACGCTGACGTTGGCATCCACGCGCATCGACCCCTCCTCCATCCGTGCGTCGCTCGCGCCGATGGCGACGAGGATCGAGCGGAGCTCGTTCACATAGGCGCGTGCATCGTCCGACGAGCGGAGGTCGGGGCGGCTGACGATCTCGACGAGGGGTACACCGGCGCGGTTGAGGTCGATGAGTGAGTAGTCGGCACCGTGCACACGCCCCGACGATCCCATGTGGGTGCTCTTGCCGGCGTCTTCTTCCATGTGGGCGCGCTCGATACCGATGCGGATGCCATTCGGCAGGTCGAGCCAGCCGTCGACGTTGAGCGGCGCGTCGTACTGGCTCACCTGATACGCCTTGGGCATGTCGGGATAGAAGTAGTTCTTGCGGTGGAACGCACACGGCTGCACGGTGCAGTTGAGGGCGAGGCCGATCCGCATCGCCAATTCGACGGCGTGCTCGTTCAGCACGGGCAGTGCACCCGGAAGCCCCAGCGTCACAGGGTCGATGTTCGTGTTCGGCTCGTCGCCGAAGCGGTTCGGGCTGGCGCTGAACAACTTCGTCGCCGTGGCGAGCTCGACGTGCACCTCGAGTCCGACCACGAGCTCCCAGTCGCCGGGGAGTCCGTCGGACGCGCTCATCGGGCGCTCCGTTCGAGGACGGCTGCGGCGCGGAACATGTCGACCTCGCGCAGGGTGCCGGCGAGCACCTGGATGCCGACAGGCAGGCCGTGGGCACCGGTGCCGAAGGGCACGCTCATCGCCGGATGTCCGGCGAGGTTGGTCGGGATCGTGTACGTGTCGCACAGGTACATCGCGAGCGGGTCGGCGCTCTTTTCTCCGAACGGGAACGCCACACTCGGCGACGCCGGCGTGAGCAGGACGTCGGCGGCGCGATAGGCGCGTTCGAAGTCGTCGTGGATGAGTCGGCGCACCTTGAGCGCCTTGCCGTAGTACGCGTCGTAGTAGCCGGCGCTGAGGGCGTAGGTGCCGAGCATGATCCGCCGCTTCACCTCGTCGCCGAAGCCGGCGGCACGCGTGGCGGCATACATCGCGTTGGTGTCGGCCGCGTCGACGCGCATGCCGTAGCGCACACCGTCGTAGCGGGCCAGGTTGCTGCTCGCTTCGGCAGGGGCGATCAGGTAGTACGCGGTGAGGCCGAAGGTGAACGCCGGCACCTCGACGTCGACGATCGTCGCGCCTGCGGCGCGCAGGGTGTCGAAGGCCACCTCGAGACGTTGCTCGACATCGGGATCCGCGCCGGCGGGCAGGTCGGTGATGCGGCCGACGCGCAGACCCGTGATGTCGACCTCGTCGAGCGCACCGACGAGCGACGGTCGCTCACCGGGGATCGAGGTGCTGTCGTGCGGATCGTGACCGCCGATCACGTCGAGCAGCAGGGCTGCGTCGGCCACCGTGGTCGTGAACGGTCCGATCTGGTCGAGGCTGCTGGCGAAGGCGACGAGGCCGTACCGACTGACGTAGCCGTACGTGGGCTTCACACCGACGACACCGCACAGCGCCGCGGGTTGGCGGATCGACCCACCCGTGTCGCTGCCGAGGCTGACGTGGCTGAACCCGGCGGCGACCGCGGCCGCACTGCCGCCGCTGCTGCCCCCGGGCACCCGCGACGTGTCGAGCGGATTGCGTGTCGGACCGAACGCCGAGTTCTCTGTGCTGCTGCCCATGGCGAACTCGTCGAGGTTGGTCTTGCCGACGACGACGGCACCGGCCGCCGCAAGTCGGCCGACCACCGTGGCGTCATACGGCGGTCGCCATCCCTCGAGGATGCGCGACGAGCAGGTCGTCGGCACGCCGCGCGTGCACATGTTGTCCTTCAGCGCGACGGTGACCCCGGCGAGCGGTCCGGGATCGCGTCCTGCGTCAACCGCATCGTCGACACGTGCGGCCGCGACGCGCGCCTCGTCGGCCATCACATGGTTGAACGCATGGATCTCGGTCTCGCGCGCATCGATCTGACCGAGGACGTGCTCGACCACATCGGCCGCCCGCACACGCCCCGCGGTCACCGCCGCCGCGGTGTCGATCGCCGTCGACGGGACGGCACCACCCTGCGTCATCAGCCCTCCAGCCCGATGACCGGCGGCACGCGGAACCGTCCGTCCTCGGCGAGTGGTGCCGCGGCGAGCACCTCGTCGCGGTCGAGGCACGGGGCGACCACATCGGGGCGCAGCACGTTGACGAGCGGATACGGCTGGGTCATCGGCTCGACGGCGGCGAGATCGAGTGCATCGATGTCGGCGAAGTGGTCGAGCATCCCGGCGAGTTGGTCGGTCATCCGGGCGATCTCGTCGGACTCGAGACCGAGCCGGGCCAGGCGGGCGACCTTGGCCACATCGGCGGCGGAGAGACGGTCGGACACGGGTGCGGAGTCTACGGACCCCCGACGGGCGCGCCCTCAGGCGGTCGGGTCGACCGGGCCGAAGCGCGGCGGCCGCTTCTCGACGAAGCTGGCCACCCCCTCGACGAAATCGGGTCGCATGATCGACGCCTTCATCAGGGCCTCCGCAGTGTCGGATGCCTCGACGAGACCGCGGTCCCAGTCGGCATACACCTGTCGCTTCATCACGGCCATCGAGGTCGGCGAGCAGTTCACCGCGAGGTCGGCGGCGTACTCGAGGGTGCGGTCGAGGAGGCGTTCGGGTGCGACGACCTCGTTCACCATGCCGAGCGCCAACGCCTCCTCGGCGAGCACCACACGTCCGGACAGCATGAGGTCGAGCGCGCGCGACGTGCCGATGAGGCGCGGCAGGATCCACGACATCCCGTACTCGCCGATCAGCCCACGTCGGGCGAAGGCGGTGGTGAACTTCGCGCCGGCCGCTGCGAAGCGGATGTCGCACATCAACGCCTGCACCATGCCGATCCCTGCACATGCCCCGTTCACCGCGGCGATCACCGGCTTGGGCACGGCGGCCGTGTGGTGCTGCGGCCGACCACCCGCCGCCGCGGCGGCACCGTCGGCGCCCACCGGTCCCCCGCCGCCGAGTCCCTGCAGCGCGTCCATATCGGCCCCGGCGCAGTAGCCGCGACCCGCACCGGTGACGACGATCACCTTCACCGCCGGGTCGGCAGCGCACTCGTCGAGCAGCGTGAAGTAGCGCGCGGCGAGGTTGCCGTTCCACGCGTTCAGACGGTCGGGACGATTGAAGGTGAGCAGCGCGATCCCCGGATCGCGGTGCTCGATCAGGACGACGTCGCTCATCCGTCCGACGGTAGTCGGGTCGCTACACCCCGGGCGCGACGACTGTCGACGACGAGGAAGCCGACCGCCGCGGTGAAGGCGACGAACGCCGTCCACTGGTTGAGCCGCCACCCCCCGCCGGAGGTGGCCGGATCGATGCGCAGACCCTCGACGAGGAAGCGACCGACCGCATATCCGGCCACGTAGAGCGCCATCAACCGACCGGGGCGCAGCGACATGCGACGCTCGATCCAGATGAGCGCGACGCACAGACCGAGGTTCCAGATCGATTCGTAGAGGAACGTCGGGTGGAACGTCGTGCCCGACGCGTACCCGGCGGGCAGGTTGGCGTCGTCGATCTCGAGGGCCCACGGCAGATCGGTCGGGCGGCCGAACAGTTCCTGGTTCCACCAGTTGCCCCACCGCCCGATCGCCTGGGCGAGTGGGATCGCCGGTGCGGCGGCGGTGAGCACCGCGGCCGGGGCAACCCCGCGCCGGCGGGCGATGACCGCACCCGTGACGATGCCGACGAGCAGACCGCCGGGAACGCCGAGGCCCCCCTCCCACACGCGCAGCCAGCGCGCCGGCTCGCGCCAGGGATCACTCGGGTCGGTGAGCACGTAGTAGGCGCGCGCGCCGAGCAGACCTGCGAACACACTCCACAGCGAGATGCTGCTCATCGCGTCGCGGCTGCCGGCACCGGCCGCCTCGAGTCGACTCCCTGCAAGCCGCATCGCCGCGAGGACACCGAGGGCGATCATCACGCCGTACGCATGGATCGACAGTGGTCCGAGATCGAGGGTTCCCGACGACGGACTCGGGATGGATGCGACGAGCATCATCGACATTGCAGCGCTCATCGGGTCACACGGTCGATGAATGCGACGACCGACGCGGCGATGAGATCCTTGTCGTGGTCCTGGGTGGCCACGTGATAGCTGCGCTCGAGGGTGATCCGCTCGATGGGTCCGCCGTAGGTGGAGGCGAGGAACTCGGCC
The DNA here is from genome assembly GCA_046086305.1 of Ilumatobacteraceae bacterium. Lineage (GTDB taxonomy): Bacteria > Actinomycetota > Acidimicrobiia > Acidimicrobiales > Ilumatobacteraceae > UBA668. Next base: position 62,005 of record JBJSXI010000102.1, read on the forward strand.
TGCGCCGGTTCGACCACATGGTCCTGCGGCGAGTTCATCAACAGCAGCGGCATACGCATCGTCGGGTACACACTCGACAGCGGCGCGAGTCCGTCGTTCATCAGCGACATGAGTGCCGCGAGTGGTGTGCCCTCGTAGGCATCCTCGTGTGCATCGGGGTCGGCGATGTCGCTGCCGATCCCCGGTATCACCTCGGTGCCCGCGGCGATCATGTCGCCGAGCATTGTGAGCACCTCGTCCGGTGGCGGCTGGGTGGCCGGGTTGATGCACACGAGCCCAGCGATCTCGGGATGATCGGCGCCGAGGCGCAAGGTGAGCGCGCCGCCCATGCTCAACCCGACGACGACGACCCGCTCGGCGCGCTCGGCGAGGGTGCGATACGCCGCAGCGGCTGCACCCGACCAGTCGTGCCAGCGCGTCGGCACCATGTCGTCGAGATGTGTGCCGTGCCCCGGCAGCAGCGGCATCTCGACATGGAACCCCGCCGCCACCACGGCATCGGCGACGCTGCGCATACTGCCGGGATTCCCGGTGAAGCCGTGCAGGACGAGCACGCCGCGCGGATCGCTGCCGCGGTGTGAGAGTGGTGAGGCGCCGGGGATGATGGTCACCGGTCCAGTTTGTCAGCGGTACGGGTCGTTCGCCGACAGCGGCTCGTCCCACCATGCCGCCGGCGCCCCGACCTGCTCCCAGTCGGGGAACGGATAGATGCAGTTCACCGGGCACGCCGGGAGGCACTTGTCGCAGCCGCTGCACAGCTCGGGGATGATCACCACATCGGGGCCGTGGTTGAAGATCGCCCCGAACTGCGGTGGGCAGTGCCGCAGGCAGGCGTCGCAGTTGATGCACTCGAGCATCTCGATCCGCAGCGGAGGGTTCTTCCACTTCGCGTTCCGGCTGCGTGTGGCGATGCGCTCCGCCCTCGACACCGACATGGCGGCGAGTGTACGACTGCGGCTCGGTGCGCCGCCCGTGATTCGTCCGCGGGCTCACGGCGCGCACCCACCCCGTATCGTTCAGTTCCGTGGATCGACACGGCACCCGTCGCGAACTCGACGCCGCGGCCATCACCGCGCTCGCGCCGGTCGTCGCCGTGTTCCCCGTGTGGGCGTTGTCGATCTTCGTGTTCTGGTTGCCGGTGCATCTCGTGTGGTCGGTGTCGTATCCGGTGCTCGCCGGCGGCTACCTGCTCGCCGTCGTCGTGCTGTTCCTGCGACCCGTGCAGGTGTACCTGCTCGCACCGCTGCTCGGTGCGCGTCGGCCCCGTCACGACGAGGTCGCCGTGCTCGCGCCGGCGTGGCGCCCCGTGCTGCGCGCCAACGCCCTACCGGGCCGGCGCTATGTGCTCGCCGTCCTGCCCTCGGGTGACCTCAATGCGTTTGCCTGCGGTGGTCATCTCGTGGTGGTCACGTCGTATGCCGTCGAGTCGCTGCCGCCCGACGAGTTGAGTGGTGTACTCGCCCACGAGTTGAGCCATCACCTCGGCCTGCACACGGTGGCCCTCACGATGACCCAGTGGCTGGCGATCCCCGTGCTCGTCCTCGCCCGGATCGGGTTCTTCCTGCAGAACGTCGCGGCCGCAGCCACCTCGGCGTTCGCCTCGCAGTCACCCGGGGTGACGATGCTCGGCCGGGGTGTCGCGCGGGTGCTCAACGCCGTGTCGTGGGTGTTCCTCAGCGGATTGCTCGCCAGCAACCTCAGCGCCAACGTCGTCGGACGACGGGCCGAGTTCCGTGCCGATCGACGGGTCGTCGAGATGGGCTTCGGCCGTCATCTCGCCCAGGCGCTGCGCCGTGTGGTCGCGGCCGGCGGCGGCGGTCGACCCACCGACCGGTGGGAGCGGCTCACCTCCACCCACCCCCCGGCACTCACGCGCATTGCGCGCATCGACGCCCTGCTGCGCGCCCAGCGCTCCCGATAGCGTCGCCGCCGTGACGGCCCTCGCCATCTCCGCCCGCGGTCTCGTGCGCCGTTTCGGCGACACCGAGGCGGTGGCCGGTGTCGACCTCGCCGTGTCGCAGGGTGAGATCTACGGCTTCCTCGGCCCCAACGGCGCTGGCAAGAGCACCAATGTGCGCATGCTCACCACACTGCTGCGACCCACGGGCGGCACCGCGAGCGTCGCCGGCCACGATGTCGCCACCGAGGCCGACCGGGTGCGACTGCGCATCGGGGTTGCCCTGCAGGACGCCGCGCTCGACCCCAAGCAGACCGGCCGCGAACTGCTCGACCTGCAGGGCCGGCTCTACGGGCTCACCACCGCCGAGCGCCGTCAGCGGGTCGACGAATTGCTCGACCTCGTCGACATCGGTGAGGCGATCGACCGCCGCATCGCCACCTACTCGGGCGGCATGAAACGCCGGCTCGATCTCGCTGCTGCGCTCGTCCACCAGCCGACCGTGCTGTTCCTCGACGAGCCGACCACCGGACTCGATCCCACCAGCCGGGCCGCGGTGTGGCAGGAGGTGCGCACCCTCAACGCAGATTTCGGGATGACGATCTTCCTCACCACCCAGTACCTCGAGGAGGCCGACGCACTCGCCGACCGCGTCGGCATCATCGCCCACGGCCGCATCGTCGCCGACGGCACACCCGAGGATCTGAAGCGCGAGATCGGCAGTGACGTCATCGTCGCCAAGGTGCGACCTGGCACGGCCGCTGATGTGGTGGCGATCGTGTCGCGCCTCGATGCCGTCGAGCGGGCCGAGGCGAGTGACGACGAGGTCGTCATGTCGGTGGCCCACGGTGCGGCCGCGATCAGTCCGGTCGCCGTCGCCCTCGCCGAGGCGGGGATCACCGTCGAGGGACTCACCCTGCGCACCCCCACACTCGACGATGTGTTCTTGCACACCACCGGGGCGCGTCTGCGGGAGGATGCCGAATGATGCGTGTCCACCCGCGTAGTGCGGGGTTCTTCGCCGACTGGCGCACGGTGAGCCTGCGCGCGCTGCGGCTCACGTGGCGCGATCCCGAGGCGTTCGGTCCGGCGCTGCTCATCCCGATCTTCTTCTTCGTCGTCAACGTGGGGGCACTGCAGTCGTTCGTCGAGGGCAACTTCCCACCCGGCTTCGACTACAAGGCGTTCCAGTTGCCGGTCGCGGTGGTGTTCGCCGTCACCGGTGTGAGTCGCGCTGCGTCACTCGTCATCGACATCCAGGACGGCTACCTCGATCGTCTGCTGCTCACCCCGGTGCGCCGCGGCACGTTGCTCCTCGGCCTGATGTCCGCCGACTTCGTGCTGATCGTCGCCCTTGCCACACCCGTGATGCTGCTCGGTCTGATCCTCGGGATCGACGTCGCCACCGGTGTCGGTGGTGTCGTGCTGTTCATCCTGATGGCCGGGTTGTGGGGGCTCGCCTTCACCGGCTTCCCCTATGCGATCGCCCTGCGCACCGGCAACCCGACGGCGGTGAACAACGCGTTCTTGCTGTTCTTCCCGTTCGCGTTCCTCACCACCGCATACCTGCCGCAGGAGGCGATGACGGGATGGCTGGCCACTGCGGTGCGGTTCAACCCGACCACCTACCTGCTCGGTGGGCTGCGGGCGATCCTGCAGACCGGATGGGAGTGGGACCGTATCGGTGGTGCCCTTGCGGCGATCCTCGGTCTGATGGCGCTCAGCTTCACGCTCGCGTTCCGCGCCCTCGCCGGTCGGGTCAAGCGGAACTGACCGGCGCGAGCGTCGCGTCGAGCACACTGACGAGCACGTCGGGAGCGATCTCGAGGTCGAGCCCGCGTTTGCCACCGCTCACGTAGATCGTGTCGAACAGCACACATGTCTCATCGACGACGGTGCGCAGACGCCGACGCTGTCCGAACGGGCTGATCCCGCCGACCACATAACCGGTGAGTCGTTCGGCCATCTCGGGCGGACACATTTCGGCTCGCTTCGCGCCGACCGTCGCTGCAAGGGCGCGCAGCGACAACTGACCACTCACCGGCACCACCGCCACGACGGCCTCGTCACCGTCGATGCGCGCCAGCAAGGTCTTGAACACCCGGGCCGGCTCGACACCGAGGGCCTCGGCTGCAACGAGCCCGTAGTTGCGGTCGCCCGGCTGATGGGCGAACTCGTGAACGGTGTAACCGGCCCCGGCGGCGTCGAGTGCCACGGTGGCCGGTGTGCCGCCGCGACCCGTTCTCGTCATGGGGCAAGTCTGCCAAGATGCACCCGTGGCCGTGATCGACTCGTACGAGCTCGCCGACCGCTACCGACGCGACGAGGGACGTGTCTTCCTGAGCGGGTCACAGGCCCTCGCCCGCCTGCCCCTCGAGCAACTGCGCGCCGATCGGCGGGCCGGACTGCGCACCGCCGCCTATGTGACGGGCTACCCGGGAAGCCCCCTCGCCGGCTACGACCGCGATGCTGCCGCGGCGGCCCGCCTCGCCACCGACGACGACCTGCACCTGGTGTTCCAGCCAGCGATGAACGAAGAGCTCGCGGCGACCGCCGTGATGGGCACCCAGCTCGCGGCGACTCTCGACTCGTGTCACTACGACGGGGTGATCGGCCTGTGGTACGGCAAGGCACCCGGCCTCGACCGGGCCAGCGACGCATTGCGTCACGCCGCGTTCGCCGGCACATCGCGCTACGGCGGCGCGGTCGCGCTCGTCGGCGACGACCCGACGGCCAAGAGCAGCACGCTTCCGTCATCCGGCGGCGCGACCCTCGTCGACCTGAACATGCCGATCATCCATCCCGGCGACGTGCAGGAGGCGGTCGACCTCGGTCGTCATGCGATCGCCCTGTCGCGCACGACCGGTCTGTGGACGAGCATCAAGGTCGTCGAGACCCTCGCCGACGGCACGGGCAGTGTGGAGCTGCACCCCGAGCGGGTCGTCCCGATCGTGCCGAAGATCGAGGTCGACGGCCATGTGTGGACCCCGCGTCCCACCGGTCGTCTGCTCACCCCGTACACACTCGACACCGAGCGCGAGTTCCACGAGATCCGCCTCGAGTTGGCCCGCCGATACGGCGTGCTGAACCACCTCAACACCGTGGCGGTGCGCGGACCTCACGACTGGATCGGCATCGTCGCCAGCGGGCACAACTACCGCGAGACGATCGAGGCGCTGCGCCTGCTCGGACTGCGCACCGACGACGACCTGCGCGACGCAGGGATCAGGGTGTTCAAGGTGAGCATGCCGATGCCGATCGATCCGGCGCAGGTGCGCGAGTTCGCCGACGGGCTCACCGAGATCGTCGTCGTCGAGGAGAAGACCCCGAACCTCGAGTGGTTCGTCAAGGACGCGCTGTTCGGTCGGCCGGGTCACCCGCTCGTGAGCGGCAAGCGCACACCGACCGACGAAGCGCTGTTCCCCACCTCAGGCGGTCTCGATGCCGATGCGATCGCACCGCGCCTGCGGCGCCGCCTCGCCCAGCGACTCGGTGATCGCCTTGCGCCCGAGCCGCCTGCGCCGCGGCCACTCATCCCGCTCAGCGTCAGCCGCTCGCCCTACTTCTGCTCGGGATGCCCGCACAACACGTCGACCAAGGTGCCCGACGGCACCCTCGTCGGTGGCGGCATCGGCTGCCACAGCATGGTGATGTTGATGGAACCCGAACAGGTGGGCCATGTCATGGGTCTCACCGCGATGGGCAACGAGGGTGCCCAGTGGTTCGGGATGTCACCGTTCGTCGACGAGCACCACATCGTCCAGAACATCGGCGACGGCACGCTGTTCCACAGCGGCCTCGGTGCGATCCGCGGCGCGATCGCCGCAGGGGTGGCGATCACCTACAAGATCCTCTTCAACGATGCCGTGTCGATGACCGGCGGGCAGGATCCGGTCGGTCGATTGTCGATCCCCGACCTGTGCACGGTGCTCGTCACCGAAGGTGTCGGCCGGATCATCATCACGACCGACGATCTCGGTCGGTACCGCGATGTCGAACTCCCCGCCGCAGTGACCGTGTGGGGGCGCGGCCGGATCATCGAGGCCCAGGAGGTGCTCGCCCGCGAACCGGGGTGCACCGTGCTGATCCACGATCAGCGCTGTGCTGCCGAGAACCGCCGCGACCGCAAGCGCGGCACGCTCGCCACACCGTCGTTCCGCGTGGTCATCGACGAGCGGGTCTGCGAGGGATGCGGCGACTGCGGCGAGAAGAGCAACTGCCTCTCGGTGCAGCCGGTCGACACCCCCTTCGGCCGCAAGACTCGCATCGATCAGGGATCGTGCAACTTCGACCTGTCGTGCATGGAGGGTGACTGCCCGTCGTTCATGACGGTGACGGTCGACGGCACGCGCGCCCCGATCGCTCGACCCACACCTCCCACCGACATCGCCCCGCCTGCGACGGCGATGCGCGACTGCACCGTGCGGATGAGTGGGATCGGCGGCACCGGCGTGGTGACCCTCAACCAGATCCTCGGCACGGCCGCGATGCTGCAGGGCTACCACGTCCGCGGACTCGACCAGACCGGCCTGTCGCAGAAGGCCGGCCCGGTGGTGAGCGATCTGCGACTGTCGCTCGATGCGCCACAGCCCTCGAACAAGGCGACACGCGGATCGGTGGATGTGCTGCTCGCGCTCGACCAGCTCGTCGCCGGCACCGAGGCCACCGTGCGCACAGCCGACCCGTCGCGCACGGTGCTCGTCGCCAACACCGCTGCGGTGCCCACCGGGTCGATGGTCGCCCATCCGTGGCTGCAGTATCCCGGCGAGGATCTCGACGCGCGTCTCGACGATGCCACGCGGAGTCACGTGCGCGTCGACGGACGTCGCCTCGCGATCGCCCTGCTCGGTGACGATGCATCGACCAATGTGCTCATGCTGGGCGTCGCCGTGCAGACCGGTCATGTGCCGGTGGATCCCGCACTCGTCGAGCGGGCGATCGAGTTGAACGGCGTCGCAGTCGCTCGCAACATCGCCGCGTTCCGGTGGGGGCGGGCATGGGCCGCCGACCCGCGGGCGATCGAGGCCCAGCGGGACGCTGCCGAGGGCACGCTGCCGCCCGACGACCGACCGCTCATCGAACGACTCGTCGACGATCTCACCGACTACTCCTCGGCCGCGTACGCCGCCCGGTTCCGCGCCGTGGTCGACGAGGTCGCGGTTGCCGGTCACGACGAGTTCACCGAGGCGGTGGCCCGCAACCTGCATCGGTTGATGGCCTACAAGGACGAGTACGAGGTGGCCCGGCTCCTGCTGCTGCCCGAATCGCGCGAGCGTGCCCGCCGCGTGGGTGGCCCGAAGGCGAAGGTGTCGTGGCACCTGCACCCGCCGCTGCTACGCGCCCTCGGGGTGCAGCGCAAGATCCGCTTCGGCGGATGGGCGCGGCCGATGTTCGTCGCACTGCGATCGATGCGCCGCCTGCGCGGCACACCGCTCGATGTGTTCGGCTTCACGCGTCTGCGCCGCCTCGAGCGACAGCTGCCCGGCGAGTACATCACTGCGGTACGCCGTGTACTCGCTCACCTCGACGGGTCACCCGAGCGTCTCGCCGACGCGGTCGCCATCGCCTCGCTCCCCGATCGCGTTCGCGGTTACGAGCACCTCAAGTGGGAGCGCGCCGCGCACTACCGGGCCGAGCTCGCCCGACGCGTCGAGACGTTCAGCGCCTGAGACGCGATCCGTTCATCGATGTCGCATCGGCGAGCATCGATCGCGATGGATCGGAGGGATCGAAACGCACGGTGACCGTCGAGCCGGCGGGATAGCGGGCCACCGTGTCGGCGGCCGTGCAGCGCTCGCCCTCGACGGGATGCACACATGTACCGCGGAACGGCACGCCACCGACTTCGTAGGCGTACAGCACGAGGGGCACCTGCACCACGGTTGTGTCGGGGGCCGAACGCAACTGCACGGTCGACGAGAGCACCGTGCCCTTGGTCTGCGACCACTCGGGACTGCGCGCGCGACGGCGGCGAGGTCGCCAGACCGTCGATCGCTCCATGCCCGAACCCCTTCTTCGAGCTCCCCCCGGGCGGCACAGTACCCGACCCGCGCAGGGCGGTTTTCCGGCCGGCCCGCCGGGCGGTGATGCGGAGGCGATCAGCCGGCTGCGGCGGTGAGCCGGGCGGCGAGACGCAGTCCGGCGAGCGACCCCGGATCGTGCAGCGCAGCGAGCGCCACCTCGAAATCGGGCAGCGAGTACACCTCGCCATCGTCGGTGATCATCACGAACCGGTCGAGGGTGGCGAGGAAGGTGCGGTCGTGGCTGACGGCGATGACCGTGCCCTCGAAGCTGTCGAGGGCCGCCTCGAGCGCCTCGGACGACTCGATGTCGAGGTTGTCGGTGGGTTCGTCGAGTAGCAGCACGTTGTGTCCGTCGAGTTCGAGACAGAGGATCTCGAGGCGGGCCTTCTGCCCGCCCGAGAGGGTCTGGTGTTCCTGGCGGGCGTGGGTGGCGAGGCCGTAACGGGCCAGGGCGCGCATCGCGGCCTCGTCGTCGAACAGTCGTTGGCGGACGATGTCGATGCACGTGCGTCCGCGGAACTCGGGCCGGTCGTTCACCTGGGTGAACATGCCGACCGACGTACGCGGTCCGAAGTTGATCGTGCCGCCCACATCGAGGGCCTCGTCGAGCGTGCCGGCGAGCGCGCCGAGCAGGTGGGTCTTGCCGGTGCCGTTGGGACCGATCAGCCCGACCCGTTCGCCGAAATGCACCTCGTCGCGGAACGGCAGGAACAGGTCGCCCACCGCCACGTCGATCATCTGCACGACACGGCGCGCCGAGTCGGCACCACGCAGCCTGACGCGGATCTGCTGGTCGGCCACGGGTGGCGGTGGCGGCCCGGCAGCGACGAACTTCTCCCAGCGCGTCTCGGCGGCATTGGCCTTGGTGGCGTTCTTGAAGTTCTGCGCGGCGCGCTGCTTCATGATCTTCATGTGGTGGAACAGTCGACGCTCTTCGTCGTTCCACCGCTTCAGGGCATCTCCGAGCTGCTCCTGTCGCCGGGCGCGAGCCTCGGGGAACGTGACGTACGAGCCGCCGTGCACCCATGCACCTGATCCCTCGACGACGACGATCTTGGTGGCCACCCGCTCGAGCAGCGTCCGGTCGTGCGACACCATGAGGATGGTGCTGCGGCATGCGGCGATCTGTTCCTCGAGCCAGACACGGGTGGGGATGTCGAGGTAGTTGTCGGGTTCGTCGAGAAGCAGCACATCGGCACCCGAGGTGAGCAGCAGGTCGAGGACCAGCCGCTTGCGTTCGCCGCCACTCAGTTGACCGACGAGACGTGTCGCGAAGTCGTCGACCGGGGTCTTCACACTCCGGCGCGCCGCGGCCGCCCACTTCGACTCGAGTTCGTAGCCACCGAGGTCACCCCAGTGGGTGAGTGCTTCGGCGAAGGCCGTACCGTCGTCGGTGCCGGCGAGCATCGCCGCCTCGGCTGCATGCAGGGCGCGCCCGGCATCGCGCAACGCCGGTGGCGCGACCTCGACGAGCATGTCGCGCAGGCTGTCGTCGGGTCGGGCCATCCCGACGTCCTGGGTCATCGTCAGCACCGTGCCGCCGACCGCGAACTCTCCCCCGTCGGGTTCGAGCTCGCCGGACAGGATGCGCAGGATGGTGCTCTTGCCGACGCCGTTGGCACCGACGACTGCGGCGTGCTCGCCGGGTGCGATACCGAAGGAGACGTCGAAGAACAGTGAGTCGGCACCCGGTGGCGCGTATTCGAGTTCGGACACCGAGATGCTGCTCACCTCCCCATCCTGCCGTCACCGTTAGCATTCGCGGCCATGCGCGCCGCCGTCTACGACACATTCGGCGGGCCGATCGAGGTGCGCACCGTGCCCGATCCGACGCCGCGACCCGACGAGGTGGTCGTCGAGGTGACGGCGGTCGGGCTGTGCCGCAGCGACTATCACGGCTGGCACGGCACCGATCCCGACATCGCCTGCCCGCATGTGGGTGGCCACGAGTTCGTCGGTCGGGTGGTCGCTGTGGGTGCCGAGGTGCGCAGGTTGCGTGTGGGACAGCGGATCATGGTGCCGTTCGTCTGCGGGTGCGGCACCTGCGAACCGTGCCGCCTCGGCCAGCATCAGGTGTGCCGCCGTCAGGAACAACCGGGTTTCACGCGCTGGGGCGCGTTCGCCGAGTTGACGACGATCCCGTACGCCGATGTGAACGCCGTGCTCGTCCCCGAGGCGGTGAGCGACGCGGCCGCGGCGCTGGTGGGATGTCGGGTGTCGACCGCCTATCGAGGGGTCGTCGAGCAGGGTCGGCTCGCGCCCGGCGAGGTGCTCGCCGTGCACGGCTGCGGGGGTGTCGGGTTGGCGGCGATCGCCTTTGGCCGCATCCGCGGTGCCCACATCGTCGCCGTCGACGTGTCGGCCGACGCGCTGTCGCTCGCTCGCGCCGCGGGCGCCGACACGGTGATCGATGCGAGTGGTCTCGACGATGTGGCCGCGGCGATCCACGACCAGGTCGGAGGCGCGCATGTGTCGGTCGAGTGTCTCGGACACGCCGCGACGGCAGCCAACTCGGTGCGCTGCCTGCGACCGCTCGGCCGACACGTGCAGGTCGGGTTGTTCCCATCGGCCTCGACCGACTTCCCCATCTCGCGCGTCATCCGTGACGAGCTCGAGGTCCTCGGTGTGCACGGTCTGTCGGCGTCGAGCCTGCCCGAGGTGCTCGCCCTCGTCGAGCAGGGATTGCTCGACCCGACGGCCTCGATCACCCGCCGCCTGCACCTCGATGATGTCCCTGCGGCACTGCCCGCGATGGGTTCGTTCGCCGCACCGGGCGTGTCGATCGTCACCGACCTCGGCCGGAACTGAGATTCAGGCGCTCAGATTCAGGCGCCGGCCAGCGGTTCCTGCTGCGTGATGCAGTGGATGCCGCCGCCGCATGCGAACACGTCGCGGGCGTCGTGCAGCACGACCTTGCGGCCCGGGTAGGCGCGGGCGACGATCTCGGCGGCCTCGGCATCGCGTGGATCGTCGAACGAGCACAGCACGACGCCGCCGTTGCACACGTAGTGGTTGATGTAGCTCCAGTCGACGGGTAACCCGTCGACGTGGGTGACGGTGGGTGCCGGTACCTCGATCACCTCGAGTCGACGACCCGCAGCATCGGTGGCCGCACGCAGGAGGGCGAGGTTCTCGCGACACACCTCGTGGTCGGGATGATCAGGGTCGGGCTGCGCGTGGGCGAGCACGACACCGGGGCGGGCGAACGTGGCGACGATGTCGACGTGGCCGCGGGTGCCGAAGCGGTCGTAGTCGCGCGTGAGGCCACGCGGTAGCCACACGGTCGTCGAGGTGCCGAGGTGGGCGCGGAATTCGGTGTCGACGCGCTCGGCGGTCCACCCGGGGTTGCGGTCGGGGTCGAGTTGCACGGTGCGGGTGGCGAGCACGGTGCCCTCACCGTCGACGTGGATGCCACCACCCTCGTTCACCATCTCCGAGGTGAACAGTTCTGCGCCGGCCAGCCCGGCGATGAACGCGCCGACGAACTGCTCGTCGTCGTAGCGCGAGTAGCCGGCATCGCCCCATGCGTTGAACCGCCAGTGGGTTGCGCCGAGTCGTCCGTCGGGATGCAGCAGGAATGTCGGGCCGCTGTCGCGCGCCCATGCGTCGTCGATCGGTGTCTCGTGGATCTCGATGCGCGGATCGACGAGCCGTCGCGCGATCTCGCCGTCACCGAGGTCGCAGACCAGGCTGACGGGTTCGAACTCGACGATGGTGTTCGCCACACTCGCCCACACCTGCCGGTAGTGGCCGAGGTCGCCGTCGGGGTCGCTGCCGAACCCCTCGTTGGCGCACGGGAACTCCATCCAGGTGCGGCGGTGCGGCACCCATTCGGGGGGCATCGAGAAGCCGGCGAGGGCGGGGGTGCTCATGTCAGAAGAAGTACAGCCTGCTGAGTGGCACGCTGTCGACCGGATCCACATACACGCGCTCGCCGTCGAGGGTGACCGACCCCGTGGCGCTGTCGACGGCGACGGTGCCGAGCCGATGGTTGTGCACGAGATCGGCCGGTCCGATGCCACGTGTGTTGCGGACGGCAACCCGCCGGCGGCGTGTGGTGAGCCGGTCGGCGCCGTCGGCACCCGTGGATCCGGCGACGAAGGCGATCGACAGATCGGCGGCGGTGGCACCGTGCGCACCGAATTGCGGACCGAGCACGAGCGGTTCGCACGAATCGGTGGTGGCGTTCGGATCGCCGGTGACCCCGTAGGCCGGGAACCCCGCCTTCAGCACCAGCTGTGGTTTGGCGCCGAAGTGATCGGGCCGCCACAGCACGATGTCGGCCAACTTGCCGACCTCGATGGATCCGATCTCGTGCGACAAGCCATGGGCGATGGCCGGGTTGATGGTGAGTTTGGCGATGTAGCGGCGCACACGTTCGTTGTCGTGACCACTCGCTCCCTCGCCCGCCGCGTCCTTCATGCGCGCGGCGAGCTGGAACGTGCGTCGGACGGTCTCGCCCGCGCGACCCATACCCTGCGCGTCGCTCGAGGTGATACCGATGACGCCGAGGTCGTGCAGCACGCCTTCAGCACCCATCGTGCCGCCACGGATGCGGTCGCGCACGAGCCGGTGATCGCTGGCCGAATGATGGTCGAGCCCGTGGGCGGCGAAGATCATCTCGTAGTGCTCGTCGAGTGCATCGCGCCCGAACGGCAGGGTGGGGTTGGTGCTGCTGCCGAGCACATTGGGCACACCGGCGAGGGTGAGCACATCGGGCACATGTCCGCCACCACACCCCTCGATGTGGAAGGCGTGGATGGTGCGGCCCTCGAGCACCCGCAGGGTGTCGGCCGCGCTGAGACATTCGTTCAGCCCGTCGGTGTGCAGTGCGACCTGCACATCGTGGGCCTCGGCGACGGTGAGGGCCGTGTCGAGGGCACGGGTGTGCGCGCCCATGTCTTCGTGCACCTTGAAGCCGCACGCCCCGCCCTCGACGAGGGCCTCGAGCAGTGGATCGGCCGACGACGATGAACCTCTGGCGAGGAACCCGATGTTCACCGGCCAGGCGTCGAACGACGAGAATGCGTGGCGCAGCGCCCACGGCGAGTTGACGCCGACACCCCACACCGGGCCGAACTCCTGGCCGATGATCGTGGTGACACCCGACGCGAGCGACGACTCCATGATGCGCGGCGACAGCAGGTGCACGTGGGTGTCGATCGCGCCTGCCGTGGCGATGAGTCCCTCACCACTGATGATCGAGGTGCCGGTGCCGACGACCACATCGACGTCGTCGAGGATGTGCGGATTGCCGGCGCGGCCAATTGCGCTGATCCGCCCCTCACGGATGCCGATGCTCACCTTCGACACACGATGCATGGCGTCGATGAGCACGACGTTGGAGATGACGAGGTCGCATGTGGCGCGCACCGATGCGGCCTGCAGCAGCAGTCCATCGCGTGCGGTCTTGCCGAAGCCGGCAACGAACTCGTTGCCGCGCTGCTGCGCATCGAATTCGACCTCGACGATGAGGCCGGTGTCGCCGAGCCTCACGCGGTCGCCGGTCGTCGGCCCGTACACGGCCGCATCCGATGTGCCCGCCGTGTCGTGGTGTCGCACGTGACGGTCGTGGTTGGTGCCGGTCATGCGCCGAGGTACCCCTGCTCGCGCGCCCGTGCGATCGCGGCCTCGCGCGCACCCGGCGCGTCGAGCGGTCCGTCGACGAGACCCGCAAAGCCGATCGCGACACGCTCGCCGCCGAAGGGCACGAGTGCGACCTCGAGGGTCTCGCCGGGGGCGAAGCGCACCGCAGTGCCCGCCGCGATGGCGAGCCGCAGGCCGTACGCGGCCGCCCGGTCGAACGACAGCCGGGGGTTCACCTCGAAGAAGTGGAAGTGCGAGGTGATGCTCACCGGAACCTCGGCGGTGTTCGTGACCGTGAGCAGCACACGGGCCGGATCGTCGGTGAAGGGGGCGCCGGTCGACTCGGCGACCTCCTCGGGCACGCCGAACGGATCGCGCACCACGACGAGCCGGGTGCCGTCGTCGAACACGGCCTCCACCTTCACCTCGCGCACGATGTCGATCACCCCGGGCAGCACATCGTCGGCAGTGAGCACCGTGGCACCTGCGGCGGCCGCCTCGACGAGGCGTCGTCCGTCGCGGGCCGCCTCGCACACGGTGTCGGCGATCAGGGCCGTCGCCTCGGGCACGTTGAGGCGCAATCCACGGGCCCGGCGGCTCCGGGCCAACTCGGCGGCGGTGAAGATGAGCAGCCGGTCACGGTCGGAGGGGGTGAGCCGCACGAAGAGACCCTATTCCGGCCCCGCCACGCGTGATAGAACCCCGCCATGATCCGCACGTCACGCCGCACGATCCTCGCCGGAGCCATCGCCACCGTTTCGGTCCTCGCCGCTGTCCTCAGCCCGCTCGCCACCGATGCAGCGCCGCCGAGCCAGACCGACTCGAAGAAGCAGCTCGGGGTGGACCAGGCCATGGCCCTGGTGATGCTCACCAACGAGCCGGTGACCACCTCGACCAAGGTCGACCGCGGGTCGCGCGACCGGGTGAAGTTGGACGGGACGAAGACCAAGTCGTACCGCGCCCAGTTGGCCGATCAGCGCAACGTGTTCAAGGAATGGCTGCGGGTGAACGCACCCAAGGCCCGCCTCGTGAAGGGGTACGACATCGCTCTGCACGCCGTGACCGTGCAGTTGAACGGTGAGACCCTCGAGACGATCCGCCGCTCCGACATGGTGCGCGCCGCGCAGTTCATCAACCTCTACGGCAAGACGGCAGTGGCCCCGGTCGATCCCGACCTGGCGCTGATCAACGCGGTCCAGGCGTGGGGCATCGGTGGCTCGGCGAACGCGGGTGCCGGAGTGAAGGTCGGCATCGTCGACTCGGGCATCCAGCAGGATCACCCCTGCTTCGACGATCTCGGCGACAGCGACGGCGCGAACAACTTCACCAACAACAAGGTGATCATCGCCAAGGTGTTCAGCAACAAGGCCAAGCAGATGGGCTGGACCGCCGAGGCCGTCGACTCGCACGGCACGCACGTGGCCGGCACCGTCGCCTGCGACTTCGGCACGACCGCAGTGGTCGACGGTGTCACCATCCCGCACAAGATCTCGGGTGTGGCCCCGGCCGCCAAGCTCGGCAACTACAACGTGTTCCCCTGCACACTCGAGGGCGCCCGCAGCGAGGACATCCTCGACGCGCTCGAGGCC
>JBJSXI010000103.1:0-8115 GCA_046086305.1 Ilumatobacteraceae bacterium
GGCTGCAGTCGCTGCATCTCGAGCATCCCCTTGGTGCTCTTGAGCACGAGGGGCGCGGTGACGAGCATCACCACGAGGGCGATGAGGGAGATGGCCAGGATGTAGTTGTGGGTGATGCTGTAGAACCAGGCCAGCAGCGCAGCGGGCGGTTCGAACAGACCGAGGGCGATCATGTGTGGTCCTTCCGGAAAGATCGATCGTGACGTGCCGGCACCGGATCCCACCCGGAGGGACCAAAGGGCCGACAGCGGAAAAGTCGACGAAGAGTGAGCAATCCACCCCTCAGAGTGCCGAACTCGGTGAACGCGTCGACGGCGTACTCGCTGCACGTCGGCGTGAAGCGGCACGGGCTGGGACGACCGGCCAGCTGCCGCTGGTACCAGCGCACCGCCCGCACGGTCCAAGGACTCCCGCCAGCCGGGGCCAGACTCATCGGAGCTTCGCCAGCATCTGGTCGAACATCGGGCGCAGCTCGGCCGACGAGGAATCCGCCGCCTCCGGGGACACCCCGATCAGGTAGTCCCCCGAGACCATCCGCCCCTCGGCGGCCGCCGTCGTTGCAATGGCCCGGAGTCGCCGCCGCAGCCGGGCGCGCACGACCGCCGGCCCGACGGGTCGGCCGATGGCGAACGCCACACGCGGGGGAGTGGCGGTGCCGGGTGGATCGACGAGAGCGGTGCACCACAGGGCTCCGGCCCGGACCCGACGACCCTCGGCGGCGAGGCGCCGGAACGTCGTCCGTGTCCGGATCCGCCAGATCACGCCGAGAGACGGTGACGACCCTTGGCGCGACGGGCCTTGAGCACCGCCCGACCGGCTCGGGTGCTCATCCGGGCACGGAATCCGTGCTTCACCGCCCGGCGGCGCTTGTTGGGTTGGTAGGTGCGCTTCACGCAGCCCTCCTCGGCCCGCCCGACGGGGCGGCTCAGCAGTCGATCGGTCCACCGTGGGGCACCCGAAGGCGATCACGGCACGTTCGCCAAGACTACGGTCGCCGGCGCAGTGCGGCAACTGCTCCCGTGCAGACGGGTGCAGCGCACCTGCTAGCCTGCCGACCCTTGCACGCGCGTTGTCCACACTCTGTGGACAAGAGTGTGGACGAATGTTGTCGGAAAGGGCAGAACCGCAGGTGAACGACCACGAGCAGATGTGGACGGCGGTCGCTCAACTCCTGCGCGCGCAGGTCTCCGAGGCGGTGTGGTTCTCGACGTTCCAGGATGTCGTCCCCCTCGACGGCGACGCCGCCGTCCTGCGCGTGAGTGCACCGAACGCCCATGCGCGCGAGCGGATCCTCACCCGCTACCTGCCACTCGTGCGCGACGCACTCGACGAGATCGGCGCCGCTGCGCTGCAGTTCTCGATCGAGGTGCAGGTCGCCGAGCCCGAACCGCTCACCGAGTGGAGTCCCGAGCCGGTCGCGCCGACCACGACGGCATCGGCCCCCGAGCCCGTCGCCGAGAGCGGCGGGATGAATCCCCGCTACACCTTCGAGACCTTCGTGAAGGGGGCGAGCAACCAGTTCGCCCTCGCCGCAGCCCTCCGTGTGGCCGAGACCCCCGGCCGCAGCTACAACCCGCTGTTCATCTACGGCTCGGCCGGTCTGGGCAAGACCCATCTCCTGCACGCCATCGGCCATTACGTCCAGCGCCACTACCAGCACGATGTGGTGCGGTACGTCAGCACCGAGACCTTCATGAACGAGTTCGTCGACGCCATCCGCACCAACACGACGGCCAACTTCAAGCGCCGCTACCGCGACATCGACGTCCTGCTCATCGACGACATCCAGTTCATGGAGGGCAAGGAAGGACTCCAGGAGGAGTTCTTCCACACGTTCAACTCGCTCCACGGGGCGAACAAGCAGATCGTCATCTCGAGCGACCGCATGCCCGATGCCATCCCGACCCTCGAGGAACGGCTCCGGGGCCGGTTCAAGTGGGGTCTGATCACCGACATCCAGCCGCCCGATCTCGAGACCCGCCTCGCCATCTTGCGCAACAAGGCCGAGCGCGACCACAGCCCGGTGCCCCCCGACGTCCTCGAGTTCATCGCCTCGCGGATCACCACGAACATCCGCGAACTCGAAGGGGCCCTGATCCGGGTCACCGCCTACGCCAGCCTGAACGACGTCCCGATCAGCACCCATCTGGCCGAGCACCTGCTCGGCGACCTGCTGAGCGAGAGCTATGTCAAGCAGCGCACCGACGAGGAACTGCTCAACGAGATCGCTCTCATCCTCGGGTACAGCGTCGAAGCCCTTCGCGGCAAGAGTCGTCAACGGCCCCTCGTCACCGCCCGGCAGACAGCGATGTACGTGTTCCGCGAGTTGACGGATCTCTCGTACCCGGCGATCGCGCGTCTGTTCGGCGGACGCGACCACACCACGGTCATCCATGCCGTCGACAAGATCCAACGGCTCATGCGCGAGCGCAAGCAGATCTACGACCAGGTCACCGATCTCATCCAACGGTTGAAGCGGGCATGAGCGCGGTGGACGACCTGTGGACCTCGACCGTCGCGCGGTGGACGACCACCCCGTCATCCACCGAATCACACGCGCGTCGTTCCGCGTCTGTGCGCGCGCGTGGACGAACGTGTGGACGCGTTTCGTCGCCCTACGCTGCACCGACGCGTGGTTGTGCACAGTCCACAGCCCTTATTAGTTCCGTTACCTTGTTCCACGACCCCATGTCGAGAAAGGGAACCCTGTGAAGTTCCGATGCGAACGCGAGGCTCTCGCCGAGGCACTGTCGACCGCCGGACGCGCGGCGACAGGTCGATCGGCCGCACTCCCGGTGCTCACCGGTCTGCGTCTCGAGGTCACCGGTGATCGACTCGTCGTCACCGGTTCCGATCTCGACCTGACGATCCAGGCCACCGTCGATGTCGGAGGCGAGACCGATGGCGGTGTCGTCCTGCCGGCACGGCTGGCCGCCGACATCGTCAGGTCGTTGGGCACGGGTAAGGTCGAGGTGGCCACCGCCGGCGACGAGGTGTCGATCACCAACGGGCGCTCGCAGTTCAGCGTGCGACCGCTCAGCTTCGACGACTACCCACGGGTCCAGTCCGCGACCGTCTCGTCCGTGACGCTCCCGAGCGCCGAATTCGGTGAGGCGCTGCGCCAAGTCGTGCGTGCGACGAGCAACGACGAGCAGCGCCAGGTGTTGACCGGTGTGCTGATGACGGCAGAGGGGGACGGGCTGCGGATGGTCGCCACCGACTCGTACCGACTCGCCGTGCGCGACCTCGCCGGACAGCATGTGCTCGAGGCGGGCCAGAAGGTGCTCGTCCCCGGACGCGCACTCGCCGAGTTGCAGCGTCTCGTCGGAGGCGGCGACACCGTCACGATGCATCTCGGTGAACGCGACGCGGCGTTCGAGGTCGGCTCGGTGCGCTTGACGACACGGCTCATCGACGGAGATTTCCCCGACTATCGCCGACTCATCCCCGCATCGCAGCCGAACGCGCTCACCGTCAGCCGTGAGGCGCTCATCGAAGCGATCCGCAGGGTGAAGATCCTCGCCAAGGAATCGTCGACGCCCGTGCGTCTGCAGATGGGTGGCGACACGCTGCGCCTGACGGCGATCACCCAGGACATCGGCAACGCGTCGGAGGAACTCGACGCGGCGTTCGAGGGCACCGAGTTGGTCGTCGCATTCAATCCCGACTTCTTGATGGCCGGTATCGAAGCGTGCACGGGCGACAGTGTCACGTTGAGCACGAGTGACGGGATGCGTCCGGCGATCGTGCGCAGCCAGAGCGAGAGCGGCACCGACTACCTGTACCTCCTGATGCCCGTGAGGGTTCCCGAGACCAAGTGATCGTCACCCGGCTGGAGCTCGTCGACTTCCGCAACTACCGCGAGGCGACGTTCGACTTCCATCCGGGTGTGACGGCGGTCGTCGGCCGCAACGGGCAGGGGAAGACCAATCTCGCCGAGGCCCTCGCGTTCCTCGCCACCCTCGACAGTTTCCGAGGTGCACCGGGCGATGCACTCGTGCGTGTGGGTGCCGATGCAGCGATCGTGCGAGCGACGATCCGCCACGACGACGGACGTGAGGCACTCGTCGAGCTCGAGATCACCCGGCAGGGCCGGACGCGGGTGCAGGTGAACCGGCAGCGTCTCGTTCGGGCGCGCGAACTGCTCGGGGTGATGCGGGTCACCGTGTTCACCCCCGACGATCTCGAGATCGTCAAGGGTGGTCCGGCCGAGCGCCGACGGTTCCTCGACGACACGCTCGTCGCGCTCGCCGTGAAGTACGACGCGATGCGGCTCGAACTCGATCGCATCGTGCGGCAGCGCAACACGTTGCTCAAGCAGAGCGGTGGTCGACTCGACGATGCGAGTTCGGTGACGCTCGACGTGTGGGACACCAAACTCGCCGAGGTCGGTGAACAGTTCGGCCACGCGCGCGCAGTGCTCGTCGAACGGTTGGCGCCGATGGTGAGCGAGGCGTACGAGCAACTCGCCGGTCGACCGAGTGAGGTCGAGGTCGTCTACGACCCACCGTGGCGGGTCGACGGTCTCGCCGCGGCACTCGCTGCAGCGCGTCGCGATGACGTGCGGCGCGGTGTGAGCACGGTGGGGCCACATCGCGACGAGATCGAACTGCGCCTCGACACCATGCCGGCACGCACCCATGCGTCACAGGGCGAGCAGCGCACGCTGGCCCTGTCGCTGCGACTCGCCGCCCATCGTCTGGTGGCGGAGCGGGTGGGTAGTTCGCCCGTCCTCGTGCTCGACGACGTGCTGAGTGAACTCGACGACGGTCGATCAGGTGCGCTGCTCGGCCACCTGCCGGCGGGTCAGGTGGTACTCACCACGGCGGCGACCCTTCCTGCGGCGGCGCAGCCTGATGTCGTGGTACGGATCGACCACGGACGGGTGACGGTGTGACCACGCGCCCGTCGCGACGCGGTGACGAGCCGGTCAGGCTGTCCGACAGCCTCGACGAGGTCGTGCGCGGCCTGCGGCCCGAGGGTCCGGCTGCGCCTGTCGGCGCGATCGGTGGAGTGTTCGGGCGGTGGGAGGAGGCGGTCGGCGCTGCGGTGGCGGCACATGTGCAACCCGTCAAACTCGACGGGACGACACTCGTCGTCGTGGTCGACGATCCCACCTGGGCGACCCAGTTGCGGTTCCTCGAACAGACCCTCACGAGCCGTCTCGCCGAGGTGGCCGGCGCCGTGGTCGAACGCCTCGAGATCAGGGTCGCCAGACGCTGATCGCGGGGTCCTCCTCCGCCACTTGCCGACACCCCGCGGGTAGGCTTCACGAGGTTCGTCGACGGCTGCGGCGGCAGGGTCCCAGCCGCGTCGTTCGAACGTAACATCGCAGGTCACGGCCTGTTTTCATCCGAGAATCCGAGGTGTGTGTGGCATCCGTCGCCCAACAACCGAGTGCCGAGTACGGCGCCAAGGACATCCAGGTCCTCGAGGGCCTCGATCCGGTCCGCAAGCGACCGGGGATGTACATCGGCTCGACCGGTCTGGCGGGGCTCCACCACCTCATCTGGGAGGTCGTCGACAACGCGGTCGACGAGGCGATGGCGGGGTTCGCAACCTCGATCTCGGTCACTCTCACCGCCGACGGCGCATGCCGTGTCGACGACAACGGACGTGGCATTCCGGTCGATCCGTATCCCTCGGGTCCGCACAAGGGCAAGAGCGCGACCGAGGTGGTGCTCACCGTGCTGCACGCCGGCGGCAAGTTCGGTGGCGACGGCTACAAGGTGTCGGGCGGTCTGCACGGTGTGGGCGTCAGCGTGGTGAATGCGCTCAGCGAGCGACTCGTCGTCACCATCGACCGTGACGGCACCCGCTACCAGCAGGAGTACGCGAAGGGCGGCAAACCGCAGGGCAAGTTGGCCTCCGTCGGCAAGACGCCGGCCAAGGGACGGCGCACCGGCACCACCGTCGAGTTCTGGCCCGATCCCGTCATCTTCGCCAGCGAAGGCACCGAGTTCGTGGCCCGCACCGTGCTCGAGCGACTGCAGACGATGGCGTTCCTCAATCGCGGACTCGAGATCGTCTTCCGCGACGAACGGCCCACCAAGGAACAGACCGTCACCTACCAGTACAAGGGCGGCGTCGTCGACTTCGTCAAGCACCTCAACACGACCAAGGAGCCCCTGTTCTCCAAGGTGTGTCATTTCGAGGACACCGACGACGACGGCCAGATGCTCGACATCGCGTTGCAGTGGAACACCGGGTACTACGAGGGCATCCACGGCTACGCGAACGGCATCAGCACCACCGAGGGCGGGATGCACGTCGAGGGGTTCAAGACGGCCCTCACGAGCGTCGTCAACAAGTACGCGCGGGCGAAGGGGCAGTTGAAGGAGAAGGACGACAACCTGCTCGGCGAGGACATTCGCGAGGGCATCACGGCGATCGTCGCGGTGAAGCTGCGCGAGCCGCAGTTCGAGGGGCAGACCAAGGCCAAGCTCGGCAACGTCTCGATGCGCAGTTTCGTGCAGAAGGCGACCAACGAGAAGCTCAGCGAGTGGCTCGACGAGAACCCCACCGAAGCGAACAAGATCGTCAAGAAGGCCCAAGCCGCGGCGCAGGCACGTGTCGCCGCGAAGAACGCCCGCAACGCGATCCGCCGCAAGACCGCACTCACCGGTGCGGGCATGCCCGACAAGTTGAAGGACTGCACGAGCGGGAATCCGGAAGAGTCCGAACTGTTCATCGTCGAGGGTGACTCAGCGGGCGGTTCGGCGCTCAACGCGCGCGATCCGCGCACCCAGGCACTCCTGCCCATCCGCGGCAAGATCCTCAACGTCGAGCGGGCCCGACTCGACAAGATGCTGAAGAACAACGAGATCCAGGCGCTCATCACCGCGATCGGCGGCGGTGTGGGTGACGAGTTCGATGCGTCGAAGGCCCGCTACCACAAGGTCATCGCACTGTGCGACGCCGATGTCGACGGCAGCCACATCCGCACCCTGCTGCTCACCTTCTTCTTCCGTCAGATGCGCGGCCTCGTCGAGTCGGGCTACGTGTACATCGCCCAGCCGCCGCTGTTCTCCACACTCGTCGGCAAGGAGAAGGTGTACCTGAAGGACGATGCCGCCAAGGCGCGGTTCCTCGCCGAGCACCCGAACCACAAGAACGACTTCAACCGTCTGAAGGGTCTCGGCGAGATGGACTGGCACGAGCTCAAGCCGACCACAATGGATCCGGCCACTCGCACCCTGTTGCAGGTGACGGTGGAGGAGGCGGCGCTCGCCGACGAGATCACCAGTGTGTTGATGGGTGACGACGTCGAGAGCCGCAAGCAGTTCATCACCACCAATGCCCGTGACGTGAGGAACCTCGACTTCTGATGAGCGACACCCCGACGACCCCTCCCGATGGCCCCGGCGACTCGATCCAGCCGATCCAGCTGCAGGACGAGCTCGAGCGCAGCTTCATCGACTATGCGATGTCGGTCATCATGTCGCGGGCACTTCCCGATGTGCGCGACGGTCTCAAGCCGGTGCACCGGCGGATCATCTGGGACATGGATCAGCAGGGATTCCGTCCCAATCGGTCGCACGTCAAGTGCGCCAGGGTCACCGGCGACACGATGGCCAAGTACCACCCGCACGGCAACTCGGCCATCTACGACGCGCTCGTGCGCATGGCCCAGCCGTTCTCGCTGCGCCACCCACTGATCGACTTCCACGGCAACTACGGCAGCCCCGACTTCGGCGCTGCCGCCGAGCGGTACACAGAGTGCCGACTCGACGCGCTCGCGATGCAGATGTTGGCCGACATCGACGAAGAGACCGTCGACATGTTGCCCAACTACGACAACACGACCGAGGAGCCGGCCGTGTTGCCGGCCCGCTTCCCCAACCTGTTGGTCAACGGCAGCCAGGGCATCGCGGTGGGGATGGCCACGAGCATCCCGCCGCACAATCTCGGTGAGGTCATCGACGCAACGGTGCATCTCATCCGCAATCCCGAGGCCACCTCCGACGATCTCATGCAGTTCGTCAAAGGCCCCGACTTCCCGACGGGCGGCAGCATCCTCGGTCGCTCAGGCATCATCGATGCCTATCGCACCGGTCGCGGCAGTGTGAAGGTGCGGGCGACGGCGACCATCGAAGAAGGTCGTCGCGGCCAGAT
>JBJSXI010000104.1:0-16750 GCA_046086305.1 Ilumatobacteraceae bacterium
GGGATGGCGCTCGGTGCGGCATTCGCCGGCCATCTTGGCGTGACCACCACGAGTGGTCCGGGTGTCGCGCTGAAGAGCGAGACGATGAGCCTGGCCGTGTCGCTCGAACTTCCTCTGCTTCTCGTCGACATCCAGCGCGGAGGACCGAGCACGGGTCTGCCCACCAAGACCGAGGCCGCCGATCTGAACATCGCGATGTTCGGTCGTCATGCCGAAGCGCCGCTGCCGATCGTTGCGGCGTACAGCCCGGCGCACTGTTTCAGCGCGGCCATCGAGGCGGCGCGCCTCGCGCTGAAGTACCGAACGCCGGTCATCCTGCTGAGCGACGGCTACATCGCCAACGGCAGCGAGCCGTGGCGCCTGCCCGATGTGGCCGATCTCCCCGACATCTCGGTCGAGTTCGCCACCGAGGCGAACCATGTCGCCGCCGACGGCACCGCCGAGTTCTGGCCGTATCTGCGCGATCCGGTCACGCTCGCCCGCCCATGGGCGATCCCCGGCACGCCGGGGCTCATGCACCGGGTGGGCGGGATCGAGAAGGAGGACGGTCGGGGTGACATCAGCTATGCCCCCGACAACCACTCGCGCATGGTGCACCTGCGTGCGGCGAAGGTCGCCGGGATCGCCGCCGACATCCCTGCCGCCGAGGTCGTCGGAGACCCCGACGCCGCGGTGTGTGTCCTCGGTTGGGGCTCGACATGGGCGGCGATCACGGCGGCTGTCGAGAAGGTGCGCGCCGAGGGTGTTCCGGTTGCCTGGATCCACCTCGTCCACCTCAACCCGCTGCCGGCGAATCTCGGTGAACTGC
The DNA here is from genome assembly GCA_046086305.1 of Ilumatobacteraceae bacterium. Lineage (GTDB taxonomy): Bacteria > Actinomycetota > Acidimicrobiia > Acidimicrobiales > Ilumatobacteraceae > UBA668. The sequence goes on from JBJSXI010000104.1 coordinate 809, forward strand.
TCGGGCGATATCGACGGGTGGTCGTGCCCGAGCTGAACATGGGGCAGTTGTGCCGGATCGTGCGTGCCGAGTACCTCGTCGATGCCCGGTCGATCACCAAGGTCGAAGGGGTCCCGTTCACGTCCGCCGAACTCGAGGCGGCACTTCGCGATGCGCACGAGGAGGTCACCCGATGAGCGATGCCGCCGTCACCGTGACGACGAAGAAGGACTGGATGAGCGACCAGGAGGTCCGCTGGTGCCCGGGGTGCGGCGACTACGGCATCCTGCAGGCCGTCCAGACGCTGATGCCCGAGCTGGGGGTGCCGCCCGAGCGAACCGTGTTCGTCAGCGGTATCGGCTGCAGCAGCCGGTTCCCGTACTACATGAACACCTATGGGATGCACAGCATCCACGGTCGGGCGCCAGCGATCGCGACGGGTGTGGCCACAGCGCGGCCGGACCTCGACGTGTGGGTGGTCACCGGTGACGGCGATGCACTGTCGATCGGTGGCAATCACCTCATCCACGCGCTGCGCCGCAATGTCGACCTGACGATCCTGTTGTTCAACAATCGCATCTACGGGCTGACCAAGGGGCAGTACTCGCCGACGTCCGAACAGGGCAAGGTCACCAAGAGCACACCGTTCGGATCGCTCGATCACCCGTTCAACCCGCTCTCTGTGGCGCTCGGCGCCGAAGCGTCATTCGTTGCGCGTACCCACGATCTCGACCGCAAGCACATGATGAGTGTGTTCAGGGCTGCGCACGACCATCGGGGTGCCTCGTTCGTCGAGATCTACCAGAACTGCAACGTCTTCAACGATGGCGCGTTCGACGGGGTGACGGGGAAGCACCACCGTGACGACATGATGATCAACCTCGTGCACGGTGAGCCGATCCGGTTCGGTGTCGATGGTCGGCGCGGTGTCGTCATGGGGTCCGACGGTCGGCTTCGCCTCGTCGAGGTCGACGAGGTGGGCGTCGATGCGCTCCTCGTGCACGATGCACACCGCGACGACCCGGGATTGGCCTTCGCCCTCGCCCGTCTCTCTCACGATGATCACTCGCCGACACCCTTCGGGATCTTCCGCTCGGTCGAGCGGCCCCACTACGGCGCGCAGATGGGCGAGCAGCTCCTGCAGGCGAGCTCGCGCAAGGGCCCGCCCGACCTTGCAGCCCTGTTGCGCAGCAACGGCACCTGGATCGTCGAGGACTGACGACGTCAGGGTTCCACGATCGGGAACCCTCCGTAGAACACGTCGAGGTGTTCGAGGATGAGGCGCAGTGCGGCGAGATCGCCGTCCGTGTCGAGTTGACCGGCAGCGATCGCATCGTCGATCGTCGTCTCGCCGGCGACGAGTGCGCCGAGGGTGTCCAGAGATGTCGCGGCGAACACGTCGGCATCGGTGGCGCGTGTGTCGCGGCGTCGGTAGCGCATGGCTCGATGGGAGATCCCCACGGTCCAGTGCTCGTCGAGGTCGGTGACGTGCAGCGCGACGAGGGCGGTGCGCCCCGCCACGTCGTCGGCGCGAAGACGCATTGCGGCGGTGGCGAGCAGTTGGTCGACGGGGAGTGCCCGCACGATCGTGCGTCGCCCGGTCTCGAGGCGCGGCGGTGGTCCGTGGCGCAGCTCGTGGGCAGCCATGAGATACGCATTGCGGAACGTCGCCGACTCGCTCTGGTAGCCGAGTTGTTCGAATGCGGCGGCCTGAAGTTCGCGGGCGGCGGTGTGGTGCGGGTCGGCGAAGACGAGGTGGCCGACCACCTCGACCACCCACCGGTAGTCACCTCTGTCGAAGGCGGTGCGGGCATGGGCGAGGAGGGCCTCGGGCCCGCCCGCCAGGTCGACGTAGCGTCGACCGACGGCCTCGGGTGGGTGCGCGTGGAGGTGGGCGGGATTACCGTCGTACCAGCTGAGGTAGCGCTGGTAGACAGCCTTGACGTTGTGCACGAGGCTGCCGTAGTAGCCGACGGTGTGGCTCTCGGTGGCGAACTCGGCGGGCACCGTCAACATCTCGGCGATCTCCGTTGCCACATGGCCGTGGTTGGCGAGGCGCAGGGTCTGGTCGTGGATCCAGCGGTAGAGGTCGCGCTGTAGTCCGAGGAACTCGACGATGTCGCGGCGACCCCATCGCGGCCAGTGATGTGAGGTGAACATCACTTCCGACCAGTGGCCGAACAGTTCGATCGCATCATCGATGTACGTACTCCACGCGAGCGCGTCGCGCGCCTGAGCGCCACGGATCGGGATCAGGTTGTGCATGTTGTGCGAGCAGTTCTCTGCCATGCACAGCCATCCGCGGTCGGGGAAGGCGAAGTTCATCTCGGCGGGTGCCTCGGTGTCGGGCGTCAGCTGGAACACGATCCTGATGCCGTCGACGTCGAGCTCTGCCCCGGTGCTGGTGATCTCCTCGGTCGGAGGGATCAGACCGGGCAGGGCGATCGGGATGCCCTTCCCGAGTCCGCTGTCGACATGCCCGCGCGGGCCCGGAGGGAGGAGCGGACCGAACTGGTACGTCGCCCGACGGTTCATCGCCACACCGGCGAGGAGGTTCTCGGCGACCGCCTCGCGCAAGAAGTGCTCCGGCGCGATCACCCGACAGCGTCCTGCGGCCACCTCCTCGGGTGAGGTGACCCCGAGTGAGCCGCCGAAGTGGTCGAGATGGCTGTGGGTGTAGATGACCGCGGTGACCGGACGATGGCCGAGGTGGGACTCGACGAGTGAGCGGGCCGCCCGGGCGGTCGCCGTGGTGGTCAACGGGTCGATGACGACCCAGCCCTCGCGTCCCGCGAGGAACGTGATGTTGCTGATGTCGTAGCCGCGCACCTGCCAGCAGCCTTCGGCCACCTCGAACAGGCCGTGGATGGCGTTCAGTCGCGCTTGGCGCCACAGGCTCGGATGCACGGTGTCGGGGTTCGTCGACGACTCGTCGAGGAAGGCCCAGTTCGCGACGTCCCATGCCACCCCGAACTCGCCGTCGATCCGACCACCGGGAACAGTGGCGAGGAGCCCTCGTCGCGCCCGTTCGAAGTCGGCAGGATCGAACGTCGGCGGGTGGGCGGCAGTGATCTGTCGGGTGTGGTCCGTCGCGTCCCGCGGCGCGGAGTGCGCCAGATGGTCGGAGGTCACGGTCGGTGTGGACTCAGTCGATGCAATGCGCGTCGGCGGCCTCGAGAGCCTCGTCGAGGATGGCCAGCCCTTCTTCGATCTCTGCAGCCGTCGTCGTACACGGCGGCACCACATGGAGTCGGTTGAAGTGGGTGAACGGCCACAGTCCACGCGACTTGCACGCCTTGGCGAGCTCGATCATCGGCGCAGCAGCCGGCCCGGTAGCGTTGAACGGCACGAGTGGTTCGCGTGTCCGGCGGTCCTTGACCAGTTCGATCGCCCAGAACACGCCGAGGCCACGTACGTCGCCGATGCTCGGATGTCGGGCGCGCAACTTCTCGAGGCCCGGTCCGATCACGTCTGCGCCGAGTGAGCGGGCGTGCTCGACGATGCCTTCCTCGCGGAAGATGTTGATGCTCGCCACCGCCGAGGCGCAGGCCAGCGGATGACCCGAGTAGGTGAGGCCACCGGGGAACGGTCGATCGCGGAACGTGTCGGCGATGCGCCGGCTGATGACGACGCCTCCGAGCGGCAGATACCCGGAGTTGACGCCCTTGGCGAAGCAGACGAGATCCGGTGCAACACCCCATCGCTGATAGGCGAACCACTCGCCGCAGCGGGCGAAGCCGGCCATCACCTCGTCGCAGATCATGACGATGCCGTGCCGATCGCACCGCTCGCGCACCCCGGCGAGGTAGCCGTCGGGCGGAACGAGGATGCCGTTGGTGCCCACGACGGTCTCGAGGATGATCGCTGCGACGGTGTGCGGCCCCTCGACCATCAGGACGTCGTCGAGATGGGCTAGGGCGCGCTCGCACTCCTCGGCCTCGGTCGTGCTGTGGAACGCACTGCGGTAGGTGTAGGGCCCCCAGAAGTGGACGATCCCGGGATAGCCCGGCTCACTCGGCCACCGTCGCGGATCACCCGTCAGGGTGATGGCCCCACCGGTCGCGCCGTGGTAACTGCGGTACGCCGCGAGCACGCGGTGACGCCCGGTGTGCAGTCGGGCCATGCGGATCGCGTTCTCGGTGGCCTCAGCACTGCCGTTGGTGAAGAACACCATGTCGAGATCGCAGTCGTCGAGCCCCTCGCGTGAGGCCTCGACGATGAGGCGGGCCGCTTCACTGCGCGCGTCATTGGCGTGGAAGGGGGCGACGGTGCACAGCCGATCGGCCTGCTCCTTGATCGCCTCGACCAGCTTGGGGTGTTGGTGGCCGATGTTGACGTTCACCAGTTGGCTCGAGAAGTCGAGGTAGCTCGACCCGTCCTCGGTCCAGAAGCGGCTGCCCGATGCCTTGGTGATGACGATCGGGTCGAGCGTCGCCTGCGCACTCCACGAGTGGAATACGTGGGCCCGGTCGTTGGCTCGGGCGTCGGACGGACGGGTGTCGAGAACGGTCATGGGCCGATCGTATGCGCTCAGCCGAGCGCGGCGATCGCCTCGGCGGTGGCCAGCAATCGGCGGGCGTTGTCGACGTGGAGATTCTCGATCATCTTGCCGTCGACCGTGACGACCCCGCGGCCCTCGCCCCGTGCGGTCTCGAACGCCTCGATCACCCGCCGGGCCTGGTCGATCTCGGCAGCGCCCGGAGCCCAGACGTCGTTGCAGACATCGACCTGCGAGGGGTGGATGAGGGTCTTGCCGTCGAACCCCATCGCGAACCCCTGCTCGCATTCGGCCCGGAAGCCGTCGGGATCCTTCACGTCGTTGAACACGCCATCCAGGATGGGACGACCCGATGCGCGTGCAGCGAGCAGTGCGGTTGCGAGGTGCGGGACGAGCGGCCCGCGCCCGGGCATGCCGATGGCCGCGCGGAGTTCGCGCGCGAGGTCGTTGGTGCCCATCACGAGCACCCCCACCCGCCAATGGCCGGCCAGCACGCGTGCGTCGAGGATCGCCGTCGGCGTCTCGATCATCGCCCAGATCCGCATCTCGGCCGGCGCGCCGGCCGCATCGAGTCGGTCGCTCACCTCGTCGAGTTGTCCGACTGCCGAGACCTTCGGTACGACAACGGCTGCTGCGGCGGACTGGGCGATCGCCGCGAGATCGTCGACGCCCCACGGTGTGTCGAGGCCGTTGCACCGGATGGTCAGCTCCCGGTGGCCGTAGCGACCCGATCCGACTGCTGCGACGGCGTTGGCCCGGGCGAGCTCCTTGGCATCGGGCGCAACCGCGTCCTCGAGGTCGAAGATCACGGCGTCGGCGGCGATGGTGGCCGCCTTCTCGAGCGCCCGCTCGTTCGAGGCGGGCATGTACAGGACCGAACGGCGGGGACGGAGATCGTTCATCGTTGCCTCCTCGGTGACGTCACAGACCGTATGCGGCCGCGAGGTCGGGATCTCGTTCGGCGAGCTGGCGCGCCAACTCGACGACGACGCGACACTGCTTCACTGAGGCGTCGTCCTCCATCTTCCCGTCGAGCATGATCGCCCCGGTTCCGTCACCCATCGCATCGATCACTCGTTGAGCCTGACGCACATCCTCGGGTCGTGGGCTGAAGACGCGCTTGGCGATGTCGATCTGCACGGGGTGCAGACTCCATGCGCCGACACAGCCGAGCAGGTAGGCGTTCCGGAACTGGTCTTCGCACGCGACGGTGTCCTTGATGTCGCCGAAGGGACCGTAGAACGGGAGCAACCCGTACGTGACGCACGCATCGACCATGCGGGCCAGGGTGTAGTGCCACAGGTCCTGCTGGAAGATCTGGCGATCGGCGTCGTACACCGGCCCGTCGGGCCCGGCGGGTGGGTCGGCGCGCACGAGATAGTCGGGGTGTCCGCCGCCGACGCGGGTGGTCTTCATCCGCCGGCTCGCCGCGAGGTCGGCGGGCCCGAGGGAGAGGCCCTGCATGCGCGGTGAGGCCGCACAGATGGCCTCGATGTTGGTGACACCGCGAGCAGTCTCGAGGATCGCGTGCACGAGGATGGGGCGGCGAAGGCGAGCCTTGGCCTCGAGTTGGGCGAGCAGGCGGTCGATGTAGTGGATGTCCTCGGGCCCCTCGACCTTGGGCACCATGATCACGTCGAGGCGGTCACCGATCGCGGGCACGATCGTCGTGAGGTCGTCGAGTGCCCACGGTGAGTCGAGACTGTTGATCCGCGTCCAGAACTGCGTCGCGCCGAAGTCGACCGTGCGCCCGACCTTCACGAGACCGGCGCGAGCAGCCTCCTTGTCGGCCATCGGGATGGCATCCTCGAGATTGCCGAGGAGGATGTCGACCGTCGGGACGAGCTCGGGCAGTTTCGCCACCAACTTGTCGTTGTGCGGTGGGAAGAAGTGGATCACCCTGCTCGGCCGGAACGGGATCTCGCGCACCGGGTCGGGTGCACCGACGGCGAGGGGGGAGAAGAACTGGCGGGCGCTGCGCACGATCAGAGGTTACGCACGCGCCGGTAGCGTGGAGAAGTGCGCCCGACCCGATTCGACGCCCTGATCTTCGATGTCGGCGGGATCTTCCTGCTGCCGGATCCCACGGTGATCGGTCCGCTGCTCGCGTACTACGGGGGGTCGCCCGATGTCGCCTCCCACCGGCGAGCCCATTACGCAGGGATGGCGGCCAAGAGTGCGGCCGGAGCCATCGAGTCCGATTGGCATCCCTACAACGTCGCCTATGTGCGCGCCGTCGGGGTTCCCGAGGATCTGCATGCCCCGGCGGTACGAGAGCTCGAGTTGACGCGCAACGCCTATACGTGGCGCTGGCCGATTCCCGAGAACGTGGCGGCACTGCGCGCGTTGCACGACGCAGATGTTCCACTCGGCGTGGTCAGCAACGCCAGCGGGCAGATCGCCGAGCTGCTGTGGCGCGGCGGCGTGTGTCAGGAGGGAACCGGACCCCTCACCCCGGTGCGGGTCATCGTCGACAGTCATGTCGTCGGCGTGAGCAAGCCCGACCCACGGATCTTCGAGATCGCCCTCGCCCACTTCGCCGAGTTCGACCGGCGCCGGATCGCCTACATCGGTGACTCGGTGACCATGGATGTCGGCGGGGCCCGCGCTGCGGGCCTCCACCCGATCCTGCTCGACCCCCACGACGATCATCCGGGAGCAGATTTCGAGCGGCTGACCTCGTTGTGGGACCTCGAACGCGAGCCGTCGGCGTCGAGCGACGTCAGCCGTGCTGGTCGACGAGACGACGGGCGATGACCTTCAGACACAGCGTCTCGTCGGCGCCCTCGAAGATGCTCAGCACACGCGCGTCGACGAACAGCCTCGACACGGCGTACTCCTCGGCATAGCCCATGCCGCCGTGGATCTGCATGGCCTCGCGGGTGACCCACTCGGCGGCCTTGCAGACGTAGGCCTTCACCATTGCCGCCTCGGCGGTGCCACCGCCTGCACCCATCAGTCGCGCGACGTGGTACGAGAACTGGCGCCCCGCTTGCACGAGCACCGCCATCCGCCCGAGCTTCACCCGCGTGAGTTCGTAGTCGATGATCGGAGCGCCGAACACGCTGCGGTTACGGGCGTACTCGAGTGCCAGTTCGTACGCCGCCTGCATCACGCCGACGGCGCGTGCCGCGGTCTGCAGCCGGCCGTTCTCGAATCCGGCCATCTGCATCGAGAAGCCCTTGCCGAGACCGTCGGTGCCACCGACGAGGTTGTCGGCGGGCACCCACCATCCGTCGAGGGCGATCTCGTAACTGTGCATCCCGCGATAGCCGATCGTGTCGATCGCCCGGCCTTCCATCGTCGCGCCGGTGCCGTCCTGGACGAATCGGAAGCCGTGCCCCTCGCCGCGTGGCTTGGGAACGATGAACAGGCTGAGACCGCGATGGGTCCGCGACCGATCGGGGTCGGTGCGTGCGAGCAGGGCGAGCACATCGGCGCGAGCGCCGAACGTGCACCACGTCTTGACCCCGGTGATCGCGTAGCCGGGTTCGCCGCCGGGACCCGTGGCCGGCGTCGCGGTGACGGTGAGGTTGGCGACGTCGCTGCCGTAGTCGGGTTCGGTGACGGCGACGGCCGGCATCACCTCGGCGGTCGCCAGACGAGGTAGCCACGTCGCCTTCTGGTCCTCCGTGCCACCCTTGACGAGTGCACGCGTGAGGATCTCGGGGCGCGTGATCAGCGATCCGCCGATGCCGAGTGAGCACCTGCTGAGCTCCTCGGTCGCGACGACCATCCCGATGTACTCGTTCTCGCCACCCTCGGAGAATCCGCCGTACTCGGCGGGCACGCTGAGGCCGAAGGCACCCATCTCGGCGAGTCCGGTGATGATCTCCTCGGGGACATCGGCGTTGTGGCGGTGGACATGCTCGGCGCGCGGACGGATCACCTTCTCGGCGAAGCTGCGGAAGGTATCGGCGACCATCTGCATCTCGTCGTCGAGGTGGAGTGCACCGGGGAGCTCGGCCAGCGCCGCGACGAAACGCGGATCGCGGTAGGCGCCCATGAAGGAACGGGTCGGCTCGAGCACGTCGTCCTCGAGCCCCCACGCCCGCTCGCGGCCCTGCGTGCGCCCGAGGAGGTCGTGGAGCATGTCGGCGACGAACGCGCAGGTGAGTGCGGCTTCGGTCGTGCCCTGATCGCCATAGTCGAGCATGGCCTTGGCGGTCTCGACCTGCGCGCTCGCGTGTGCGAGGTCGTAGGCGAGCACCTGCTGCGCATCGGGTCCGCCGTTGAGGGCGAGATGTCCGATTCCGACAGCCACGACATCAGCGGCGATCGACACTGCGGTGCGCGCTGCGGTGAGGTCGGGCGCGCAGGGAAGATCGGTCATGACTCGAATGTACTGGCGACCCGCTGGCGACCGTGAACCCGTGCGCCGATCCGCTCAGGCGATCGTGTCGCCCACATCGTCGATCACCCAGTCGATCACCTCGGCCGCCCGACGCATCTCCGAGTCGTGGACGACGAGTTCGGGTGCACCGCGCAGCTCGAGCGCGCGCTCGACGACGCCGACGAGCGCGCCGGGGAGCACGGTCAGGCCGTAGCTGGCGGCACCCGATTTCGAGGTCACCTCTCCCGTGCGGGCAGTGAAGTGGAGCCGCAGCGGCCCGAGTGTGCACCACACGAGTGCCTCACCGGTCCATCGCGCCGCATCCCGCGCCGCGGTGTCGGCCTCGGCGGTCGAGCCGAGCGTGGCGATGACCTGCTCGGCGACACGGCGCCAGTAGGTCTGCAGGTTGTCGACCACGAACCTGATCCGTGCGACCTCGTCGAGTGCAATGCCGAGACGATGCGGTGCCGGGCCGCGTACGGGGATGCCGTGCCGGGCGAGCATGTACCAGGTGATCGGGTTGATCTCGAAGCACTCGCCGTCGTGATGGATCTCACCATCGAGCGCCCATGGCCGATGCAGTCCGGTCGCCGGCTCGATCGTCAGGTCGGCCCACGCGACGTAGGGCCCGTCGACATGCGGAACAGGTCGGTCGGCGGCGAGCGCAGCGTGTGCGGCGACGAGCGCGCGGCCGTCGTCGTCGGTGCAGGGTTCGGCGGTGACCGCAACGATGTCGATATCGCTCGACGACGGATGCCAGTCGCCGAGAGCGGCCGACCCGACGAGGTACACGGCTTCGACAAGTCCCGGCGCCGCAGCGTCCACCGCTGACAGGTACGACTCCACGGTGTCGACGAGCAGGGGATGCACGTGGCCCACGGTACCGCCGCTGCTGTTACCGTCGATGGCGTGGTGGGCGAACCCTCGCGTCAGGTCGACGTCGATGCGCTCGGCGATGTCGCCACATCGCTGATCGAGACGCAGCGAACCCTTGCGGTCGTGGTGACCCTCGGCGGTGAGGTGGTGGTCGAGCGCTACGGCGCCACACCCGACACGCTGTTCGGGCCCGGTGCGCCGGTGCAGCCCGACACCCCGCTCGTGTCGTGGAGTATGGCCAAGAGCATCACCCACGCGCTCGTCGGGTTGCTCGTCGGTGATGGACTGCTCGATCCCGATGAGCCGGCGCCGATCGACGCATGGCGGACCACGCCGAAGGAGCGCATCACACTGCAGCATCTGCTGACCATGACGCCGGGCCTCGAATTCGTCGAGGACTACGTCGATGCCGGGATCAGCCACTGCATCGAGATGCTGTTCGGGTCGGGTCGCGACGACATGGCGGCCTATGCCGCTGCATTGCCGCTCGTCGCGGAGCCGGGAACCGTGTGGAACTACTCGAGTGGGACGACCAACATCATCTCGTCGATCATCGGATCGGTCGTCGGTGGTCGGGAGGGTGTCGAGGCGCTCGCGACGACGCGTCTGTTCGACCCGCTCGGCATGTCGACGGCGCGTCTCGACTTCGACGGCTCGGGCACGTTCGTCGGTTCGAGCTTCGTGCATGCGTCGGCACGCGACTACGCGCGCTTCGGGCGGCTGTACCTCGACGACGGCTGCACACCCGACGGCCATCGACTGCTCCCGGACGGCTGGGTCGACCACGCCCGTCGACCGACGGCGACCGATCCCGAGAGTGGGTTCGGCTACGGGGCGCACTGGTGGTTGTGGCCCGACCTTCCGGGAAGCCTCGCAGCGCACGGTTACGAGGGGCAGTACACCCTCGTGGTGCCCGACCGGGATCTCGTCGTCGTGCATCTCGGCAAATGGACCGCCGACGAGCGCCTCGAGCTCGAGGGACACCTGCGACGCATCGTCGAGGTGGTGGGGGAGCCGTCGTCGTGAGCGATCTGCACGAGTCGCACCGCCCCGACGAACTCCCTGCCGCCGCTCACGGGCACAGCGGTGGACCTCCCCGCCCTCGTCGCCGCCGACCGCACTTCCGCTTCACACTCCGGTTCGTGCTCGTCGCGCTGCTCGTCTGGTTCTTCGTGCTGCCGCTCATCCCCGGCATGCGTCGGGCGATCACCGAACTGCGCGAGGTGAACCCTCGGCTCCTCCTCCTCGGTCTCGCCCTCCAGATGGCGGCACTCTTCTGCTACGCGCTGCTGACACGGGCCGCGCTCGGCGAGGCGGGCTCGACCATCTCGCGAGCGCGGCTGTTCCGGATCCAGATGAGTACACGTGCGCTGAGCAGCATCGTGCCCGGTGGCAGCGCCGCCGGATCGGCACTCGGGTACCGCTTGATGACCCTGTCGGGGGTGCGCGGCCCCGACGCCGGGTTCGCCCTCGCGACGGCGGGCATCGGGTCGGCCGTCATCCTCAACCTGGTGCTGTGGATCGGTCTCGTCGTGTCGATCCCGGTGCGCGGCGTCAACCCGCTCTACGGGTCGGCCGCGGTGGCCGGCATCGTCATCATGCTCGTCGCCGGCGGGTTGATCTTCGGCTTGATGGAGGGGCAGGGTCGTGCCGAGCGGATCCTCCGCCGTCTCGCCGTGCGACTGCGGTTCGATCCCGACCGCGCCGGTGCTGCCGTGCGGCAGATCGGGGCGCGAGTGGAGGACCTCGTGCAGGATCGAGCATTGCTGACCCGGGTGATGGTCTGGGGCACCGCGAACTGGTTGCTCGATGCCGCATCGCTGTGGGTGTTCCTCCTCGCCTTCGGTCCTGCGGCCGATGTCGACGGTCTGCTCGTCGCATTCGGCCTGGCCAATGTGTTCGCCGTCATCCCGCTCACACCGGGTGGCCTCGGCATCGTCGAGGGCATCTACATCCCCACCCTGGTCGGCTTCGGACTCACACGGGTGAATGCGACCCTCGGTGTGCTCTCGTACCGACTCTCCCAGTACTGGTTCCCGATGCTCCTCGGCGGTGTGCTCTACCTGTCGCTGCGCGTCGGACCGTGGAGTATCGAACGACGCGAGCGTCTGGCGCGGTTGCGCGAACTCGTCGCCGCGACAGAGAGCGACACCGAGACGACGCTCGACTTCGCAGCTCGCTTCGGTAGGCCTCGAACGCCACCCGGTTCGGAGTGACTGCGACACCCGCCAGCTCGAATGGCACTGAGACGGCCGACGTAGGGCGGGTCGACGTGTCCGCAGTCCTCGCGTGGGGTGTGCCCAATCTGCGCGACCTCCCGTGGCGTCAGACGCGCGAGCCCTGGCCGATCCTCGTCAGCGAGGTGATGCTCCAGCAGACCCAGGTGGCGCGTGTCGTGCCGGCATGGATCAGGTTCCTCGAGCGGTTCCCCACGCCCGACGCGTGCGCGGCCGCATCGCTCGGCGACGTGCTGCGTGAGTGGCAGGGCCTCGGATATCCGCGCCGGGCCCGCCACCTGCACCTCGCCGCGGCGGCGCTCGTCGAGCGGGGAGGCTTCCCGACCGATCTCGATGGACTTCTCGAACTCCCGGGCATCGGTCCGTACACGGCGCGTGCCGTGCTGTCGTTCGCGTTCGATGTGGATGCGGCGGTGGTCGACACGAATGTGGCGCGGGTACTCGCTCGCGTCGCCGGCAGACCGTTGACGACGCGCGACGCGCAGCGGACTGCCGATGACCTCCTCCCGGTCGGTTCGTCGTGGGCGTGGAATCAGTGCGCCATGGAACTCGGCGCGGTCGTGTGCACGGCGTCGACGCCCCGGTGCGGCACATGTCCGACCGCGTCCCGTTGTGTGTGGCGCGGCGTCGGCGACGACCCGGCGCGTACGACAGCGGGGGTGAGCCGGCCACAGGGTCGTTTCGCCGGATCCGACCGCGAGGCCCGGGGTCGACTCTTACGTCGACTCGGTGACGGACCGGTGGCCGTACGGAGCGCGGCGGCGGAGATGCAGCGTCGGCCCGAGGTCGCATCGCGACTCGTCGAGGCTCTCGTCGCCGAGGGTCTCTGTGTCGTCGACGGCGAGGTGCTCAGACTTCCGTAGGCGGTGGTGCGGCCGTCACGGCCGCGACGATCGCGTCGAAGGCGGCATCCGCATACGCGCGCATCTCGTCGTCGGTGCGGTCCTGGATGGGATGTGGTGTGAAGACTCGATGGACGCCGGGAAATCCGAGGGCGACTGCCTGAGCGGACGCGGCATCGACGAATTCGGCCGACGCGACGAACACACCGGGCACACCGCGGAGTTCGAGATCAGCGATGTCGTGCACACTGCACGACGTACAACTGCCTCAATCGGCCAGCGCCTCGATGACGAGGGTGCACTGGGCGGCGATCTCGTGACGCAGGTCGACCGGCGCAGGCTTGGTGAACGTCGGCTTGCGGAAACGCCGCACCTCGGCCCCGGTCGCGGCGAGCCGGTCGGCGAGCCGGTCGAGGAACACGTCGCCGCGCGGCTTGCTGATGTCGAGCAGGCCGACGACCTGACCGGCGAGGCTGCCGGGCCGCGCGAGGGGCTCGCGGTGGGGCACCGAGCGCTCTCCCGTCGGGTCGAGGACCCGTCGTGGGCCGTTCACCGTGGCGCTCATCGTGCGACCTCCCTCGTCACGGGCTCGGAGCCCATCGCTCCGTTCGCCCACCCTCCGATGATGGCCGAGAACAGACCTGCGCCGCCACCGGCATGGACCACCAGGATCCCGCCGGGACGGAATTTGGGCAGGGTGAGATCAGCAAAACGGTGGTCGATGCCGTCGGCGATCCCCGCAGCGCCCGTGACGAGATCGCTCCCGTGGATCTGCAGTCGGTCGTGCAGCTCGGCGACGAGCCGATCGCGGTCCCAGCCGGCCTCGGCGAACACGCGAGCGTGCTCGGGGCCGACCACGAGGATGACGTCGAAGGCAAGGACGAGCTTGGGGCTGTGCGACGTGCGCAGGCATGCGGCGAACGCGGTGGCGAGCTCGTCGGCGCTGCGAGCCTTCTGATCGACCACCACCCGGGGACCTTCGCCGGCGAAGACGGTGACGGCGTCGACCCCGTGCGGAATACCTCGAGACACCGAGAGTGGGGTGAACGGTGAGTCGTCCTCGCGTTCGGCGAAGCAGAACGTCACCTTGCCCGGATGTCCGTGTGTGGCCCGGTCGACCTCACCCGGACGGCCGCCACCGACGTTGCGCACGACCAGTTGCACGGCCCGGCCGATGGTGAGATTGGCCCGATTCCCCTGTCCGAGTGCGTTGACGCCACCGTTCATGCCGATCGATTGCGTGCCGATGCCATTGCAGACGATCACCGGACCGACGGGCATGGTGGTGGCGAGCACCCCGTGGATGTTGAACTCGTCGGTGCAGACCGCCTCGACCGCGGTGAGCACCCATGGCAGGAACTCGGGTCGACACCCGGCCATCACCGCATTGACGGCGACCTTCTCGACCGTCACCTCGACGAGGTCGGGGGCGACGATGGCGACGACCTCGGCCGGATCGCGGTCGGTTCCCTCGAGCATCCGCAGTACCCGCTCCTCGGTGGGCGGGACGACCGGAAGGCCGTCGGTCCAGCCGCGGGCGAACATCATCTCGATGTCGTCATCGTGCTCGGCGAGATCTATCCGTCGACTCCGCAGTCGTCCGCCCTCGAACCTGGCGCGCAGCGCATCGACTCGATCGGGATCCACCGACATCGACCCGCATCCCGGTCGAGATTCCGGGAGGTCGCTGCCGAGATCGTCGATCCCGGTGAGTCGCCGCCAGTCGTCGCGGTGCCAACCCACGGTGCGCTCGACCTCCGTGCCGCCCGCGATACGCAAGACCGTGGGCACCGTCTCGATGTCGTGACGCCAACTGAGGGCCAGATCGGCATCGTGGATCGGGATCGGTGCCGATGGGAAGGTGGGATCGTCCTGGGAGACGACCACGAGCGGCACCCCGCGCTCGACCATCTCGCGCAACACCGGTTCGACCATGCGGCATGTCGCACAGTCGCGCTTGACGACAACGACGAGTCCATCGGGGAGCGTGGTCGCGTTCATGTCAGGAATCCGAGGATGTGCTGCTCGACGAGGTCGGGATGCTCGAGGTGCAGGAAGTGTCCGGCACCGTCGATCACTCGCACATCGACGTGCGCGGGCATCGTCGACCTCGCCGCTTCGACGACCGATACGCCGACGCACCCGTCGTTGCGCCCGTGCAGATAGAGCAGCGGCTGCGTGGGGTACTCCTGGGTCGCCACCTGCGCCTGCTCGAGGGCCGGGTCACGCAATCCGTTCCCGAGCGTTGCCCGGTAGTAGCCGAGCGCCGCACTCAGGTGGGCACCATCGGCGAGCGACCGCTTCACCTCGTCGGTGTCCGGGGCGAACCCGGGTGACCAGTCGCGCCACAGCATGTCGATGAACGCGTGATCACGTGCGGACACGATCATCTCGGCGAATGGTGTCTGGAAGAAGAACATGTACCAACTGCGCTTCAACTGGGCCAGGTCGCCGAGTAGCGCTGCACCGAGTGCCGGGCCGGGCGGCACGGCCATCGTCACCACGCGTCGCCAGCGTTCGGGTGACAGCACCGCAGCACCGTGTGCACCCGCCGCGCCCCAATCGTGGCCGATGACCACGGCGTCACCGTCGCCACCGAGGACGTCGTGGAGCGCGTCGGCGTCGGCGGCGAGCACCCCACTCTGGTAACGCCCATCGTCGGGCACCGACGATGGCGCATACCCGCGTTGGAAGGGAGCAACCGCATGGAACCCGGCGCGCGCCAGCGCGGGCAGCAGATGGCGCCAGGTGTGGGCCGTGTCGGGGAAGCCGTGCAGGCACAGGGCGAGCGGACCCGAGCCGGCCTCGAGGAGGTGGAAGTCGACGCCGTTGGCCTGCACGGCACGTCGGGTGATGGCGCCCACGGCCGCACGGTACCCGGTGCGACGCAGGTCACGGGAGCCGGCCATTTACGCCACCGCCCATGTGGTCGTACGGTTCGCACGTGGCGGGCGGGTCGATGAGCGTCGCGTTCCACGGCGTCCGGGGGTCGACGCCGTGCGACGGAGCCGATGTCGCGCGCTACGGCGGCAACACCTCGTGCGTCTCGGTGCGCATCCCATCTGCGCCGACGATGTTCTTCGACATCGGAACGGGCGCGCGGTATCTCGCCCAGTCCCTCCCTGTCGACGGCAGCTTCCGCGGCGTGTGTCTGCTCAGCCACCTGCACTGGGACCA
>JBJSXI010000105.1:0-37285 GCA_046086305.1 Ilumatobacteraceae bacterium
GGTCCGAGGGCGGCCAATTCGCGCTCGGCGACGGCGAGGTCGTCGCGCAGGCGTTGCGCGTCGGCCTCGAGGTTGGCGATCACCCCACTGTCCATCAGCTGCCCGCGGTCACGCTCCATCGACCGACGACGCTCGACGAGAACCGCCGCCAGACCTCGTGCTCGCTCGCGGAGTTGCTCGACGCGCACCGTCTCGTCGCCGAGGTCGGTATCACCACGCGCCGTCAACTCGGCTTCGGCTTCCACCACGGTTCGCTCGAGTGACGCCAACTCGTCGCGCAGCGCCGTGAAACCCGAATCCGCAGCGACGCGTTCTGCAGCCAGCCCCGCGAGGCGAGCACGCTGGGCAGCGATGTCGCGCCCGGCGAGATGGATCCGCAACGCATCCAATTCGCTGACGAGGTCACCGTGGCGGCGGGCCGCATCCGCCTGACGCTCGAGCGGCCGCAGTTGACGACGCACTTCGCGCAAGAGGTCTTGTACGCGCAGCAGGCTCGACTCGGTCGCGTCGAGGCGCCGCTCTGCCTTCTCCTTGCGCTTGCGGAACTTCAGGACGCCTGCAGCCTCCTCGATGATCGCGCGGCGATCCTCGGGCCTGGCGTTGAGGACTGCGTCGATCTGCCCCTGGCTGACGATCACGTGCTGCTGTCGCCCGACGCCGGCGTCACTGAGCAGTTCTTGGACGTCGAGCAGGCGACACGGCACGCCGTTGATCGCGTACTCGCTCTCACCGCTGCGGAACAGGATGCGGCTCACGGTGACCTCGGTGAACTCGATCGGCAGGAGACCTGCGGAGTTGTCGAGGGTGAGCACGACCTCGGCGCGACCGAGGGCGGGACGACGGGCAGTGCCGGCGAAGATGACATCGTCCATCTTCTGACTGCGCACGGCACTCGGCGCCTGCGCACCGAGGACCCACGCGATGGCGTCGACGACGTTCGACTTGCCCGATCCGTTCGGCCCGACGACGACGGTGACCCCCGGCTCGAGGTGCATGGTCGTCGGGTCGGCGAACGACTTGAATCCTTTGAGGGTGAGGGACTTCAAGAACACGGCGGCGCGACCCTACACGGCGCCCCGAAATGGCCCAACCGGGCGCTCAGCGCTGACAGCGGGGGCACCACGAGGTGGTCCGGCCAGCCTCGACGGAGCGG
The DNA here is from genome assembly GCA_046086305.1 of Ilumatobacteraceae bacterium. Taxonomy (GTDB): domain Bacteria; phylum Actinomycetota; class Acidimicrobiia; order Acidimicrobiales; family Ilumatobacteraceae; genus UBA668. The sequence goes on from JBJSXI010000105.1 coordinate 1,154, forward strand.
ACGATGTCGGCCCGGCCACAGCTCAGACAGCGCTGGCCCGCCCGGCCGTAGACGAGGTGGTGCACCTGGAACCAGCCGTGCCGGCCCTCCGGATCGACGTACTGGGTGTCGTCGAGGGTGCTGCCACCCGCCTCGATCGCCTCCTCGAGCACCTCGAGCAGCGATCCGTGGAGCCGCCCGACCTCGCGCGAGGACAGCGTGTCGGCCCGGCGGTCGGGTCGCAGCCGGGCACGGTGGAGGGTCTCGTCGGCGTAGATGTTGCCGATCCCCGCCACCACGTGCTGGTCGAGCAACACCGCCTTGAGCCGTCCGCGTCGTGCGGCGAGCAGGCTGGCCAAGGTGTCCCGGTCGAGCCCGTCGACGACCGGGTCGACCCCGAGGCGCCCGAGTTCGGGAACCTCCACGTCGCGTCGGTCGGGGTCGAACACCACCATCTCGCCGAAGGTGCGCGGATCGACGAACCACAGTTCGCCACTCGAGTCGGTCGCCGGATCGAGGTGCAACACGACATGGGTGTGCGCCGGGCGAGGCGCGCCGGCAGCGGCCGCGAGGAGCCGACCGCTCATCCGCAGGTGGATCATCAACTCGTCACCCGAGTCGAGCGGGCACAGCAGGTACTTGCCCCGCCGCCGGGCGGCCGTGACGGTCGTCGCGGTCAGCCCGGCGACGAGGGCCTCACGCGACGTACGCCGGACCGTGCGCTCGCGACCGACCTCGACGGCCGTGATTCGCCGCCCGACCAACACCCGCTCGAGCCCGCGTCGCACGGTCTCCACCTCAGGGAGCTCGGGCACCGCTCAACCCCCCTCGTCGAGCGCCTCGAGGGCTCGTGCGGCAGCCTGCTGCTCGGCGGCCTTCTTCGAGCGCCCCGCACCCTCCCCCAACACCCGGCCACCCACCGCCACCGTGGCGGTGAAGTGCTTGTCGTGATCGGGTCCCGACTCGACGATCGCGTACATCGGCACGTCGTCGCCGCGTCGGGCGACCACCTCCTGCAGCGCGGTCTTGTGATCGGAGCGCGCCGAGGCCATGCGGCCACCGAGGAGGCGATCGACCACCCCGAACACCGCATCCACACCCGCATCGAGGTACACCGCACCGACGACGGCCTCGAGCGCATCGCTGAGGATGCTCGGCTTGTGGCGGCCGCCTGCCGCGTCCTCGCCGCGCCCGAGCAGCAGACACGGACCGAGGCCGATCTCGGCGGCGACGGCGGCCAGGGTGGTCGCATTCACGACCGACTTGCGCAAATCGGTCAGCCGCCCCTCGGCGACGTCGAGATGTCGTCGGAAGGCGAGTTCGGCGACGACCCAGCCGAGCACTGCGTCGCCGAGGTACTCGAGGCGTTCGTTGCTCGGACGCCCGCCGGCCTCGGCACACCAGCTGCGATGGGCGAGGGCTTCTTCGAGCAGCGCCGGGTCGGAGAACGAATGGCCGAGATGCGCCTCGAGCGCAGCGATCGACCGAATGCGGTCGTTGCGGGTCGTCAGGCGCCCACGACCCGGTCGTGGACGAAGTCGACCGCGTCGCGCACTGTCTTCAGATCGGCGAGATCCTCGTCCTCGATGCGGAACCCGACGGAGCGCTCGGCGAACTCGTTCTCGAGCGCGTCGACGAGTTCGATCAGGGCCAGCGAGTCGGCGTCGAGATCGTCGAACGACTGGCCCTCGCTGATCGAGGCCGGGTCGATCTCGAGGATGTCGGCGAGTGATGCGCGGACGATCTCGACGATCTCGCGGCGATCGATGGGGTCACGTTCGACGTGGGTCTCGGCGGGCACGGTGGTCCTCCTCGGTGCAACGGTCCGACAGCGTGACCTTAGCGTCGCCCGATGTCAGGCGGCGGCGAACGCCGCAGCGATCTCGGCGACGACGCCACGTTCGGCCATCTCGTGGCCGAGCGTGATCGCATGGTGCATGGCCGTCGCCCCCGACGATCCGTGACTGATGATGCACACACCGTCGACCCCCAGGAGTACTGCGCCGCCATAGGTGTCGGGACTCATCTCGGCATGGAGCGGCAGCAACGCGGGCATCAGCGCATCGGCATGGACGCGCAGTGCCGGATCGGCGCCGAAGGCCTCGAGCAGCGCGGCGAAGAGTGTTCTCATGCCACCCTCGAGCGCCTTGAGCGCGACATTGCCCGTGAACCCGTCGGTGACGATGACGTCGGCCGTCTTGCGCATCAGATCACGGCCCTCGACATTGCCGACGAAGTCGATGCCGTCCGCCGTAGCGAGCAGCTCGAAGGTCTCCTTGCGCAGCGAGTCGCCCTTGCCCGGCTCCTCGCCGATGCTCAGCAGGCCGACACGTGGCGTCGCCACATCGAACCGATGGCGGGCGTAGATCGACCCCATGCGGGCGAACTGGACGAGCCAGTTCGGCTGCACCTCGGCGTTGGCCCCTGCATCGAGCAGGACGTTCGGCACATGTCCCGGCACGGGGATCGGCGTGGCGATCGCCGGACGACTGACCCCCTTGAGTCGCCCCATCCGCAGGAGGGCAGCGGCCATCGCCGCACCCGTGTTCCCCGCCGACACCATGGCGCTCGCCCGCCCGTCGCGCACGGCCTCTGCCGCTCGCACGAGGGTCGAGTCCTTCTTGCGTCGCACCGCCTGGGCCGGGTCTTCGTCCATGGCGATGACTTCGCTCGCCTCGAGCAATGGCAGCGAACCGGCACCGGCGAGATCGCCCGGGCCGACGAGCACCACGGGCACCCCGGCCTCGGCGGCCCGGTGCGCACCGGCGAGGATCTCGTCGGGGGCGCGGTCTCCGCCCATCACGTCGACGGCGACGGGCAGCATGGGCTCAGTCGACGGCGATGACTTCGCGGTCGCGGTACCAGCCGCAACTCGGGCACACCGTGTGGGGCACCTTGGCGTTCGCGCACCGCGGGCAGATGCTCCGCGCGGGTGCGGCGAGTCGCCAGTTCCCGGCGCGCCGGCTACGCGTCTTGGACTTCGACTTCTTCTTCTTGGGAACGGCCATGACGACTCCCGGCGCTGGCGAGGGACACTCCCTCGGGACCCCGAAAGGCTAGCGGCGCCGACCCACCACCGCTACCCGCCGTCGCGCCAGTCGTCGAGGGCCGCCCAGCGCGGGTCGGTCGCCTCAGTGACGCACGTACACGGGGTGCGGTTCTTGTCGACCCCGCACAGAGGGCACAGCCCGGCACAGTCCTCCCGGCACAGCGGCGACAGTGGCGCCTCGAGGAGGGCCACCTCGCGCACGAGGGGGCGCAGGTCGATCTGGTCACCCACGAGTTCGAAGGCATCGGGATCGGTCAGAACACGCTGGTACAGCTCGTGCACCTCGCCGACCGCAACACCCTCGACCGGGAGAAGGCATCGGCGGCAGATCCCCCGCCACGGCACACGCACGGTGCCGTCGACGACCACGCCGTCGGTGAGCGACTCGAGGTGCAGGCCGACCGCCACCGCTGCCTCGGGATCGAAACGGTCATCGGCGACGTCGACGTCGACGAGCGTCGTGGCGCACTCGACCGTCCGTTCCGTACCCGGTCGGCGGAGCAGTTCGACGACGTTGACGACCAGCGGGTCGGCCACGATTCAGCGATCCTGGTCGAAGAATCCCATCGAGAGGTCGTCGACCGGCTCGGCGACTTCTTCGCGCACCTTGCCGACCCCGATGTTCAACTTCGACCGACCGGCCTGCACGGTCTTGCTCAACCGATCGAGGAGGATCTCGAAGCTCGCCAGCCGCTGATCGAGGAAATCCTCGGTCTCGTGGCGCAGGCGTCGGGCATCGGCATCAGCCGCTTCGCTGACCTGGCGTGCCCGCTGTTCGGCGGCACGGACGACCTCGGTGCGCTGCACCATGCGCTCGGCCTGCACCCGCGCGGCCTCGAGCAGTTCGTCGGCCTCGCGACGCGTCTTGGCCACGAACTCCTGACGCTCCTTGATCATCCAGCGGGCGTGGCGCATCTCCTCGGGCAGTCGATGGAGACACTCCTCGAGCAACTCGATGATCTCGTCGCGGTCGATCCTGGGCGACGACGACAGCGGCATTGTCGGGGCGGTCGCGATGACGTCGATGGCGCGGCGCAGCAGCGACTCGGCATCACCGACGTACCCGTTCGTCGTGCGGACGTAGGCATCGGAGTCCTCGTACGAGTCGTCGGCGTACTCGTCCTCGTACTCGTGGTCGTAGGTCATCGCGACCTCCTCTCAGACGGCGGGAACAGCGACGCGAGGCCAGCGGCGACAGGACCCGGGACGAGTGATGTGACATCTCCCCCGAACTCGGCGATCTCGCGGATGAAGCGACTCGAGATGCTCACCAGACTTGGGTTACAGGGAAGATAGACCGTTCGCACACCGCTCACGGCGTGGTTGGTGTGGGCCATCTGCTGCTCGACCTCGAAGTCACCGCCGGTCCGCAGGCCCTTGACGATGAACGCAGCGCGTACCTGTTTGGCCGCATCCACGGCGAGACCGCTGAAGGCGGTGACCTTCACCGACGGCAGGTACGAGATGCTCGCCCGGATCATCTCGGTGCGCTGCTGGGCCGAGAACATCCCACCCTGTTTGGACGGGTTGTGCATCACCCCGACGACGACCTTGCCGAACAGGGCCACCGACTGCTCGATCACATCGACGTGACCGAGGTGCAGCGGGTCGAAACTGCCCGGATAGAGGACGGTGGCCATGTGGGCGACACGCTAGCCGTCAGGGCCGGAGGAAGGTCACCCACGTCCGTCCGTAGCGGCGACTGCGCACCGACTCCCAGCCCGCCGGTGCCGCAACCTCTCGGTCGGACTCGGCGATGACGAGCCCTGCGCGAGCGAGGAGTCCGAGCAGGCCCGGCCAGTCGACCGCGGCGTACGGCGGATCGACGAACACGAGGTCGACCGACGGCGCCGAGGGCAGCCACGCCAGCACGTCGGCGGCGATGACCGTGCATCGGTCGGCGACGCGCAGCGACTCGATATTCATCCGCAGCGCATCGAGTGCCCCACGGTCGCGCTCGACGAATGTGCAGTGCGCCGCCCCACGACTGAGCGCCTCGAGGCCCACGGCCCCCGAACCGGCGTAGAGATCGACGACGAGCGCACCCTCGACGACCCCCATGCTGTCGAGCGCATTGAAGACCGCCTGACGCACCTTGTCGGTGGTGGGACGGGTCGCCACACCGCCGGGTGCCACGAGTCGTCGCCCACCGAACTCACCCGCGACCACACGCACGACCGCCAGACTACGAGTGTGCCCGTGCCCGAACCCACTATCGAGTGTGTCGACTGCGGCGGCACGTGCCATCTGCTCACCGCGCCACCCGAGGATGGGCTGTGGGAGCCCGGCGACATCGTCGCCTACCGCTGTCCTGACTGCCTCGACCGATGGGACCTCGTCCTGCCCGAGGACTAACTCTGCAGCAGGAACTCGACGTCGTCGTCGGTGAACAACAGTCGCAGTTCGTCGCGCAGCACCGGATGTTCGACGAGGAGGGGGTCGACGTCGACGATCTCGAACGCAGCACGGCGCGCCTCGGCGACCAGGTCACGATCACGTCGCAGGGACGCCAGCCGGAGGTCACTACGCCCCTTCTGCGCGGCACCCATCAACGTGCCCTCACCGCGCAGGTCGAGATCGATCTCGGCGAGCTCGAATCCATCCGTCGAGGCGACGAGGGCCTCGAGGCGCGGGCTGTCACCTTCGGTGTGCGCGGTCACGAGCCAGCACTGCGACGCGTGCACACCACGTCCGACACGCCCACGTAGCTGGTGCAGTTGGGCGATCCCGAACCGGTCGGCATCGAGTACGACGATGACGGTGGCGTTGGGCACGTCGACACCGACTTCGATCACCGTGGTGGCCACGAGGACGTCGATGTCGCCGGCACGGAAGCGCTCCATCACCGAGTCCTTCTCGGCCGCGGCCATTCGTCCATGGAGCAGTCCGAGACGAAGGTCGGACAGTTCGGCTGAGGCGAGTCGGTCGAATGTTGCCTGCGCACTCGCCACCTCGAGCTTGTCGCTCTCGTCGATCAGGGGACACACCACATAGGCCTGACGGCCCTCTGCGACCTCGTCGCGCACGGCCGACCAGGCGGCCTGCTCCATCAGCGGGCCGTTCGCCCACCGGGTGACGATCGGCGTGCGACCGGGTGGCAGTTCGTCGAGGACGGTCACGTCGAGGTCGCCGTACACGGTCATCGCGGCCGTGCGCGGGATCGGCGTGGCGGTCATCACGAGGACGTCGGGGACCGCGTCGCCCTTGCGACGCAGTGCGGCGCGCTGCTCGACCCCGAACCGGTGCTGCTCGTCGACCACGACGACACCGAGGCTGCGGAACTGCACACCCTCCTGGATGAGGGCATGGGTACCGATCACGAGGTCGACCGAACCATCGGCGAGGCCGGCAAGCACGTCACGACGTTCGGCGCCGGTGACGCGGTTCGTGAGCAACTCGACGCGCAAAGGGCGGTCACCGAACAGGTTGGCCGGGTCGGGCACCGTCATGCCGCCGAGCAGACGACTGACCCCGGCGGCATGCTGCTCGGCGAGCACCTCGGTCGGCGCCATGAGCGCGCCCTGGTGCCCACCCTGCACTGCGACGAGCATCGCAGCGACGGCGACGACCGTCTTACCGGCACCGACATCGCCCTGGAGGAGTCGGTGCATCGGGTGCGGACCGGCGAGATCGCGACCGATCTCGGTGATCGCTCGCTGCTGTGCACCGGTGAGCGCGTACGGGAGAAGGGCACGGAGGCGGTCGACGAGCGGGCCATCGACGACGTGGCGGATCCCCTTCGACTCGCGTTCGATCGCCCGCTTGCGCACCACGAGCACCGTCTGCACCCGGAGCAACTCGTCGAAGGCGAGTCGACGACGCGCCTCGCGTTGCTCGGCCATCGTGTCGGGACGGTGAATGGCGGACATGGCCTCGTGGCGACCGAGGAGTCCGAGTCTCCCGCGGATCTCCTCGGGCACCGGGTCGGCGATGCCACGCGGCTCGCACTTGTGCAGGGCATCCTCGATCCACCCGGCGAGATCCCACGTCGTCAGGCCGGACTTCTCGCTCTGCGGATAGATGGGAACGATCCGGCCGGTGCGATCACCGATGAGGTCGACGATCGGATTGGTCATCTGCAGACCACCGCGGTACAACTCGACCTTGCCGTACAGCGCCGCCTGGAGGCCCTCGCGCAGCTGTCGGGCACGCCACGGCTGATTGAAGAACACGATGTGCAGACGACCACTGCCGTCGCCCACCACCGCCTCGACGATCGTGCGTCGGTTGCGCGCCTGGCGGCTCGACACGCTGCGCACCGTGACGAGGACGAGGGCTTCCTCGCCGGGTCGCAGGTCGCTCACCCGACACTCGTTGGAACGATCGACCCACCGGCGTGGATACGTGGTCAAGAGATCGAGCACCGATTCGATGCCGATCTCGCGGAGCCCCTCGAGTCGCCGCTCACCCACTCCTTTCAGCCGGTCGACCCCGAGTCCGGCGAGGTCGCGCAGCGTGAGCGGGCTCATTCCACGCCGAACAGGTACGGGTAGAGCGGTTGACCGCCGACGTGCACCTCGACCTCCACGTCGGGGCGATGCTCGGCGAGCCACCCACGCACCGCGCCGTCGCCGCCGGGTGCGACGTCGACGCCGGTCACGATGGTCAGCAGTTCCGCCTCTGGACCGACGATCACCTCGAGCAGTCCTGTGACCGCCGCATCGAGCGAGCCGGCGATCGACACGATGCCGCGCTCACCGCCCGGTGTCGCACCGCCGGCGATGCCGATCCAGTCACCTTCGGCGACGGCGCCGGCAGGTGTCGAGGTCGACCGCACGGCACGGGTCACCTCTCCGGTGGCCATCGCGGCAGCCGACGACGACATCGCCGCGACATTCGCCTCGGCCCCCGCCTCGGGGTCGTACACGACGAGCGCTGCGAGCGCTTCGGGCATCGAGGTCGTCGGCACGACGACGACCCGCTTCTCGGTGAGTCCGTCGAGTTGCTCGGCGACGGGGATGATGTTCTTGTTGTTGGGCAGGACGACCACCTCGGTCGCATTCACCGCCCCCACCGCGGCGAGCAGCTCGGCCGTACTCGGGTTGAGCGTCTGCCCACCGCTGACGACACCCTGCACCCCGAGCCCACCGAACAACTCGGCGAGTCCCGGCCCGCTCGCCACGGCGACCACGGCACACGTGACCGGTGGCAGCCCACCGCCCGGCCGCACGACGTGCGCGTCACCCATCGCGAGTTCGCGCTGACGGTGCTCCTCGGCGACCTCCTCGAACAGGTCGGTGACCCTGATCTTGCGCGGCCGACCTCCGAGGTCGAGCGCCACCTCGATGGCGGCACCGACGTCGTTGGTGTGCACGTGACAGTTCCACAGGCCGTCACCACCGACGACGACGATCGAGTCGCCGATGTCGCCCCAGCGGTGCTTGAAATCGTCGATCGAGTCGTCGACGAGGTCGAGGAAGTACATGACCTCGTAACGCAGCTCGCTGACGTCGACCCCCTCGCCAGCGGATCGATGCGCAACCGCGTCGAGTTGCTCGGGGGTCGGCCCCTCGATCGTCGGCGGCTCGGGGAGCGGTTCGCCGTCGACCACGTGGAGCGCCGCATCGAGGAACAGCAGGAACCCCGCCCCGCCCGCATCGACGACACCGGCCTCCTTCAGCACCGGCAGCATCTCGGGTGTGCGGTCGAGTGCATGTCGGCCCGCCGTGCGAGCGGCACGCAGGACCCCGGCCAGGGTCTCGCCACGCTCTGCCGCCTCGCGGGCGGCATCGGCAGACTCACGCACCACGGTGAGGATCGTTCCCTCGATCGGCTTGAGCACCGCCTGATACGCGGCCGTGCTCGCGGCCGTGAGCGCCTCGGCCACCTTGGTCGCCGTCCCTTCGGTGGCTCCCTTCATGGTCGAGGCGAGACCACGCAGGATCTGCGACAGGATGACGCCGCTGTTGCCCCGGGCCCCCATGAGACTGCCGTGGCTGATGGCGTCGCAGGTCGACGCGAGACCCTCGGGGGCCTGCTCGAGCTCGGCGACGACCGCGTCGAGCGTGCGAGCCATGTTGGTGCCCGTGTCGCCGTCGGGGACCGGATAGACGTTCAGCCGGTTGATCCCCGGGGCGTGGGCGCGCATCGTGTCGCGGAAGGTGATCACCGTGTGCCGCAACGCATCGGGGCTCAGCCGTTCGAGGGTGCGCACGGGGCCAGACTAGTGAGGCACCGGCCGCCGGGCAGGAGCGAAGCCGCAGGTCGGCTGGTAACCTCGCCCGCCATGGCAGCTGTCTGTGAAGTGTGCGGGAAGGGCCCCAGCTGGGGCATGAACGTGTCGCACTCGCATCGCCGCACCAAGCGGCGGTGGAATCCCAACATCCAGCGGGTGCGGGCCCTGGTCGGTGGCACGCCCCGTCGTCTGCACGTCTGCACGGGCTGCATCAAGAGCGGCAAGATCGTCAAGGCCGGCTGAGTCGGCCGTGCAGGGCGTCGTCAAGAGCTACGACCCGTCGAGCGGTGACGGCATCGTGGTCCGTGACACGGACCTCGCCGAGATCGACCTCGCCGCCGACGCCCTCGCCGAGTCCATCTTCCGGATGCTGCGCCAGGGCCAGCGGGTCGTGTTCGACCTCGACGAGCGCGGTATGGCGACACGCGTGCGCCTCGGCAGCGAACGCGACATGGAAACACCCGGGGCCTGATCCCCGTCCGACTTTCACCGTCCGCTCCGGGGTTGGCAGACTTCGGACATGGCCGCAACCACCGCCAACGAGCGCCTGAAGGGCTGGGTCGCACAGTGGGCAGCAGTCCTCCAGCCGGCGTCGATCCACTGGTGTGACGGCTCGGCCGACGAGTACGACCGCCTCTGCGGGGCGCTCGTCGACTCGGGCACCTTCACCCGCCTCGACGAGGCAAAGCGTCCGAACAGCTACTGGGCCCACAGCGACCCGGGAGACGTGGCCCGGGTCGAGGACCGCACGTTCATCTGCTCGGCCGATCCGGCCGACGCCGGCCCGAACAACAACTGGCGTGAACCCGCCGAGATGCGCGCCGACCTCCTCGAGCTCTACGCCGGCGCCATGCGGGGACGGACGATGTACGTCGTGCCCTTCAGCATGGGACCGCTCGGCTCACCGATCGCCCATATCGGGGTGCAGCTCACCGACAGCGCGTACGTCGCCGTGAGCATGCGGATCATGACCCGGATGGGCCAGGCCGCACTCGACGTGCTCGGCGACGCCGAATGGGTGCCATGCGTGCACTCGGTCGGCGCACCGCTCGGCCCCGACGACTCCGACGTCGCATGGCCGTGCAATCCCGACAACAAGTACATCGTCCACTTCCCCGAGACCCGCGAGATCTGGAGTTACGGCTCGGGCTACGGCGGAAACGCCCTCCTCGGCAAGAAGTGCTTCGCCCTGCGCATCGCCTCGGTGATGGCCCGCGACGACGGGTGGCTCGCCGAGCACATGCTGATCCTGAAGCTCACCAATCCGGCCGGCGAGAGCAAGTACATCGCCGCAGCGTTCCCGAGCGCGTGCGGGAAGACGAATCTCGCCATGCTCGCGCCGACGATCCCCGGCTGGCGTGCCGAGACCATCGGCGACGACATCTGCTGGATGAAGTTCGGCGCCGACGGACGCCTCTATGCGATCAACCCCGAAGCCGGCTTCTTCGGTGTCGCCCCGGGAACGGGCTACGAGACGAACGCCAATGCGATGCACACCCTGTGGGGCAACTGCATCTTCACCAATACCGCCCTCACCGACGACGGTGACGTGTGGTGGGAGGGCATGACCGACACACGTCCTCCCCGTGCGATCGACTGGCGCGGCAGCGACTGGACCCCGGAGACCGACACTCCCGCAGCACATCCGAACGCTCGCTTCACCGCACCGGCGTCGCAGTGCCCGAGCATGGCACCCGAGTGGGAGGATCCCGCCGGGGTGCCGATCAGCGCGATCCTCTTCGGGGGGCGCCGCCGCACGACCGTGCCGCTCGTCACCCAGGCCTTCGACTGGGAGCACGGCGTGTTCCTCGGCAGCATCATGGCGAGCGAGACCACCGCCGCCCAGCAGGGCGCCGTCGGCCACCTGCGCTTCGACCCGATGGCCATGCTGCCCTTCTGTGGGTACAACATGGCCGACTACTTCCGCCATTGGCTGGCGATCGGCCACCGCGGCCACGGCACCGCACTCCCGTCGATCTTCTTCGTCAACTGGTTCCGCCGCGACGAGGACGGCCGGTTCCTGTGGCCGGGGTTCGGTGAGAACAGTCGTGTGCTGAAGTGGGTGTTCGAGCGTATCGACGGCACCGCCGAGGCGATCGAGACCCCGATCGGCTACCTGCCGACACCGGAGGCGCTCGACGTCGGCGGCCTCAGCATCGACCGAGCCGACCTCGAAGCCCTGCTGTCGCTCGACGCCGACGGGTGGCGGGCAGCACTCCCCCAGATCGAAGCCCACTTCGAGACCTTCGGTGAGCGTCTCCCCGACGAGCTGCGCGCCCAGCTCGGCGAGCTCACCGGCGCGCTCTGAGCGACGTCAACTCGCGACGAGCATCGCCCGGATCCCGAGACCCATCACGAACAATCCGCCGAGGCCGTACAGCAGGTACAGGCGGTGGCGCATCTGGGTGCGATAGCTGTAGATGATCGCCACGGCGATGATCCCGACGAAGCCGTAGAACGCGTGGAACTGCGGCAGGGGCACCTCGTAGCGGCCGACGAGTACGGCCCCGAGCACGACCTGCACGAACACGGTCGTCTGGGCGGCTCCGGTGAACCACCACAGCGCCCGGCTGCGCAGACCGACGACCCGGTGCGCGGCAAGAGCCCACAGTCCGGCAAGCGCGTTGCCGACGACGACGACCCACCCCCACGCCTCGTGAAGGTTCGCCGTTGCCTCGAGTCCGGTCGCCACCACCTCGGCGACCCTACTCACCGCAGCCGAATCCACCCACGAACGACGTGGCGAACCCGCCGGAATCGGAGTCGGTGAGGAAGGCCACGAGCCCCTGCTCGATGAGGAACGTGGGAGCGAACATGTCGTCGCCAGGCTCGAGCAGACCCGCCGGATACACGGCGCGCAGTTCACGCACCGTGGCACCGACGCCAACACCCGCGACGGTGACGATCCCCGCAGGACGGATCTGCGAACCGAATGCCGGCCCGTAGGTGAACGACGCGAAGTGGCGAACCCCGGATGTCACGAACGACTCGTCGGTGAAGAACAGCGTCAGGTCGTTCCACGACACGAACCGCACCTGGGTACCCGGACACGGCGCACCGGTCGACGTGGGGTCGTCCCACCCCGAGTCCGACGTCGGTGCGCCGAGGATCGCCCGCACATAGGCGATCACCCCGTCGGCGTCGGCGCCGAACACCGCGCCACCGAGGCCCTCGGCCGACATCGCGAGCGGTGCGCCGATCAGTGTCGTCGTGGTGACGGCCGGAAGTGTGCTCGAAGGCACCGCTGTCGTCTCGGCGGACGTGGTGGCGGGCGGCACGGTCGTCTCGGTCGACGGCGGCACCGACGATGTCGTCGAGGACACCGAGGTCGTGTCGCTGCTCGCGGCGTCGGTACACGCAGCAAGGGTGAGGGCGACGGCGAGCATGGCGGTACGTCTGACCATGGGTGCAGTCTGTCAGTCGGTGCGCCCTCGGAACGGTCACCTGATGAGCGTGTCGGCCTCGCGACCCACCTCGACGAGGTGGATCCGATCATCGTCGTCGATGTCGACCACCGTCACCGAGGCGTTGTCGAGTCGGTGGATGACGACTCGGTCATCACCCAGTGCAGCGCCGATCACTGCGTTCAGAGCGACGAAGTGGCTGACCACCACGGTGTCGGTGTGCAGCGCGCAGAGGGCCGCGACGACCCCGTCGCGGAACCCGATGTACGGCTCGCCGAGCGACGCCCATGTGCTCGCCATCGCCGCGCGGAGCCACTCGACGCGATCAGCCATCGGGACACCTGCCGGTGAGGGGATCTCGGTGACCCCGGGCTCGATGCGGATGTCGACATCCCACTCGTCGGCGATCACCGCAGCGGTCTGTCGACACCGGGCCAGCGGACTCGACACGACCGGCAGTGGGCCGCGCGGTGCGAGGTGCGCCGCGGTGGCACGCGCCTGCTGGCGACCGAGCGCGTCGATCGGCGGATCGACATCGGCATCCCAGCCGGCCGCGGCACGCCCGTGCCGCACGAGATAGAGCCGTCGGACGGTCACTCGAACAGCCATCCAGGGCGCAGCGCGTGGTCGGCCCCGTGGCGGATGTACCACTCGGTCCCGAACGCCACCGCGAACAGTTCGTCGGGCATCGAGGCGAAGAACCCTGCATCGGTGATCTGACTCGAGTGGCAGCGGATCGACTCGCGCTTGAGCGCCACGAACGCGGCGACGTCGACCGCGTGGGTGAGTTCCGACTCGCGCATGCCCATCGGGTTGCCGTCGTCGGCCGGACCCTCGGGATCCCAGTCCTCCCCCTCCGGTTCGGAGGCTGCACCCACCTCACGGGCCATCGCCGTGAAGCGCACCATCGCATCGCGATTCATCGTCGCCTCGAACACCACCGGGGTCGCGGCCAGTTCCGCTGCGCGACGCCCGACGGAGTGCACTGCGATGTGATCGGGGTGTCCGTAGTTGCCGTGCCAGTCGTAGATCGTCAGTACATCGGCCGACTCGTCGCGAAGGATCGCCGCGAGGCGCGCCGCAGCCTCGTCGAGTGGCGCCTGCACGAACGCCTCCACCGCAGCGTTCTCCGGCCAGCCCGTCATCCCGCTGTCGGCATATCCGAGCCACTCGACGCGGTCGACACCGAGGACGGCGGCCGACCGGAGCGTCTCGGCACGGCGACGGTCGATGAGGGTCTCCCCGGGCGCGAGGTCGGCGGGCACCTCACCGTGTCGGCCGTCGGTTGCGACGACGAGCACCGTTCGGTGGCCCTCGGCGTGCGCACGCGCCAGGGTGCCGCCAGTGAGGATGCTCTCGTCGTCGGGGTGAGCGTGGAAGCTGACGAGTGTGCCCATCACGCCTGCCGGACAGCGCCACTCGCGACGAGTTCGGCGACCCGGTCGTCGCTGATCCCCCATTCGGCAAGTACCGAGAGGGTGTCGGCGCCAGCATGGGCCGGTGGCCGCGTCACTTCTGCCGGCGTGCGCGACAGGCGTGGCGCTGGTGCTGGTTGGAGCGCGCCCGCGACCTCGATGAACGTACGGCGCTCGAGGTTGTGCGGATGACGAGCCGCCTCCGACATCGTCAACACGGGCGCGAAACAGACGTCGGTCCCCTCCATCACCGCACACCACTCGTCGCGCGTGCGCGTGCGGAACACCGCAGCGAGCCGCTCCTTCAGTCGGGGCCAGGCGGCGCGGTCCATCTGAGCGGCGAATTCGACGTCGTCGGCGAGACCGGTCAGACGCAGCAACTCGGCGTAGAACTGCGGCTCGATCGAACCGATCGACACATATGCGCCGTCGGCACACTCGAACACCTCGTAGAAATGGGCGCCCGTGTCGAGCAGATTCGTCCCCCGTGCGTGTTCGTCGTGCAGACCGGCGTTGCGGAACGACCAGAACATGCTCATCAGCACTGCGGAGCCATCGACCATCGCCGCGTCGACGACCTGACCGAGACCGGTTCGCTGCGCCTCGAGGAGCGCGCAGACCGTGCCGAACGCGAGGAACATGCCACCCCCACCGAAGTCGCCGACCAGGTTGAGCGGGGGAACGGGCGGGTCGCCGGCCCGACCGATATGGGCGAGCGCGCCGGCGAGGGCGATGTAGTTGATGTCGTGACCGGCAGCCGACGCGTAGGGTCCGTCCTGTCCCCAGCCGGTCATCCGCCCGTACACGAGACGCGGATTCCTGGCCAGACACACCTCGGGTCCGGCGCCGAGCCGCTCCATCACACCCGGCCGGAACCCCTCGATCAGGCCGTCGGCGCGACCGACGAGGTCGAGCAGGACAGCCAGACCGTCGGGATGCTTCAGATCGATGGCCACATTGCGCCGGCCGCGCAACATGACATCGAAGTGCGCACCCTCGGGCAATGGGGAACGAACGGCCTGCGTCCGCTCGACGCGTACGACCTCGGCCCCCATGTCGGCGAGCAGCATCCCGGCGAACGGGCCCGGCCCGATCCCGGCGATCTCGACGATGCGATATCCGGCGAGCGGCCCGCTCATACCTGCTCGGTATGGGTGAGTACCGCGTCGATGATCACCGGCCACAGCGGCTCGGGGAGATCGTGACCCATGTCGGACAGGTACAGCAGGTGCGCACCGGGGATGAGGTCGGCGGTTGCGAACCCGCCGCTCGGGGTGATGAGCGTGTCGTCTCGCCCGTGCACGACGAGCGTCGGGACGCGCAGTTCGCGCAGGCGGTCCGATCGGCGTCCGCTCGCGTAGATGGCTGCGAGTTGGCGCGGTGCGCCCTCGGGATAGAACGAGCGGTCGTAATCGCGGGCAGCGTTGCGACGTACCCGTTCGGGGTCGGCGTAGCGACGCGAGGCCCATGTGAGCCAGCGGGCCGACGAGTCGAGGTAGGCCTCGCGCTCGGTGGGCGGTGGATCGAGGAGCGCAGCGGCTGCCTCCGGTGTCGGTTGACCGACATCGGGGTCACCCGGCTGACTCATCACCGAGATGAGACTGCGCACCCGGTGCGGGTGCTCGATCGCCATCACCTGCGCGATCATGCCGCCCATCGAGGCGCCCATCACATGGGCCCGATCGACTCCGAGGTGGTCGAGGAGGCCGACAGCATCGGCCGCCATGTCGCTGAGCGTGTACGGGACCGGCGGCGCGTCGAGGCCGGCGAAGGCGGCCGCCATCACGGCGGGCACATCGACGTCGACCCCGTCGAGCTTGGTGCTCAGCCCACAGTCTCGGTTGTCGAACCGAACGACGTGACGGCCGCCGTCGGCCAGCCGATGGCAGAAGGCATCGTCCCATGCGGTCAACTGCGCCGTGAACCCCATCACGAGCAGCAGTGTGGGATCGTCGGGCGAACCGAACGTCTCGAACTCGAGTTCCATACCAGTCGCAACCGACGCACGTGCCATGACTCGAGACTAGCGTCGGCAACATGACCCTCTTCGGTGTCCACGTCGGCCTCCAGCACACCTCCACCGACGAGTTGCACACTGCCTGGCGCCGGATCGAGGAACTCGGGTTCGGCTGGATCAGCGTGTGGGACCACTTCTATGCGGCGACCGGCTCGACCACGGACGCTGCATGTCTCGAAGCAGTGACGATGCATACCGCCCTCGCCTGCGCGACCACGAAGGTGCAATGCGCCTGCCTCGTCTACAGCATCGGCTATCGACACCCCGCAGTGCTCGCCAAGGCCATCACCGCGATCGACCACCTGAGCGGTGGGCGCGCCCAGATGGGACTCGGCGCCGGATGGGCAGAGGTCGAGTACACCGCCTACGGCATCGACTTCCCGCCTGTCGGCACGCGCATGGATCAGCTCGAGGAGGGTGTCACCGTGCTGCGCGGCCTGCTCCACGACGAGGAGACGAGCTTCTCGGGTCGCCACTTCTCGGTCGTCGCTGCACGTAACGAGCCACGACCGGTCCAGCGCAAGCTTCCCATCTGGATCGGTGGACAAGGTGAGCGACGCACCCTGCGCATCGCCGCACGCCATGGCGACGGTTGGAACGTGCCATTCGTGTCGGTCGATCAGTTCGCCCACAAGAACGCCGTACTCGACGCGCACTGCGCCGACGTCGGCAGGCCGCCGACCGAGATCCGCCGAGCGGTCAATGTCGGACTCGCCTTCACCGAGGACAGCCTGCACCAGCAGTTCGGCAAGATCAGCGAACGCGTCCGCCCCGGTGTCCTCACCGGGAGTCCCACCGAGATCGTCGACCGGATCGGTGCGTACGTCGACGCTGGCGCGGATCAGGTGAACATCGCCCTGCGCGCACCGTTCGACCTCGTGGCGCTCGAGCGCTTCGCCGACATCCTCGGACTGTCATGAGTGCCGTCGTCGCCCGTGCGCCGGGCCGGGTGAACCTGATCGGCGACCACACCGACTACACGGGTGGGTGGGTGCTCCCGATGGCGATCGACCGCTGGACGACCGTCGAGGGCAGCCCTGGTGGAGACCGGGTACACCTCGGATCTCGTCAGCTCCCGGGTACCGTCGATCTCCCGCTCGCCGTCGTCGATCCGCGTTCGGCAACACCCTCGTGGGGCCGCTATGTGGCCGGGGTGATCGAACAGGTCCGCCCGCAGGTCGGATTCCGCGGGTGGGTGGCCAGCGACGTACCCCTCGGGTCCGGCCTCTCGAGCAGCGCCGCGCTCGAGGTGGCCGTGGCGCTCGCGCTCGGCGACCCGGGTCCTCCGCTCGAACTCGCCCAGCGATGCCGCACCGCCGAGCACAGGGCGACCGGGGTTCCGTGCGGGATCATGGATCAACTCGTCATCGCCGCCGCGGTCGAGGGGTGCGCGCTGCTCATCGACTGCCGCTCGCTCGACGTCGTGCCGGTCGGGTTTCCTCCCGATGCCGAGGTGGTCGTCGTCCACATTGCGCCCCGCACACTCGACGGCAGCGAATACGCGACACGGGTTGACGACTGCCGCCGCGCCGAGGAGATCATCGGCCCCCTGCGAGACGCATCACCCGGTGACGTCGAACAGATCATCGACACCGTCATCCGAGCGCGCGCCGAGCACGTCGTCGGCGAGAACCGGCGCGTCCTCGAGACCGTCGCTGCGCTGCAGGCAGGTGATCTCGCGACCGCTGGACGATTGATGGTGGAGAGCCATGCGAGCCTGCGTGATCTGTTCGCAACCTCGACGCCGGCCATGGATGCAGCAGTCGCCCGCCTGTGTGCGCAACCCGGCGTGTACGGCGCGCGGATGACCGGCGGCGGATTCGGTGGATGTGTCGTCGCGCTGTGCCAACCGGGAGCGCTCGCCGAGGGGTTCGTCGTCCGACCCGTCGGCGCGGCGTCGATCAGCCCGAGCGGCGCCGATACACCTGCTCGACCTGGGTGATGATCAGGTTCTGCACGTCGTCGGGATCCTTGATGTCGGTGAACCGTTGCTGACCGGTCTCCCCGCCTGACTCGATCAACAGGTCGCCGGCGCCGATGATCCGCTCGAGGACACCTTGATGGAAGTTGACGTTGTTCACCCGCTCGAGCGGGATCTCGATCCCACTCCGAGAGAGGATGCCCTCGCGGAAGATGAGGCGCTGAGAGGTGATGACGAAGTGGGTCGTCACCCACTTCAGATAGCGGACGAGCGTCCATACGCCACTGACGACGAGCAGGGCGATCGACAGGGTGCGCAGCGACGTGGCGACGAATCCATCGCCGGCGGCGTTCACCGCCACCACGATCGCGAGCACGATCGCAGCCACGAGCGCCGACACCGCCTCGAGGAAGAAGACCCAGTGCGGGTGGCGATCGAGGGCCACGACCTCGTCGGCGGTCAGGTTCTGGCGTGGGTAGGGCACGCCCCGGAATGTAGTGGCACCGATCCCCTATGGTGACCGCCGTGACCCCGATCCCGCTCATGGTCGGCCTCGATCCCGAGCAGCACGCCGCAGTCACCTCGACGGCCGCCCCGCTCGTGGTCGTCGCTGCGGCGGGATCGGGCAAGACGACGGTGTTGACCCGGCGGATCGCCCATCGTGTGGCCATCGGCACGGCCGATGCGGCTCACGTCCTCGCGCTCACGTTCACGCGCGACGCCGCCGGCGAGTTGCGTCGACGTCTGCGCGCCCTCGATCTGCGGACCCCGGTCGAGGCCGGGACCTTCCATGCCGTCGCCCTGCGACTCCTGCGCGACCGAGCCGAGGCTGCCGGACGTCCTGCCCCACAGGTGGCCTCCGACCGGCATCGTCTCGTGCGCGAGGTACTCACCGAGCTCGGCATCCGTGCCGACCCCACCGGGGTGCTCGCCGATCTCGACTGGTGCCGGGCCCGCGAGGTCGCCCCCAGCGACCTTCCCACTGCCCTGCAGCGCGCCCGTCGACGGCCGAGCCTGTCTGCCGGTCGCATCACCCCGGTCATCGAGGCGTACGAACAACTCAAGCGACGGCGTGGCATCGTCGACTTCGACGATCTCCTCGTCGATCTGGTCGATTCGATGCAGCGTGATGCCTCGTGGGCCGATGTGGTTCGGTGGAGGTTCCGGCACCTCTTCGTCGACGAGGCGCAGGACCTCAATCCGCTGCAGTTCCGCGTCCTCGAGGCGATCCGCGGTGGACGGCCCGATCTGTGCCTCGTGGGCGACCCCCGACAGTCGATCTATGCATGGAACGGCGCCGACCCCTCGCTGCTCGGTGAGGTCGAACGCCACTTCCGCGGTGTGACGGTGCTCAGCCTGCATCGCAACTATCGCTGCACACCCCAGATCCTGCGCGTGGCGTCACAGGTGCTCGTCGCAAGCGGTCAGGCCGACGAGAGCACGAGTGAACGACCCGCAGGCATCCCGGTGCGCACGATGACCTTCACCGACGAGCACGAGGAGGCGCGCGAGGTCGCCCGGCACGCGGCAACTCTCGCGCACCGGACCCGCGTTGCCGTGCTCGCCCGGACGAACGAGCTGTTGGCGCCCGTCGAGCGCGCGCTCACCGCACTCGGCGCGCGATCCGATCGGAGCGCGGGGCGTTCCGCACTCGACATCGCCCTACGCGAGGCGTTCGCCTGCACCGGTCGGGAACGTCTCGCGGAGTGGGCCGACCGCGTCTTCGCCGACGACGCAGCGACCGACGCGCATCGGCGCGTCAGCGAGGAGGTTGACAGATTCCTCACCAGCGGTGTCGCTGGTTCGTTCCGCGCCTGGATCGAGTCGCGACCCCCGCTCGACACGGCCGACGACGATGAGCCAGTCGTCTCGCTGCTCACCTTTCATGCCGCCAAGGGACGCGAGTGGAACCACGTCGCCGTCATCGGCGCCGAGGAGGGATTGGTCCCCCACTCGTCGGCCTCCACCCCTGCGCAACGCGCCGAAGAGGCCCGACTGCTCTACGTGGCGCTCACTCGTGCGACCGACGACCTCATCGTCACTCGCGCATCGAGTCGTTCGGGCAAGCCGACCACATCGTGCCGGTGGCTCGACCAGGCACTCGAGCACGCCGCCGATCCTCCGGCGGTCGCGCCACCTACGGTGACGCGTCGCGTCGATCCGCTCGCCAATCTGCGCGAGTGGCGGCGACATGTGGCCCGCGCCGCCGGGATGAGTGAGCAGGCGCTGTGCAACGACCGCGTCCTGCGGGGCCTGCTCGAGTCACCACCGACGGATCTCGGCGACCTCGCCGATCGCCTCGGGATGACACCGTCGGCCGTGTCGCGGATCCGGCCGCTCCCTACGCCACATCGATGAGCACTGGCGCATGGTCTGACGGCGTCTCGCCCTTGCGGGCTGCCCGGTCGACCACCGCAAAGCTGCACCGATCTGCGACGGACGCACTCGCGAGGACGAGGTCGATCCGCAGCCCGTGACCCTTGTGGAAGGCGCCACCCCGGTAGTCCCACCAGCTGTACAGACCCGACTCGGGGTGCCGTTCGCGGAAGACATCGCGAAGGCCCCAGTCGCACAGTGACACCAACGACTGGCGTTCAGCATCGCTCACATGGGTTGCCCCGACGAACGCTGCCGGATCGTAGACATCGGCGTCGGTCGGGGCGATGTTGAAATCGCCGGCGACGACGACGTCGTCGTCGGGCCGGGTCATGGCCGCCACGTGCTCGCGCAGCCTCTCCATCCACCACAACTTGTACCGGTAGTGATCGTGATCGAGGGCGCGCCCGTTGGGGACGTACACGCTCGACACCATCACGCCTGCGCATCTGGCGCTCACGATGCGCGCCTCGGGATCGCGCTCACCACCGACGAAGTTCGCCACCGGATCGCTCAGACCGACACGCGACAGGATCGCCACACCGTTCCACTGTCCCTGACCGTGGTGCACACTCTGGTATCCGAGGGCGCTGAACGCCATCTCCGGAAACGCATCGTCGGTCATCTTCGTCTCCTGCAGACACAGGACATCGGGTTCGACGTCGGCGATCCACTGCTCGACACGGGGCAGCCGGGCCTTCAGCGAGTTGACGTTCCAAGTCGCGATGCGCACGTGCGAGACCGTCGTTGCTCAGGTCCGGCGCGCCCGCGGCGCGGCGCTCTTCTTCGTGGACGCCTTCTTCGCAGGCGCCTTCTTCGCGGTCGCCTTCTTCGCAGGCGCCTTCTTGGCGGGCGCCTGCTTCTTCGCAGGCGCCTTCTTCGCGGTCGCCTTCTTCGCGGTCGCCTTCGTGACCGGCACCTTCTTCTTGGTGGGTGTCGTTCGGTCGACGACCATCTCGGGTGTGGCCAGATCGATGCTCCGCTTCGTCGGCACGAAACTGTCGACGACGAGGGTCACCGACTCACCGACCTTCATGAACTCACGCGCACTTCGCGGCGGCGGGTCCGACATCAGCCGCAGTGGGACGTAGCCGAGTACATCGCCGATGCGGACGTAGGCGCCGTGAGACGAGTAGTGGTCGACGACCGCATTGACACTGCTTCCGACCGGGTGGTGCTCGACGAACGACAGGAACTGACCGAGATCGTTCGACGTCGAACGCGACGCCTTGAGGACCGCCCCGGGCGGGAGGGCCGTGGGCACCGGCATCGGCTTGCTCGCTGCGGCACTCGGCCGCGGCGCCTTCTGCTTCTTCGCAGCCGAGAGCGACTTGCGACTCAGTGGGCCGCGCACCGGGAGACGATTGACGAACACCCAGCCGACATGTGGGACGGGCTTGCCCCCGATGAGACGGCCCTCGTCGAACAGCCACGCATACTGACCGTGGAACTCCTGATAACTGTCATTCGACAGAATGCTCGCGTTGACCTTGTGCGCGATGGACAAGACGAACGCATCACCTCGTCCGATCGCACCGGCAGGTGGCGCAACGAGCTCGTTGTTGGCCACGGCGGCATCGAACTCGGCGACCTCCTTCGGGTCGATCCGGTGGCCGAAGGTGGCATCGACGACGACGGTGATCTTCGCTGCAGGGTGCTCGGCCACGAAGGCGAGCACTGCCTCGTGCAACTGCTGCAGGCTCGGCTGCGAACGTCCCTCGGTGGCGATGTTCGAGCCGTCGACGACGACGTGAGAGAGCATGAGAGGATCAGCCTACGGCGATCACAGACCGACGAATGTGGACTCGAGGAGATCCGACTGTTCCTGATCGTGGATCGCCTTGCTGCCCGTCGCCGGGCTACCGCTGCCGATGCGGCTGACGAGTCGCAGGTCGTAGCCCTGTTGCTTGATCTTCCAGAACCGAGCCTCGATGTACCGCCAGGGCCCCATGTTGTCCGGCTCCTCCTGTAGCCACACGACCTCGCGGGCCGACGGATAACTCTCGAGGATCGCCCGCATCTGATCACCGGGGAACGGGTACAGCTGCTCGACGCGCACGACTGCAACGGGCGCGCTTCGTGCAGTGCGTTCAGCCATCGCGTCCCACGCGACCTTGCCGCTGCAGAACACGACCCGCCGCACCGCCGCACGATCGGTGACGAACGGATCGTCGAGAACCTCGACGAACGAGCCATGTGTCAGGTCGTCGATCGGCGATCGGCTCTCACGCATCCGCAGAGGTGCCTTCGGCGTGAACACGACCAGTGGCTTGCGCACATCTCGTCGCACCTGACGGCGCAGGAGATGGAAGTACTGGGCTGCAGTCGTGGCATTGCAGACCTGGATGTTGTCGTCGGCACAGAGCGTGAGGAATCGCTCGATGCGCCCCGAACTGTGCTCGGGGCCCTGTCCCTCATACCCGTGTGGCAGGAGGAGCACGAGGCTGTTCTGCTGGCCCCACTTGTCCTCCGCCGCAACGATGTACTGGTCGATGATGATCTGTGCGCCGTTGACGAAGTCGCCGAACTGCGCCTCCCACAACACCAGCGCCTCGGGGCTCTCGTGGGCGTATCCGTACTCGAAGCCGACAGCGGCGTACTCGCTCAGCAGACTGTCGTACACCCAGAACGGGGCTCGCCTGTCGGGCAGGGTGTTCAGCGGGATCCACACCTGCTCGTTGCTGAAGTCGACGAGCGCCGCGTGTCGCTGGCTGAAGGTGCCGCGACGACTGTCCTCTCCGGCCAGACGCACCGGCGTGCCCTCGCACACGAGCGACCCGAAGGCGAGCGCCTCGGCGGTGGCCCACTCGATCTCACCCTGGGCGTACAGCCCCGCCCGAGTCTCGAACTGTTTGGCGAGTTTCGGATGGACGGTGAACCCCTCGGGGTAGGCGGTCAGGTGGGCGAACACCCGGTCGAGCACCGCCCGATCGACGCCGGTCTCGACCCTCGGGCGAACGCCCATCGGTGCGGGGGGCTTGGCGAACTTCACGGGTGCGGGCGCATGCGCACGAGTTTCGTCGAGCGCCGACTGCAACTTGCCCTGGAAGTCGGTCAACGCTCCCTCGGCCTCCTCGATGGTGATGTCGCCTCGCGCCACCAGCGATTCGACGTACAACTTGCGCACACTGCGCCGTTCGGCGATCGCCTTGTACATCAACGGCTGCGTGTAGCTCGGGTCGTCACCCTCGTTGTGACCGTGCCGGCGGTAGCAGACCATGTCGATGACGACGTCCTTGTGGAACTTCTGCCGATACTCGAAGGCGATCTCGGCCACTCGCACGCACGCCTCCGGGTCGTCACCGTTCACGTGGAAGATCGGCGCCTGCACGGTCTTTGCGACATCGCTGCAGTACAGCGAGCTCCGTGAGTGCTGGGGACTCGTCGTGAACCCGATCTGGTTGTTGATGACGAGGTGGATCGTCCCGCCGACGCGATAGCCGAGGATGTCGCTCATCGCCAGACACTCGGCCACCACACCCTGGCCTGCGAACGCCGCATCACCGTGGATGAGGATGGGCAACGACGGGAACGACCCGGGCGGGTCGATCGAGTCTTGAATCGCCCGGACGATCCCCAGTACGACCGGATCAACGGTCTCGAGGTGGCTCGGATTCGCCGCCAGTTCGAGGCGGATCCGCTCGCCTGCCGGCCCCTCGTAGGTGCCCGTCGCACCGAGGTGGTACTTCACGTCACCGGATCCCTGGACCGAACTCGGGTCGACATGACCTTCGAACTCCTTGAAGATCTGGTCGAGTTTCTTGCCCATCACATTGGCGAGCACGTTCAGTCGGCCGCGGTGGGCCATGCCGATGACCGCGCTGTCGAGGCCGTCGGTGGCAGCCATCCGCAGCACCTGATCGAGGAGTGGGATCGCGCTCTCGGCCCCCTCGAGGCCGAACCGCTTCGTGCCCACGTACTTCGTGGCGAGGAACTTCTCGAATGCCTCTGCGGCGTTGAGGCGCTCGAGGATCCGGTGCTTGCGTTCCTTGGTCGCCTCCCACGTCGCACCCTCGAGCTTCGACTGGATGAAGCGCTGCTCGGCGAAGTCCTGGATGTGCATGTACTCGACGCCGATGGTGCGGCAGTAGGCATCGCGAAGGAGATGCAGCAGATCACCGAGGGCGAGACGGGTCGTCCCGCCGACACCGCCGGTGAGGAACTCGCGCTCGAGGTCCCAGATGGTCAACCCGTAGGTGGCCGGGTCGAGCTCGGGTGGCATGTGCGGCTCCTGCCAGCGCAGCGGGTCGAGGTCGGCGATGAGGTGACCGCGCACACGGTGCACCCTGATCAGCGTGGCGACCTGCATCTGCTTGTGCAGCATCGCCTCCTCGCGGTCGACCGGATTGTGGTCGACGCTCCAGCGCACCGCCTCGTAGGGCACCCCGAGACTGGCGAACACCGAGTCGTAGAAGCCGTGCTCGCCGAGCAGTAGCTCATGGACCCGGCGGAGGAACATCCCGCTCTCGGCACCCTGGATGATGCGGTGGTCGTAGGTGCTCGTGAGCGTGACGACCTTGCTCACACCGAGTGCACCCAACGTCCGGTCGTCGGCACCCTGGAACTCGGCTGGGTAGTCGATCGAACCGACACCGATGATCGCGCCTTGACCAGGCATCAGGCGGGGGACGCTCTGGACCGTCCCGATCGTTCCCGGGTTGGTGAGGGTGACGGTGGCGCCCTGGAAGTCGGCCACCGCGAGACGATTCGTGCGCACCTTGCGGATGAGTTCCTCGTACTCGGCGAGGAATCCCGCGAAGTCGAGGGTGTCGGCATCACGGAGCACCGGCACGACGAGTGTGCGACCCCCGTCGGATCGTTCGACATCGACCGCGAGTCCCATCTGGACGTGTGGGTGACGCACGAGTCGCGGTGCTCCATCGACCCCCGAGGCGAACGCGTTGTTCATCGCCGGGACCGCATCGACGATCGCGCGCACGACCGCGAAACCGATCAGGTGGGTGAAGCTGACCTTGCTCTGGCCGCTGCGGGCCCGGTAGCCGTTGATCACCGAGCGATTGACCTCGAGCAACTTGGCGGGCACCGACCGGAAGCTCGTCGCCGTGGGCACCGTGAGACTGCGCCCCATGTTGGTGGCGATCGCCGCTGCAGCCCCGCGGAGCGGCTCACCCTCCTCGTCGACCTGCACCGCAGGCGCGGCCGGGGCCGCCGCGTGCGCGGCGACGATCGGCCGGTAATCGCTGAAGAATTCGCGCCACGCCTCGCCAACCGTCTCGGGGTCGGCGACGAATCGCTCGAACATCTCCTCGACCAGCCACGAATTGGCGCCGAAGCCGTTCTGGCGAGGGTCGGAGCTCACGGACACGGATCGTACTGTGCACCCCCCGGAACCACCGCGTTGCAGCCGGATGCACCCACTCGTACCATCGCGACCATGCTGCTGCGTTCATCGACCCGTGCCGCCGGCCTCGCCGGACTCCTCGCCCTCACGGCCTGTGGCGGAGGCTCCTCGACCCCGACGACCGTTCCGGCCGACGCCGATGTCGTCGTGCTGGCACTCGACGGCATCGTCTGGGATGCCGAGGAGTATTCGGCGGTCGCCGACAACGGCGAGGTGTCGATCTATGCCCGCAACGACTCGTCGATCGCCCACAACCTCTATGTCCGCGACGCCGACGGGAGCGAGATCGGTGACTTCATCGATCTCCCGTCGCGTGGCGCCGACGGGATGAAGACCTGGAAGTTGGAGCCCGGGGAGTACCGCATCGTGTGCCTCGTCCCCGGGCACCAGAACATGGACTCGCTGCTCACGGTCACGCCGTGAGGAACACCTCGGACAACACGAGGAACACGACCCACAGTCCGAACGCTGCGATCAGCGGGTTGCGCACTCCCGGACCGTCGTAGAGCACGTTGAGGCCCTTGTTCGGCGTGGTCTTCCACGGCATCAGACCAAGCGCATTCAACTCGAGCACGGCGATGATGACGAGGGCGATCGCCCAGTAGGTGCCCATGGCCGAGGACTCGAGCATTGCGCCCGACGAGGGTGAGTGGGTCTTGTAGACCATGAAGAACAGCATGCTCACCGAGAACACCGCGTTCTGGCGGCTCGCCATGAGTGCCTTGCGCCCGGCCGCGGCGGCGTTCGGATCGGCCTCGCCACCCGCGAGCACATTGGCGGCATTCGCCAGGACGACCTTCTGGTTACGCCAGATGACACCCCACACGTTGAGCATCATGATCGTGCCGAGGATCATGCCGGTGCTGATCGCGATACCGCCAGCGTTCTTGCCGAAGTCGTTGCCGTAGTAGTTGTCGGCGACGACGGTGATGAGGATGCCCGTGACGAAGGTGCTCACCGCCGCCCACCGGAACCACCACAGCGCCTTGCGGGCGATCTTGTCGATGGCGATGTTGCGCGCCTTGGCCTCGTCGCCGTAGGCGGCGAAGGCCGGCACCTGCACGAAGTTGAAGTAGTAGAGCAGGCCGATCCACATGATGCCGACCAGGATGTGCAGCCAGCGCAATCCGAAGTTGGACAGACCCGCCTGACTGAAGAAACTCTCTGCTGCGATCACGTGCAGTACCCCTCCCATATGGATGAACGTGTCTTTCGAACGTAGCACCGCCGTTAGCCTGCGCCTGACATGGCCCACGAGTTCATCTACACCTGCTACAAGCTCGCCCGTCACTATCCGCCCGACCGGACGGTGCTCGAGAACATCTCACTGTCGTTCTACCCCGGAGCGAAGATCGGCGTCCTCGGCGCCAACGGCGCGGGCAAGAGCAGCCTCCTGCGGATCATGGCCGGCCTCGACGACGGCTACACCGGCGAGGCCCGCCTCACCCCCGGCTTCACCGTCGGCTACCTGGCTCAAGAACCGACCCTCGATCCGACCAAGGACGTGAAGGGCAACGTGATGGACGGTGTCGCCGCCGTGCAGGGCCTGATCGACAGGTACAACGAGGTGATGGCGATGTGGGGCGACCCCGACGCCGATTACGACCGTGTCGGCGCGCTGCAGGCCGAGCTCGAGGACCGCATCGCGGCGGCCGATGCATGGAGCCTCGAGCGCAACGTCGAGATCGCCATGGACGCGCTGCGCTGTCCGCCCGACGACGCCGATGTCAGCCGCCTCAGCGGCGGTGAACGCCGGCGGGTCGCCCTGTGCCGCCTCCTGCTCAGCCGACCCGACCTGCTGCTGCTCGACGAGCCGACCAACCACCTCGACGCCGAGAGCGTCGAGTGGCTCGAACGATTCCTGCAGGAGTACCCAGGCACCGTGGTGGCGATCACCCACGACCGCTACTTCCTCGACAACGTCGCGAAGTGGATCCTCGAGCTCGATCGTGGTCGCGGCATCCCGTTCGAGGGGAACTACTCGAGTTGGCTCGAGCAGAAGCAGGAGCGCCTCGCACGCGAGGAGAAGAGCAACGAGGCCCGTCGCCGCACCCTCGAGCGCGAACTCGAGTGGGTCCGCATGGCGCCCAAGGCGCGACAGGCCAAAGGACGCGCCCGACTCGCTGCCTACGACCGACTCCAGGCCGAAGCCGAGGAGGCCGACCGCGGTCCCGATCGCCTCGAGATCACGATCCCTGCACCCACGCGCCTCGGTGACACGGTGATCGAGGTGAACGGACTCACGAAGGGATTCGAAGACCGTCTCCTCATCGAGAACCTCTCGTTCTCGCTCCCACGCGCCGGCATCGTCGGGGTCATCGGTCCGAACGGCGCCGGCAAGACCACCCTGTTCCGCATGCTCACCGGCCAGGAGGCCCCCGACGCCGGCACGATCACGGTGGGCGACACCGTCCACCTCGCCCATGTCGATCAGACCCGCGACGCCCTCGACCCCGACAAGACCGTGTTCGAGGAGATCACCGGCGGCGTCGAGCACATGCGGATCGGCAACCGCGAAGTGCACGGCCGGGCGTACTGCGCGAGCTTCAACTTCAAGGGGAGCGACCAGCAGAAGCGGGTGGGCGACCTCAGCGGCGGCGAGCGGAACCGTGTTCACCTCGCGAAGTTGCTGAAGTCGGGGGGCAACGTGTTGCTCCTCGACGAGCCCACCAACGACCTCGACGTCGACACGCTGCGCGCCCTCGAGACGGCACTCGAGAACTTCCCCGGCTGCGCCGTGGTCATCAGCCACGACCGCTGGTTCCTCGACCGCATCGCGACCCATGTGCTGGCATTCGAGGGCGAGAGTCAGGTGCGCTTCTTCGAGGGCAACTTCTCCGAGTACGAAGCCTGGCGGCGCAAGGAACTCGGAGTGGGCGCCGAGCAGCCCCACCGCCTCAAGTACAAGCCGCTGTCACGCTGAGGGAGGAACCCACATGGCCCGACGCTGGATCCCCCGGGTGTGCGCAGTGGTGTTCGCAGGCGGTATCGCCGGTCTCATCATCGCGAGTCTCAACGGCAACAACGCCGGCGTCATCCTCACCATCGGTCTCGTCATCGCGATTGCGGCCGTCGCACTGCTCACCCACGCCGCACTCACGGCCGAGGGACGTGCCGACGTCTTCACCGACGCTGATCTCGAGCGCCTCGAGGGTCGGATCGTCGCACTCGTCGAGTCGGGCGCACCCGAGGACGAGTTGCGCTCGCTCGTGCGTGATCTCATCAGTCGGCGACACCGCTGAGATGCACCCGGAGACCGACGTCGAACTGGCCACCCGCCTTGCAGTCGAGGCGGGTCGCCTCCTCGTCGAACTCCGCACCGAGGCAGCTACGCGCCGCCTCCCGCCGTGGCGATTGATGGACGCGGGCGATGCTGCGAGCCATCGGTTCCTCGTCGATGAACTCCACCGACACCGTCCCGACGACCCGGTGCTCTCCGAGGAGGGCACGGACGATCCGCGGCGCCACGATGCCTCACGCTGCTGGATCGTCGATCCGCTCGACGGGACCAACGAGTACGGCGAGTACGGACGACCGGACTGGGCAGTGCATGTCGCCCTGTGGGCCGACGGTGCGCTCGCCGCGGCTGCGGTGAGCCTCCCCGCCCTCGACCTGGTGTCGGCGACGGAGCCGGCACCCGTGCTGCCCGAGACGGGACGCACCCGGCCGCGCCTGGTGACGAGTCGCTCGCGTACGCCGTACTCGGCCGTCGTCGTCGCTGAGGCACTCGGCTGCGATGCGGTGCGACTCGGGTCGGCAGGCGCCAAGACCCTTGCGGTTGTCCTCGGCGAGGCCGACATCTACGTGCACGACGGCGGCATGTACCAGTGGGACTCGGCCGCACCGGCCGCCGTCGCCGCCGCGGCGGGCCTGCACGTCAGCAGGATCGACGGGTCACCGATGGCGTACAAACAGCGCGATCCGTGGCTCCCCGACATCCTCGTATGTCGAGCGGATCTGGCCCCCGCAGCCCTCGCTGCGCTCGCCGCGACGTAGCATCTCGAAATGCAGCGTCTCGTCGGACTCACCGTGGCGGCCGTGTGCTCGATCGGTGCCGGCGCCATCCACGCCTCGGCTGCCGGCGCCCACGCCGAGCACATCGGACTGGCCCGACTCTTCGTGGTTGTTGCCGTTGCCCAGCTCGCAGCGGGTGTCGCTGCACTCACCCGCCCATCACGCGTCGTTGCCGGCATCGTCGCAGCCGTCAATGCCGCCGCCGTCGGCGGCTGGCTGGTGACCCGGACCGCCGGTGTCTCGTTCATCGACGGACTTTCCGCACGGGAGGCCCCGGGGGTTCCGGACACCGTGTGCGCCGCACTCGGCGCGATTGCCGTTGGCGGTGCCCTCGCCGCGGTGCTGATCGGCGCGCGCACCGCAGTCACCGGACGCGTCGCCGCACCCGCCGTGCTGGTCGCCGCACTCGCCGTACCGGCGATGTGGACCGGGGCGTCGGACGTGCACGACCACGGGAGTGGTGAGGTCGCTGCGGCCGACGACCACGCCGACGAGCACGGCGACGACCACGACGCTGCGCATGCCGACGAGGCCGCTCCCTCATGGCCGCGCCCGTGGGACCCCACCGCTCCCATCGACTTCTCGGGCGTCGACGGGGTCAGCGCTGCACAGCAGCAACGCGCCGAGGAACTCGCCGCCGCAACACTCGAGCAACTCCCCCGCTGGAGCGACCCGGCAACCGCGATCGCCGACGGCTATGTCAGCATCGGTGATGCCTCGACGGGATCGGAGCACTTCCTCAACGCTGCACTCATCGGCGATGAGCACTTCCTCGACCCGCGCTACCCCGAGTCGCTCGTCTACACCGTCGAGGGCGATCGACGAGTGCTCGCCGGCGCGATGTTCATCGCGAGCGCACGACCGACCGACGATCCGACACTGCTCGACTTCGCCGGCCCGCTGATGACATGGCACAACCACGGCGATCTGTGCTGGGGACTCATCGACGGTCGACCCGCCGTCGTCGGTACGACCGGTCCCACCGGTACCTGCACCAACGGCGTCAACGCGGGCACCGAGTTCCCGATGGTCCACGTCTGGGTCGTGCCCCACCAGTGCGGCGTGTTCGCGGCCCTCGAGGGCGTCGGCATGGGGCAGGCCGCGGTCCCCGAGTCCGAACGCGTCGACCTGTGCCACGACGAACACGGCCACGGTCACGACGACGGCGGATCGACGGGGCGACCGTACGACCCGACCCAGCCCATCGACCTCGGCGGCTTCCCCGGGGTCACACCCGAGCAGCAGGCGGCCGCCGAGAATCTCGTCGCGGTCACGCTCGTGCGCCTCCCGAAGTGGGCCGACTACCGCGTCGCCGAAGCCGCCGGCTTCCGCAGCATCGGCGACGGCCTCACCGGTCACGAACACTTCATCAACTGGGCGTGGATCGACGACGACGTCTGGCTCGATCCCGATCGCCCGGAGAGTCTCGTCTACGAACCACAACCCGACGGATCGCGTCGGCTCGTCAGCGCGATGTTCATGCTCCCGCGCTCGGTCGGCCTCGACGAGGTGCCCGACATCGGTGGGGCGCTGATGCAGTGGCACATCCACGACGACCTCTGTTTCACCGATGATCCCGAGGCACCACGCGTGGCATCGGTCACGGAGGTCGGTGGGCCGTGCCCGGCCGGTCTCGTCAAGTTCCCGCCCGTGGCGATGATCCACGTCTGGATCGTCCCGCATCCGTGCGGTCCCTTCGCCGCCCTCGAGGGCGTCGGCGCCGGACAGGTCCTGACGGGTGAGGACAAGCTCTGCGACCACCTCCACGGCTCGGGCTGACACCGCGCACCGAGAGGTGCGATCATGCCTTCATGTCCCCCCGCCCCGACTGCTCGTGGGCCGCGTTCACCGACGACGGCCCCTGGACCCTCGAGCGGAGCGAGATCACCTGGCTCCCGATGGCCGCCGATCTGCGCGCTGCCGCCCATCGGGACGTCCCGACCCTCACCCGTCACACCCGTCTGCCACCGGGCCGCCGTGTGGCCTCGGTCGTCACGACCCTGCTCGGTGCCGTGGTGCCGTGGGTGTGGCGGTCGCGCCGGGGCCGATACGTCGACCCGGCTGAACGGCGCCTCGCGATCTCGCGCCGTCTCCGGCTCGCCGCCGAACGTCTGGGGCCCACCTACATCAAGCTTGGTCAGATCATCTCGAGCGGCGAGGGGCTGTTCCCGGCCGAACTCGTCGGCGAGTTCAAGAAGTGTCGCGACCAGGTGCCTGCCGAGCCGTTCGACGCAGTGCGAACGGTCGTCGAGGCCGACCTCGGTGCGCGGCTCGAAGATATCTTCGCCGCCTTCGACCCTGAGCCGATCGCGGCGGCGTCGATCGCGCAGGTTCATGCGGCGCGATTGATCAGCGGCGAGGAGGTCGTCGTCAAGGTCCAACGGCCACAGGTCGCCGACCTGGTGCGGCGCGATCTCCGGGCGATGTCGTGGCTCGCCCCGTTCCTCGTCGGCCGGATCCCCGTGTCGGCACTCGCCAATCCCCCGGCGCTCGTCGAGTTGTTCGCCGAGACGATCGTCGAGGAGCTCGACTTCCGGATGGAAGCGGCGAACATGGTCGACATCGCCAGCATGCTCCACGATCTCGGGAATCAGGGGTACGTCGTGCCGCGCCCCCACCCCCGACTCGTCACCCGACGGGTCCTCGTCATGCAGCGTGTGCACGGATTCAACTTC
Organism: Ilumatobacteraceae bacterium; assembly: GCA_046086305.1. Taxonomy (GTDB): domain Bacteria; phylum Actinomycetota; class Acidimicrobiia; order Acidimicrobiales; family Ilumatobacteraceae; genus UBA668. The sequence continues at coordinate 33,541 of JBJSXI010000105.1, forward strand.
GATGATGTCACCGGCATGAAGGACGCGGGGGTCGACACCCACGAGGTGGTGCGCACGGCGATGATCGCCCTCATGGAGGGCGCGATGGTCCACGGCGTGTTCCACGGTGACCTCCACGGTGGGAACCTGCTCGTGCTCGCCGACGGGCGCACGGCACTCCTCGACTTCGGCATCGTCGGCCGACTCACCGGTGCTCGCCGGCTCGCCTTCTTGCGCCTGATGCTCGCCGCGACGACGAACGACGTCGAGGGCCAGATGGCTGCGATGCGCGACCTCGGTGCCCTGCCCCACGACACCGATCTTCGTGCCGTCATCCGCGACCTCCGACTCGACCAACCGATCGACCCGACCACCCTCAGCGGGGAAGAGCTCGTCAAGGAGGTGCAGCGAGTCGTGAAGTCGCTCCTCGGCTACGGCGCCCGCCTGCCCAAGGAGTTGATGCTCTACGTGAAGAATCTCGTCTTCCTCGACGGGGCGATGGCACGTCTCGCCCCCGACCTCGATCTCCTCGCCGAGATCACCGCCATCTCGATGATGTTCGCCGAGCGCCACGGCGAACGCCTCGGCCGCGAACTCGGCATCGATCACATGTCGGTCGAGTTGAACATGGACGGCGTGAAGGCCGGACTCGGAGTCGACCGGTCGGTCGATGCACTCACCTACCGCGAACTACAGGCGCGCCGCGAACTCATCCAACGACGGATGCGCGACCACGTCGGGCGCTGAGATGCGGCTCGTCATCGCCCGCTGTTCGGTCGACTATGCAGGTCGGCTCGAGGCACGACTCCCCGAGGCGATCCGCCTGCTCATGGTGAAGGCCGATGGCTGCGTGGCGATCCATGCCGACGGCGGTGCGTACAAACCGCTCAACTGGATGAATGCCCCGAACACGCTCGTCGACCACGGCGATCATTGGGTCGTCTCGAACCCCAAGGGTGAGCGGCTCACCATCCACCTCCACGAGATCGTCAGCGATGTCGAGCACGTGTTCGGCGAGGACCCCGGCCTGCAGAAGGACGGGGTCGAGGCACATCTCCAGGAACTGCTCGCCGCCGCCCCCGAAGCCATCGAGGAGGGGATGATCCTCGTGCGCCGCGAGTATCCGACGGCGATCGGTCCGGTCGACCTGCTCTGTCGCGACGCCGAGGGTGGTGTCGTCGCCGTCGAGGTGAAGCGTCGCGGCGAGATCGACGGTGTCGAGCAGCTCACCCGCTACATCGAACGACTGCACCTCGACTCGTCACTCGGAACCGTGCGCGGCGTGTTCGTCGCCCAGGTGGTGAAACCGCAGGCCCGTGTCCTGGCCGAGGCACGCGGGTTCCGTGTCGTCGAGATCGACTACGACGAACTGCGCGGGATGCGCCCCGACGAACTGCGGTTGTTCTGATGGTCCGCCAGGTGATCGGCACTGTCCAGCACTACGCCTGGGGTGATCCGACGGCTCTCCCTGCCCTCTTGGGCCGACCCTCAGACGGCACCCCGTGGGCCGAGTGGTGGCTCGGGACCCACCCCGGCGCGCCTGCCTCGCTCGCCGACGGGACGCCGCTGCTCGACGCCGCAGGTGAACTGCCGTACCTGGTCAAGGTGCTCGCCGCCGCCGAACCGCTCTCGCTGCAGACCCATCCGGATCGCGCCACGGCAGCCGCCGGGTTCGCCGATGAGGAGCATCGTGGTGTTCCCCGCGATGCGGGTGACCGCATCTTCCGCGACCCGTACGCGAAACCCGAGGTGGTCTGCGCGCTCGGCCCCTTCGAGGCGCTGTGCGGCTTCCGACCGATCGACGACACACTGCAGGTCCTCGCTGACCTTCAACTCACCACGGTGGCCGACCTCCTCGCCACACACGGGCTCGCTGGCACGGTGGCAACGCTCCTCGAGCGTCGAGTCGACGTGGCACCACTCGTGACGGCGTGCAGTCGGTCGAACCACCCCACGGCCCGTGTGGTCGTCGAGCTCGACCGGAGATGGCCGGGAGATCCCGCGGCCGTCGTCGCTGCGCTGCTCAACCACCTCGTGCTCGCCCGCGGCGAGGCACTCCATCTCGAACCCGGCAACCTCCACGCGTACCTGCGTGGCACAGCGGTCGAGGTGATGGGGCCGAGCGACAACGTCGTCCGAGGCGGCCTGACGTCGAAGCACGTCGATGTCAGCACGCTGCTGTCGATCGTCGACTTCGAACCGGTCACCGATCCGATCGTGCGTGCCGTCGAGGAGCGGCCGGGCCGCTGGCGGTACCCCACTGCGGGCACTCCCTTCGAACTGTGGCGATGGGAGATCGATGCACCCGATCGGCATGTTGCGACCGGTCGCGAAATCCTCGTGTGCACCTCCGGGCGATGTGGCGATCTGTCGGCAGGGACGGCCGCCTTCCTCACACCCGGTGAGACCATCGAACTCGACGGTCCGGCGACCATTCACCGGGTGGTCGAGACGATCTAGAGACGGATCACTGCGTCGAGCGCGAGGTCGAGCAGCCGATCGCGGACACCGTGGTGGAGGTGCCAGTCACGATGGTCCCACTCGGCGGCGCTGACATCGTCGCCCGCATAGAGAAGTTGACCGTAGGTGGCGCCTCGGAAGGCGGCACAGGCGAACATCGCCGCAGCCTCCATCTCCACGGCGAGACATCCCTGTGCACGCCGCCGTGCGACACGTGCCGGAGTCTCCCGGAAGAACGCATCGGTGGTCCACACCAGGCCGCGATCATGCGGAATCCCTGCCTCACCCAAGACGTCATCGATCGCGGTGAGCGCCCGCGGATGCGGGACGACCTCGACTCCGGCAGGCGCATAGTGGTAACTCGTCCCCTCGTCACGCACGGCTCCCGTCGGGATGATGACGTGCCCAACATCGAATCCCGGTCGAACGATGCCCGCACCACCACAGCCGATGAGATGAGTGGCGCCGAGGGAGATCACGATCTCGAGTGTGCTCACCGCTGCCGGCGCACCGACGCCCGGGCTCACGAGTGCGACCGCCACGCCGCGGTGCTCGATCACGCTGATCGGGTGATCGCCGTGCTCGAACGGCACGTGGTGTATCGGCTCGACGTGCGCCGTCCTCGTCCGCACGACGTCACCGAACCAACACAGCACCGCATGGCGCGGAAAGTCGAGGCGGGGAGGATGGATGCTCGGGTTGATGACCGCATCCCGAGACGGATCGAACTCGAGCAGCGGGATGTCGTGGTGCTGCACTGCGCTACTCGGAGACCGTCCGACGGATCTCGACGATCCGCTCGGTCGACTTGTTCGCGTCGTCACCCTTCTCGGCGAGCAGGACAGAGCGGTCCTTGGCCGCCTCACGCTCTGCGAGCGCAGTATCGGCTCGAGCAATCGCGGCCTCGGTGCCGTGCTCGTGGATGAACTCGGCCCACTCGACGAGGGCGTCGACCATGTCCTCCTCACGCACCACGGCCACGTTGCGACCCTTGACGAACAGGTGGCCGCGACGGTTCCCGGCGGCGATCCCGAGATCGGCTTCACGTGCCTCACCCGGGCCGTTGACGACGCAGCCCATCACCGCCACCTGGAGCGGGATCTCTCGCTCGCCGAACGCCGCCATGGCCCGTGTCGCGACATCGATCACATCGACCTCGGCTCGCCCGCAGCTGGGGCAGGCGATCAGATCGACGTTCTTTCGCTCGCGCAGACCGAGGGCCTCGAGCAACTGGCGCCCAGCGCGGGCCTCCTCGACCGGGTCGGCGGTCAGGCTGTAGCGGATGGTGTCGCCGATCCCCTCGAGG
>JBJSXI010000106.1:0-9767 GCA_046086305.1 Ilumatobacteraceae bacterium
TGGGCCCAGATCGTGACCCACGAGCTGGGAATCCCCGCCGATGACATCGTGGTCGAGGAGGGTGACACCGACACCGCTCCGTTCGGAATGGGCACCTACGCGTCCCGCTCCACGCCAGTGGCTGGCGCCGCGGTCGCAATGGTCGCGCGCAAGATTCGCGCGAAGGCCCGCAAGATCGCAGCGCACCTGCTCGAGGTGTCCGAGGAGGACATCGAGTGGGAGCTCGGCCGCTTCTATGTGCGCAGCACGCCCGACCGTGGCGTGACGATCCAGGAATGCGCGATGGCGGCGTACAGCAACGTTCCCGACGGACTCGAGCCGGGCCTCGAGAACAACGCCTACTACGACCCGCCCAACCTGACCTGGCCGTTCGCGTGCTACATCGTCACCGTCGAGATCGACCCGCAGACCGGCGTGTGGGATGTACTCAACGTCGTGGCTGTCGACGACTGCGGGGTGCGGATCAATCCGATGATCGTCGAAGGGCAGATCATGGGTGGTCTGACGGAGGCCTACGCGATGGCGAGCATGCAGTTCATCACGTTCGACGCCGACGGCAACTGTGTCGGGTCGAACTACATGGACTACCTGCTGCCCACCGCCTGGGAGACGCCGGGCTTCGAGCTGCACGAAGTGGTCACACCGTGCCCTCACCACCCGATCGGTGCCAAGGGCATTGGTGAGTGCGCAACGGTTGGCGGCCCGGCAGCGTTCGTGAACGCAGTGCTCGATGCCCTGAAGCACACGGGCGTCCGCAACATCGACATGCCACTGCTGCCCGATCGGGTCTACCAGGCCCTCACGACAGGCAACGACGTGTCAGGTGCGCCGCCAGTGAGGACCGACGGCTGATGACCGAGCACGCGGCCGACGGCTGGAGCATCGTCGAGCGGGCAGTCGAGCTCGCCCGACGTGGGGAGGAGTTCGTGATGGCCACCGTCGTGTGGCGTCAGGGACCATCCTCCGGCCAGCACGGTTCGCGCGCCATCGTCACCGCGTCGGGCGAGATGCACGGATTCATCGGGGGTGCCTGTGCCGAGCCGGTCCTCGTGCGAGAGGCGCAGCGAGCACTGGTCGATCGGACACCGCGTCTGCTGCTGCTCGGCCAGCATGACGACACGGGTCATGTTCCCGAGGGAATGACCGCGATCGCCATCTCGTGTCAGAGCGACGGGGCTCTCCACATCTACCTCGAGCCTGTGCAGGCCACGCCACACCTCGTCGTCGTCGGTCGGTCGCCGATGGCTCACACCCTCATGGAGTTGGCAGGAGCCCTCGACTGGAATGTCGTCCGTGCCGATGGGCCGGACTTCGATCCGACAATCATCACCCGCCGTACGTTGGTAGTGGTAGCCACGCAGGGCCATGGCGACGAGGAGATCGTCGAGGCAGCCATCGGCGCACGTCCAGCATTCCTCGGTGTTGTCGCGTCTCACCGCCGTGGAGATGCCTTGCGCTCGTATCTGCTCGATCGGGGTGCGTCGGCGGAGTCCGTTGCAGCGCTGCGTGTACCCGTCGGGCTCGATCTCGGTCACACGAGTCACCGCGAGGTGGCCGTCGCAGTACTCGCCGAGCTCGTGCAACTTCGCGCCTCTGGATCGCTCGCCCCTCCGCCCGTCGAGTCGGCCGCGGCTCATCCGGCGCAGGCCGTCGACCCGGTGTGCGGGATGACCGTCGTCGCCGACGCCAGTGGACGCCCATTCGAACACGAGGGTTTCACCTTCTACTTCTGTTGCCCTGGTTGCCGGCACGTGTTCGCCACGAATCCGGCCGCCTATCTCATTCCCCCCGAGGCCGCCAGCCTCGGGGCCACGATCCCGGTCGGGAGGTCCCATGCTGATCACGAATGACTTCGAAGTCGACCAGCCAGTCGACGACGTGTGGCGCTTCTTCGGCGACATTCCGGCGGTAGCCAAGTGCCTGCCGGGAGCAGAGCTCACCGATCAGCAAGGTGACGACAAGTTCGTGGGTAACGTTCTGATCCGCCTCGGGCCAGTGAAGCTCGAGTTCACCGGCACGGCGAACATCGTCGAGCGCAACGAGTCGACGAAGCAGATCGTCGTCGATGCAGCAGGTGCCGACAAGAAGGGGCGAGGGCAGGCCGGTTTGATGCTGACCGCAGCTCTGCTCGCAACGCCGCGCGGCACGAAGGTCGTGGTCACCCAAGACCTCCAGTTGTCGGGTGCGGCGGCGCAGTACGGCCGTGGACTCGTCAGCGATGTGACCTCGGTGCTCATGGCCGACTTCGCCACCAACATGCAGAACCGCATCATCGCCATCAAGCAGGGTCGCTCAGCCGACTCTGTTGCCACGGTGAAACCGGCGAGCGGTCTGGTCATCGGCCTGCGGGCCGTGCGGATGGCCCTCGCCCGGGTGTTCCGGAGGTTCTTCCTCCCATATCGGCCGCAGTCGGCCTGAGCGAACGACGATGATGCGCGACGAGACGAGAACAAGGAGAACGCGATGACGTTGTGGGGACTGGGAAATCTGATCCTGCTGGTCGTAGTCGTACCGGTGCTGGTGGCCCTGCTGAACAGGGTGCTCGCTGCTCTCGAGCGCATTCGGGCGGCAAGCGACAACATCCTGGCCGGAGGTGTGGCGATCATCGGCGAGCTCGATGACACCCCCGAGCTCTTGGCGACGACTGACACCACGATCGCTGAGGTCGCACAGGGTGCTGTCCGATACGCCGGACCTGTCAGCAAGTTGCTCGGATAAAGGGGGATGACGACATGGCTACAGCTGCTTGGGTGACCCTGATCATCAGCACGTTGATCATTGCTGCCGCTGCGCTCGGACTGATCCGCGTGATCTTCCACCTTCGCGCCGTGCACACCACGCTTGGCATGGTGGTCGGTGGTGCGGCGGTGATCGCCGAGAAGACGAGCACCGTTCCGACGGTGCTGCCGTCGGTGAATGCAAGTCTCCAACCCGTTCGCGACTTCTGCGACTCGATCTGAGGTGACGAGAACCATGCTTGCTGCCACTGACACAGGATTCATGATCGGCTATACGATCGGGATCGTCGTCGTCCTCGTTGTCGTCGTCCTCGTCGTGACGATCCTGGTCCTCGCGAAGAAGATCGGGGACGACGCATCAGCGATCGACGACGGACTCGTCGCCGCCGCAGATCACACGGCCTCGTTGAAGGAACTGTCCACGACCATCGACTCGGCGGAGCGGATCACTGCCGGTCTCGAGCGCGGCCGCACGCGGCTAGGAGGTTGATATGACTCTGCTCGCCCTCACCTCGACACAGGAGAACCTGTGGTGGGGTGCTGTCATCGCTGGCTTCGTGGTTGTGTTGGCCGTGGCCGCACTACTGACGACGCTCGTGGTGCTCGTCCGTCGTATCGAACGGCGCGTCGATGTGGTGAAGGCCACACTCGAGCGTGCGCAGGCGAACACGTCGGATACGGCACTCATCGCCGAGACGGCTGCACGTGTGGAGGCCGTCCTCGCCGAGGGCCTCCAACACCACCTGTTCCTCGGCCGGGTCCTCGACAAGGTGCGCTCATGAACACGACCCTTGTCGTTCTCACCGTCGTCGACATTGCGCTGCTCATCGCTGGACTGGCGATCTATCTCTTCATCGTCGGCAGTCAGCTCACCCGGGTTGCCGGAAAGCTCGAGGAGTGCAACGAGCTGGTCTGGCAGATCAAGGCGAATGCCGAGCCGATCCGTCCGGGCGTCGAGCGGATCAACCGCACGGGTCGTGTGGTCGCCGGTGCGCTGCCGCTGCTCTACGGGATGGGCGAGGGGATCGTCACCGGTGCGACGTATCAGCCAGATCCATCGCCGCACCGTGCGCCAGCCCGCCCGGCCATGGGTCGCCGTCGCTCACGCCTCGCCGAAGGGGTCGGATACCGACCTGCCGACTGACTCGACGAGTCAGGCATTCGGGTCGCGGTCGGTCGTCAGCGGCCCCGTCGTGGGCGCCTCGTAGGCGCCGATCCACTCGTCCTTCCACGCCTGGTCGTACTGCTCCGGATTACATGCCGGCTGGTACACGGCGATCAACTCTCGGGCGATCTGTTGACGATGGGTCGGGAGTCCGCCAGGCACCTCGTAGTAGCAGACATGGAGCGAATAGCGGTCGCCCGCCCGTTTCATCCAGCACGCGGCGTGGCGGTGTTTGAAGGGGAAGCCCTCGGTGCTGAGATCCTCCGACGAGCCGACGTAGATCACCGCGAACTCGTGTGGTTTGGCGTCGGGACGGGGCCTGCGGAGCACGGCATAGACAGCGGGTCGTGCCGGTGGAGTCCAGCCGGCCAAGACTCGAGGGCCCTCGAACGGGTAGCCCGCGAGCGAGCCGAGGCGGATCACTCGTCATCCTCGATGTCGTCGTCCTCGCCGATCACGTCGGCTCTCGTGACCGGCCAGGCAGGGAGGCCGGCGCGGGCCGCGGCGTCGATAAAGAGCGGCACGGCTCGGTCGACGGCGGCATCCGCCGACGGTGCCTCCACGAGAATCTGTGCCCCGTACGACATCGAGCCGACACCGCTCGCAACCCCGCCGAGCGGCGCAACCGCGTCGGCAAGTTCGACGATCTCGGCCAACTCGACAGCGCGGTCACCCTCGGCGACGATCGACACGCTCCAGCGCATACGACATTGTCACGCACGGCCGGGCGACCGGACGACTCGTGCTCTGCCGTCAGCCGAGCTCTGCCAGGCGGGACGCAAAGGTCTCGAGGCTGCGCAGGTTGTGGCCCGAGGCGACGAGATCGATGTATGGCTCCGCGACCGAGAGCGCCAAGGTGGTGGTGCGCAGGTGCGGACTGTCGCCCTGGTGCGGGTTCATCCACACGATCCGGTGGCTCAGCCGTGACAGCCGTTCCAGCGAGTCTGCAAGCCGAGCCGGATCTCCGCGGTCGAGGCCATCAGAGCAGATGACGACGATTGCCCCCCGACTGGTGCCGCGTCGCCCCCAGATGTTGACGAACTCATGGAGCGAGTCGCCGATCCGTGTTCCTCCGTCCCAGTCGAACGCGGTCTTTGCCGCTCGAGCGAGCGCGTCGTCGGGGCGACGACGATCGAGGGCCGGTGTCAGTCGAGTGAGGCGGGTGCCGAAGCAGAACACCTCGACGCGTCCGGCCGATCTGACCGCCGAGTATGCGAACTGCAGAAGATTGCGTGAATAGTCGCTCATCGATCCGGAGACATCGAGAATGAGCACGAGCGGGCGAATTCGCATGCGGCGACGTCGCCAGTAGAGATCACCGGGTTCGCCATGGAGACGCATCGTCTCTCGGGCAACGCGGCGCTGATCGAGTCGAACACCGCGTCGGGTGGCCTCGGTTCGCCGGGTTCGTCGCCGCGGTGGGGTCAGACGCACTGCGGCCATGATCCGACGGAGTGCCGCGAGTTCGTCAGGGGTGCATGCAGAGAACGACTTGTTGCGCCAGATGTCGGCGGTTGACGCCATCAAGCCGAGTTTCGCCTCGTCCTCCTCGCTGCTCCCCGGCTGTCCGGACTCGGCATCGGGGATCTCGAGGACGGACTGTCCGTCCGAGGGTGAGCGAAGGATCTGTCGCAGTTGCCCGGCCGGCGATTCCTCGACGTCGAAGAAGAACCGACGAAAGACCCGGTTGTAGACAGGTATGTGGTCGCGGCGTGTGACCAATGTTGTCCTGCCGGCCCAGTAGACGTCGACCATGTCTGCTGGATTCAGTGCGGCCGCAGCGCTGCAGAACGTGACGATGTCACCGGAGCCGATGCTCAGTCCCTCATCTCGAAGCGCGTGGCCGAATGAGACGAGAAGGTCGACGAAGTCGAGTTCGCTCCGGTCCGTGTCAGCCATCGACGATCGTCGAGAGTTGATCGCGAACGAGCTCGAGGTCGTCGCGATCCTTGATGACTGCACCGAGCGTGTCGTCGGCCGCATCGAGGTCGAGTTGATCGGCTCCGACGGCTCCGAGGGCACTCACCCAGTCGAGCGTTTCGGCCACACCGGGAGGTTTTGCAAGGTCGAGCTGACGTAGGCGATCGACCGCAGCGACAACCTTTCGAGCGATCGACTCGGAGACTCCAGGCGCACGCGCAAGGACGATCTCGACTTCGCGATCGATACTGGGGAAGCCGATCCAGTGGTAGAGGCACCGCCGCTTCAGTGCATCGTGCAGTTCTCGTGTTCGATTCGAGGTGAGAATGACGAGTGGACGAGAGGGGGCAGCGATTGTTCCGACTTCGGGGATCGTGATCTGGAAGTCCGACAACAGCTCGAGCAAGAAGGCTTCGAATTCGTCATCAGCTCGATCAACCTCATCGATCAGCAACACGCACCCTGCGCCGGCGCGCACCGCCTGCAGGAGAGGCCGCTCGAGCAGGAACTTCGCGCTGAAGAGCTTGTCGACGGCGTCTTCGTCTCCGAGTTGGCGCTCTGAGAGGGCACGAATCTGCAGCATCTGCCTCGCGTAGTCCCACTCGTAGAGCGCCTGGTTCGTATCGATTCCTTCGTAGCACTGGAGGCGAACGAGAGTACGTCCGAACATCGTGGCCAGTGTTTTCGCGAGTTCGGTCTTGCCGACCCCGACCTCTCCCTCGAGCAGAAGCGGTCGACCGAGTGTCAATGCCACGAATGTGGCCGTTGCGAGCCCTCGGTCGGCGAGATAGCCGTGTTGGCGCAGGGCGGCGGTGAGATCACCGACGGTCGAGGGAAGGTCGTCGGTGTGGTTCACGTGGATCGGTTCTGGCCCGAGGTCAGCGTTGGTCCGTGGTACCGAATACGAGATCGCGCACACTGCCACCAGACGTGTTCAACTTGCCCTCTCGGGCGAGCAACTGCCGCCACGCCTCGCGCAGGTCGGTTCCCTCGTCGGCGTACCCGTCGAACGTGATGCCACGCATGTTCTTACAGACCTTGGTCGGGCTGCAGTCCTCGTCGAGGTCGGGTGCCGGAACGCCGGTCTCCCACACGGACCGCAACACATCACGAGCTGGCTTCGGGGTGTCGTCCACGTGCTGCTCCTCTCAGTCGGAGGGAGGTTACCGGAGGTCGTCGGGCGATGCCGTGCCGTGGTCGGTCAGAGGTTCCGTACCGCGATGACCTGGGCGAGGATCGAGACGGCGATCTCCGCAGGGGTGGCGGCGCCGATGGCCAAGCCAGCCGGACCATTGACCCGGTCGACGTCGGTGATGCCGCGGTAGGCCAGCCAGTTCGCCCGCTGCTCCTGCATCCGGCTCGACCCCAGCGCCCCGATGTACCCGGCGTTGCTGGCGAGTGCTCCAGCGAGCATCCGGCTCGACAGCTCGACGTCATGCCCCATGACGACGACCATGTCGGCGGGGGTGAGGTCGACCATCAACCCGGTGGCCGTGTCGACGTCGGCGGCGCGGAGTACCTGCCATCCCTGGAGCACAGCAGCAGCGCTCAGGGCATCCGCAATCGGACCCTGCCCGGCGATGACGAAGCGGTCGACAGGAATCAGGATGGTGACCAATCGATGCGCGCCCTCGTGAGACTCGACGACGGTGCCGCTGATGCCGCGACGGAATCGGTCGGCCACGTCGGATCCCGCCGCGTCGATCTCGTCACCGAGGTAGATGCTGAATGGCCCGATGGCACCGTTGTCGATGTTGCCGATGAGGCAGACGGCGGTGCGCTCGAGGAGGAGGCGCCACAGGGACTCTGGCAACTGATCGGCTGGCGCGACGACAGCGGTCACCCGGCCTGGACCAGACAGGCCGGCGATCGCAGCGTCCACTTCGGCGACCTCGAGGTCGACCAGACGTACCTGGCTCGAGGTGCGTGTTGCGAGATCGGCGAGATGCCCCGCGAGCGCACCGCCGAGGAGAGAACCGAATCTCCCACCGCCAGGTGTGAGCGCCATGGCGTCGGCAGGGTCGAACGTACCGAGCCCGTGCCCATCGACGAGCCAGACAACGTCGACTCGGGTGCGGGCTCGGAGACACGAGGCAGTGGTGAGGGCGACACCGAACATGGCGGGAGCGTATCGATCAGTGCCGACGAGGACGCGAGGCCACAGACGGGACTTTCGGCCGGTTCGCCGCAGTGCGCACCGGGCGTACCGTCGACTCCATGACGACCATCCCCACCGAACGCATCCGCAACGTCGTCCTCGTCGGCCACAGTGGCGCCGGCACCACGACCGTCGCCGAAGCCCTTCTCGCCAGGGCCGGAGCGATCGCCCGTGCCGGCCGGGTCGACGACGGCACCAGTGTGCTCGACACGGAGCCCGAGGCGGTGAAGCGGCACCTGTCGCTGGCGGCGGCGATCGCGCCGTTCGAGTGGACCGCCCCCGATGGCCTCGCATACCGCGTCAACCTCATCGACACTCCCGGCTATCCCGACTTCGTCGGAGAGGTGGAAGCGGCGATGGCGGTAGCCGACCTGGCCGTGTTCGTCGTGAGCGCGGTCGATGGCATCGAGGTGCAGACCGAACTGCTCTGGCGACGAGCGGCAGAACTGCAGTTGCCCCGGATGGTGTTCGTCAACAAGGAGGACCGCGACCGCGCCGACTTCCATGCCGTGCTCGCCGAGTTGTCCGACGTGTTCGGTGGGGGCTTTGTCGCCCTCGAACTCCCCCTCGGTGAGGCCGGCACCCTCCACGGTGTGGCCGACGTGCTCTCCGAGCAGGCATTCGACTACCAGGCTGATGGAGCCCACAGCCCAACAGCGATGCCCGACGATGTGGCCGTCGAGGAACATCACCTCCACGACTCGCTCGTCGAGGAGATCGTCGCTGGTGACGATCAGCAACTCGAGCGATACCTCGCAGGCGATGTGCCGAGTGTGGCCGAGCTCGAGCACACCCTTGCCGGTGAGGTCGTCGCGCTGGCCGAGTTCCCGGTGCTGCTCGGCTCGGCGACGACGGGTGTCGGTATCGACCGGCTGGCCGACTTCATCTGCGAACTCGCACCTGCACCGAGCGCCGATCCCGAGGCTCCGCCTGCGGTGTTCGTGTTCAAGACGATCGCCGACCCGTTCGCCGGACAACTGTCGCTGTTCACCGTGCTGGCAGGTCGGGTGAGCGTCTACGACCAACTGGTGAACCTGCGCACCGGCGTGGGCGACCGGTTCCACGCCCTCTTCAGACTGCGCGGCTCGCAGCAGGAGCCGGTGACGTCGCTGGTCGCCGGCGACATCGGTGCTGTCGCCAAGCTGTCGGACGCAGCGACATTCGACGTCTACGCAGCCAAGGGTGCTTCGGTCGTCGCGCCGAACGTGGCCTTGCCGACACCTGTGTACGCAGTGGCGATCAGCCCGCGCACCCAGTCCGACGACGACAAGATGGGGGTCGCCCTGCAACGGCTGACGGCAGAGGATCCGGTGCTGCGCGTCGAGCGGCACGACCAGACGCACCAGACCGTCCTGCGTGGCCTCGGCGATATGCACCTCGCCGTGGCACTCGAGCGGATGAAGCGCAAGTTCGGCGTCGATGTCGATGTCGAGGATGTTCGTGTGCCCTACCGAGAGACGATCACCGGCCGAGCCTCGGCCGAGGGCAAGGTGAAGAAGCAGAGCGGTGGGCATGGTCAGTTCGCCGTCGTGCAACTCGACGTCGAGCCACTCGAGCGGGGCGGCGGATTCGAGTTCGTCGACGCGATCGTTGGCGGAGCGATTCCGAAGAACTACGTCGCCGCAGTACACCGCGGGATCGAGGAAACGATGGCGGGTGGCGGTGTCCACGGGTTCCCTGTCGTCGACGTGCGCGTGCGGTGTACTGACGGGAAGACCCACGCGGTCGACTCGAGTGACATGGCGTTCCGCACGGCTGCCGCGCTCGGGTTCAAGGATGCGCTCGG
>JBJSXI010000107.1:0-5235 GCA_046086305.1 Ilumatobacteraceae bacterium
ACGAACGCCTGCGCGGCAGCGGGCAGGTCAGCCCTGTTGCTGACCCCGGCGATCGATGTCTGCCAACCGGGCAGGGTGGTGTAGACGGGAAGCCCACCTGCGTCATACGAGGTGCACACCTTCACCTCGGTGAAGGTGTCGAGCACGTCGAGTTTGGTGAGCGCAATCTCGGTGAGGCTGTTGATCCGCACAGCGCGTCGCAGCATCACCACATCGAGCCATCCCGTCCGCCGACGGCGGCCGGTGACGGTGCCGAATTCGCGGCCGATCTCGACGAGTCGGTCGCCGAGGTCGTCGGTGAGTTCGGTCGGGAACGGGCCACCGCCGACCCGTGTCGCGTAGGCCTTGGTGATGCCGACGATGCGCGAGAGGTAGCGCGGTCCGATGCCACTGCCCACGCTCGCGCCGCCGGCGGTGGGGTTGCTCGAGGTGACATACGGGTAGGTGCCGTGGTCGAGGTCGAGGAAGGTGGCCTGAGCACCCTCGAGGAGGATCGCCTCGTCGCGGTCGAGTGCGGTGTGGAGCGTGTCGACGGTGTCGCGTACGAGCGGTGCCAGCCGTGCACCGAGTGCGAGGTAGTCGGCAACGACGCGGTCGACGTGCAGCGTTTCGCCGCCGAGTGCGGCGATCTCGGCGTTGTGCTCGTGGGCCTGGCGTCGCACCGCCTCGGCGAATTCTGCCGGGTCCAGCACGTCGCCGGCACGCAGGCCGGTGCGGCGCGCCTTGTCGGCATAGGCGGGTCCGATGCCCTTCAGCGTCGTGCCGATACCGCCATCGGAGCGCCCCGCCTCGTAGAGGGCATCGAGTGCCTGGTGCCACGGGAAGATGAGGTGGGCGCGATCGCTGACGACGAGGCGCGAGCAGTCGATGCCACGACTCTGCAGGGTGTCGATCTCGCGGAACAGCGTCGGCAGATCCACGACGACCCCGTTGCCGATGACAGGCACGATGTGGGGATAGAGGACACCGCTCGGGACGAGCTGCAGGGCGTAGCGCTCGGCGCCGACGACGACCGTGTGACCTGCGTTGTGGCCACCCTGGTAGCGCACGACGTACGAGTGGTCGGCGGCGAGCAGGTCGATGATCTTCGCCTTGCCCTCGTCGCCCCACTGGGCGCCTACGACAACGGTGACGGGCATGACGACGCTCCTCGGTGCTGCCCGGAGACGACCGGGCGGAACGTGAGAGGAGCCTACCGGACCAACCGTGTGGGCCCGTGAGTGGTGGAGGTCGGCGTGACCGCTGTGGTGGTGGGACCTCAGTGGTGGTGGGACCTAGGGGGTGATGGTGAGTCGACCCTCGGCGGCATCGACGCTGATCGTCCCGCCGTCGGCGACCTTGCCCTCGAGGATGAGCACAGCGACGGGATCGCCGATCTCGCGCTGGATGATGCGCTTGAGGGGTCGGGCACCGAAGATCGGGTCGAAGCCCACGTGGGCCAGATGGTCGAGTGCGGCATCGGTGATGTCGAGGGTGATCCGTCGGTCGGCGAGTCGGTCGCGCAGGCGCTGGGTCTGGATGACGACGATGCGCCGGAGGTCGGCCTCGCTGAGCGACGAGAAGCGGATGATCTCGTCGATGCGGTTCACGAACTCGGGCTTGAAGTACTCGATCGGCTCGCCACGCAGGTTCGACGTCATGATCAGCACGGCATTGGTGAAGTCGACCGTGCGGCCCTGACCGTCGGTGAGTCGACCGTCGGCGAGCACTTGGAGCAGCACGTTGAACACATCGGGGTGGGCCTTCTCGATCTCGTCGAGCAGCACGACGCAGTACGGCCGGCGTCGCACCGCCTCGGTGAGTTGTCCACCTTCGTCGTAGCCGACGTAGCCGGGGGGCGCGCCGATGAGTCGGCTGACCGAGTGCTTCTCCATGTACTCGCCCATGTCGATGCGCACCATGGCCCGCTCGTCGTCGAAGAGGAACTCGGCGAGTGCCCGGGCGAGTTCGGTCTTGCCGACACCGGTGGGTCCGAGGAACATGAACGAGCCGATCGGGCGGTTCGGATCGCTCAGCCCAGCACGCGAGCGGCGGACGGCGTTGGCGACGGCGGCGACGGCGTCGTCCTGACCGATGACCCGCTGGTGCAGCAGATCGTCGAGGTGGACGAGTTTGCTCATCTCTGATTCGACGAGGCGGCTGACGGGCACCCCGGTCCACTTGCTGACGACCTCGGCGATGTCGTCGGAGTCGACCTCCTCTTTCAGCATCCGCTGGCCACCGGACTGCAGGTGCTCGAGGTGGGTGGTGGCATCGCCGATACGGCGTTCGATCTCGGGGATCCGCCCGTAGCGGATCTCGGCAGCGATCGTGAGATCGGTCTCGCGCTCGACCTGGGTGCGCAGCTGCTCGAGCTCTTCCTTCAGCGAACGAATGGCATCGATGGCCTGCTTCTCATTCTCCCAGTGCGCCTTCATGTCGTGCACCTGGATGTTGAGCACGGCGAGTTCGTCGATGATCGCGTCGAGCCGTTCGCGCGAGGCGGCGTCGGTCTCCTTCTCGAGGGCGACCTGTTCGATCTCGAGTTGCAGGATCCGTCGCTGGACGACGTCGATCTCGGTGGGCAGCGAATCGATCTCGATGCGCAGTTTGCTGGCGGCCTCGTCGACGAGGTCGATGGCCTTGTCGGGGAGGAAGCGGTTGGTGAGGTAGCGGTTGCTGAGCACGGCCGCGGCGACGAGGGCCGAGTCCTGGATGCGCACGCCGTGGTGCACCTCGTAGCGCTCCTTCAGCCCGCGCAGGATGCCGATGGTGTCCTCGACGGTGGGCTCACCCACGTAGACCTGCTGGAAGCGCCGTTCGAGAGCAGGGTCCTTCTCGACGCGTGTGCGGTATTCATCGAGGGTGGTGGCGCCGATCATCCGCAGTTCGCCGCGGGCGAGCATCGGCTTGATCATGTTGCCGGCGTCCATCGCGCCCTCGGCTGCGCCGGCGCCGACGATGGTGTGGATCTCGTCGATGAAGGTGATGACCTCACCCTCGGAGTCGGTGATCTCTTTCAGCACCGCCTTCAGTCGCTCCTCGAACTCGCCGCGATACTTGGCGCCGGCGAGCATCGAGCCGAGGTCGAGGGCGATGAGACGCTTGTCCTTGAGACCTTCGGGGACGTCGCCGTCGGCGATGCGCCGGGCGAGTCCTTCGACGATGGCCGTCTTGCCGACGCCGGGTTCGCCGATGAGGACAGGGTTGTTCTTCGTGCGTCGGCTGAGGACCTGAATGACGCGACGGATCTCGTCGTCGCGGCCGATCACCGGATCGATGCGACCGTCGCGGGCGCGTTGGGTGAGGTCTTGGCCGTACTTCTCGAGTGCGGCGAAGTTTGCCTCGGGGTCGGCGCTGGTGACCCGATGGCTGCCGCGGACCTGCTTGAGGGCCTGGAGCACCTCCTCGCTGCCCACGCCGAGACGCTGGTTCATGGCGAGCAGGAGATGCTCGACGGAGAGGAAGTCGTCGCGCAGGTCGCGTTGGTGCTGCTGGGCCAACCGCACGACGTTGTCGAGCTCGCGGTTCATGCGTGGTTCGGAGCCACCGTGTGCCCGGGGGAGCGCCTCGACCGCAGCCTGGGCACGGTTGCGCACCATGAGCGGTGCGAGACCGAGCGCGCCGAGCACGGCGGGTACGACGGTGTCGGCCTGATCGAGCAGGGCGACCATCACATGGTCGGGGGTCAGTTCGGGGTTGTCGAGCGAGCGGGCCTGGTCGATGGCCGCCGCGAATGCCTCGTTGTTCTTCGTGGTCCATTTCCGGGGATCGAACGCCATGTCGGCAGATTACCCCGACACAGAAAACTTGACACATCCCAACTCAACATTCACCACCCCACCGCCGTCACTTCCACCCCACCCGTTGGGCGCGATTCCCTGCCATTTCAGGCCCTACCCCGCCCCACGGGCGCGTGGATATGCCACTCCAGACAAGATTCGCGCCCAAGGACGCGCGGGGACGCAGCAGCGGCTACCTGATGTTGATCAAGTTCGACGGCGTCGACTCGGGGCTCGACCCGACGGAGTTGATCGCCTGCACGGTGAACCGGTACCCGCCGCCAGACGGAAGGCTGACCTTCACCGAGGTTGCGGTCGGCGACACATCGAGTGGGTTACCGAACAGCGAGTTATTGAGATAGACCCGAAGGACTTGCTTGGTGAGCGCAGCCCCGCCGTTGGAGCCCTGGGTCCAGCTGACGTT
Source organism: Ilumatobacteraceae bacterium (assembly GCA_046086305.1). Lineage (GTDB taxonomy): Bacteria > Actinomycetota > Acidimicrobiia > Acidimicrobiales > Ilumatobacteraceae > UBA668. Next base: position 4,186 of record JBJSXI010000107.1, read on the forward strand.
CGCCGCCCGCCGTGATGCGCTTGCCGTCACATTCGTGGGTGCCGCCGGAGCTGTTGCCGGGGGCGGCGGGGGCGGCGGCTCGACCCCACCACCGCCGCCACCGCCGGTATCCGTACCGAGGTAGAGGAGACGATTCGGCGAGTTGGTGCCGGCAGAGGTGACCTTGCCGGGGGTCGACTGGGCGATCAGCGCGGTCGTCACATCGGCCGGCGTCATGTAACCGCCTGACATCAGCACGGCGGCCGCCCCGGCGACATGCGGCGACGCCATCGACGTGCCTGACATTGTGGCGGTCCCGGTGTCTGAGGCGTAGGACGCTGAGGTGATCGATGAACCGGGAGCGAAGATGTCGAGGCAGCTGCCGAAGTTCGAGAATGACGAGCGCGCGTCAGTGCTGGTCGTCGAGCCGACGGTGATCGCCTCGGGTGCGCTCGCTGGCGAGTAGTTACAGGCGTTGGCATTCGAATTGCCCGCAGCCACCACCATCGTGACTCCGTCGTTGTGCGTTTTTCGAACGGCATCGTTGAGTTGCGTGCTTGCACCTCCGCCGAGACTCATGTTCGCCACAGCGGGCTTGCCGACAACGTGGTGGCTGATGATCCAATCGAGTCCGGCGATGATTACGGAGTAGGAACCGCTGCCAGCGCAGTCGAGCACGCGTACTGGGATGATGTTCGCCGACTTTGCGAGGCCGTATGTGTTTCCCGCTGCGGTGCCGGCCACATGGGTGCCGTGGCCGTGGCAGTCGTCCGTGCCGCCGCTGTAGGCGGTGTAGCCGCTGACCACCCGGCCGGCGAGGTCGACATGCGTGGCGCGCACACCCGTATCGACGATGTAGACGTCGACACCGGCACCGGATGCATCGTAGGTATACGACTGATTGAGCGGAAGGTCGCGCTGATCGGTGCGATCGACACCCCACGGGGGCGAAGATTGGGTGGCATCGATGGTGGCCACACCGTCAGCCTCGACGCGTGTCACTCTCGGGTTGGCGCGCAGCGCGCTGGCAGCAGCATCGGGAAGGTCGACGGCAACGCCGGGGAAGACGTT
>JBJSXI010000108.1:0-35126 GCA_046086305.1 Ilumatobacteraceae bacterium
GCCTCGTGCCGCGCACGAACCGCGGCATCTTCGCCATCACCGAGATCCCTGATCTCGCCGAGCGCATCCAGGTGGGCCTGCTCCACGTGCTCGAGGAGCGCGATGTGCAGATCAGGGGCTACAAGATCCGCTTGCAACTCGAAGTGATGCTGGTGGCGAGCGCGAACCCCGAGGACTACACGAACCGCGGGCGCATCATCACCCCGCTGAAAGATCGCTTCGGTAGCCAGATCCGCACCCACTATCCGCTCGACTCAGGCGTCGAGGTGGCCGTCATGCGTCAAGAGGCGCGCCCGATGTCGGTCGGCGACATCTCGGTGCGCACCCCGGACTACATGGAGCAGGTCGTTGCGACCCTCAGCCAGTCGGCCCGATCGAGCAATCAGGTCAACCAGCGCAGTGGGGTGAGCGTGCGGCTCTCGGTGAGCAATCTCGAGCTGCTCGGCGCCAATGCCCTCCGTCGTGCGCTGCGTGCCGGCGAGTCGGACGTCGTGCCACGTGTCAGCGACCTCGGAGCGCTCGCGGCGAGCACGGGAGGCAAGATCGAGATCGAGTCCGTCGAGGAAGGCCGCGAGGGGGCGATCCTCGAGGCGCTCGTGCGTGCGAGTGTGCTCATGGTGTTCAAGGAGCGGGTGCCGTTCGATGTGGTGCGCGACGTCGTCGCTACCTTCGAAGAGGGGGTCGTGGTCCACACGGGTGACGACATGCCGTCGACGGCGATCGCCCAGCTCGTGGCACAGATCCCTGCGCTGCGCGCGCCGGTCGCCGGACTCACCGGCGGCGACGAGTCGCCGGCAGCCATCGCTGCGGCGGTCGAGTTCGTCCTCGAAGGACTCCACCTGTCCAAGCGGCTGAACAAGGACGGCTCCGGCGCAACGGTCGCCTACCGCGGCCGAGGCTGACCGCTCAGCGCCACCCGTCGAGACCGAGCGTCGTCACCGAGGTGAGCGCGAGGTCTTCGGCGGCGACCACCGCATCACGCCACACCCGACCGAGCGCCTCGGCGCGCTCGTCCGTGCCGGTCGCCTCCAGTCGCAGCGTCACCGCGAGCGGACGGTCGGGTCCGCGGTCGGCGATCCGGTGCAGCACCGCCTCCAGCCCGCCCGTCAGGTGACCGCCGACCGTGCCGGCGGCATCGACGGCGAGTGCCACACCGAGCACATCGCACGCTCCGGCCAGATCGTCGAGGACCCGATCAGCGCGACCAGGCACTCGCACCACGCCGTCGCGGAGCCCATCCAGCCACAGGTCCCATCGACACCGCTCGCGCCTGCGCGCTTCGTCGAGTGACGCAGGTGACTCGTCGATCGGTCGCTCTGCGGCGACGTCGAGCGAGGTCGCCACCGGTACACCACCGCGCAGGATCCGCCATGCATCGCGCCAGGCGACGACGAGATGATCGAGCACCTCACCCTGACGACGCAGATCGGTGGGGGCGAGGCGCATGGTGAGGCCGAACGGGGCCTCGAACGGCACCCACCCCGATGCGACGGCGCCCAGCCGTTCGGCGACGGCCTCGACCCAGCGCGGCCATGCCCGCGCCGCAACTCGACGGTCAGCGAAGCCACCTTCGTCGTCGAACCATCGCGGGAGTTCGGGTGGCGCGATCCGCAGCCACACGTCGAGTCCGCGGGCGCGAGCGTCGGCGGCGGCGATGTGGACCTCTTCGAACACCCCGCCGTCGAGTGTCGCCTCCCGTGGCTGGGCACGGGCCCACGGCACATCGAGACGGATCAGATCGAGGCCGACGACACGGGCCTCGTCGAGTCGATCGGCGAATCCGGGACCGAGGGGCAACGCCGCGCCGCGCCGGGGCGCTGCGCCGTCGCTCAGTGACCGAACGGCGTGCGTGTCCACAGCTCGCCGGTGTCGTTCGTGCCGCGCAGGACGGGTCGGCCGCTCAACTCGACGACGCTGACCGCGCCGGGGAATCCGCGCAGTTCGAGATCGCCGTACGGGGTGGCGGTGACGCCCTCGGGCAGCTGGTCGAGTTGCATCGTCGGCAAGAGGACCTCGAAGGGCCCGGCGGCGTCGCACAGCCGGGCCGCCATGTTGACCGCTGAGCCGATGTAGTCGTCGCCGTCGAACAGCAGGGCCTGGCCGGTGGCCATGCCGACGCGCAGCGACAGCGGCGCGCAGACCTCCGCCGACCGCTGCTCGAGGTCGAGGGCGAAGGCGATGGCGGCCTCCTGGTCGACCGAGACGATCATGCAGCCGTCACCGAGCCACTTGGCGATGCGCACGCCGCGTTCGCTCGCGATCTGGCGGGTGAGCGAGCGGAAGGCCCCGAGGATCCGCCCGGCAGCATCGTCACCGAAGGCGGCGGTGTAATTGGTGAAGCCGCAGAGGTCGACGAAGGCGAACGTCCGGGGCACACGCATGGCCTCGAGGCTACCACCGCCCCGATCTCTTGTGATTGCGTTCACAAGGGCCAGCGATGTGTGCGGATCGCCCCGACGCAGTGAGGGCTAGCGTCGTCGCATGGGCGCGCGGTTCACCTACTCGCGCTGGGATGGCACCCAGCGCGGTGCCGACCTCGATGCGGCGGGACTGTTCGACGAGCTCGCCGACGACCTGCTGTACCACGGTGATGTCGACGCAGCCCTGCGGCGGATGCTGCAGCAGGGCAGTGCCGGTCTGGAGGGGCTACGCGATCTCCTACGACGTCTTCGTGAGGCGCGCGAGCAGCATCTCGCGCGCCACGACCTGAGTGGGGTTCTCGGCGAGATCACCGCCGAACTCGATGACATCGTCGACGAGGAGCGCCACGCGATCGACCAGGCGATGCGTGCCGCCGAGCGAAGTGGCGACGACCGCAGGGCGGCGAGCGCGCACGATGCAGGCACCGAGCGTCTGATGCATCTCGACCTGTTGCCCGACGACCTGGCCGGACGCATTCGCGGTCTCGAGGCACACGACTTCGAGAGTCGAGAGGCGCGTGCGCGTCTCGAGCAACTCGTCGAGCGTCTCCGGTCGCAATTCGCCCAGCAGGCCTTCGACCGGCTGTCGTCGGCGATGCAGTCGGTGACACCCGAGGACATGGCCCGCACCCGCGAGATGCTGGCCGCTCTGAACGAGATGATCGAACGACGGGCGCGCGGCGAGAACCCGGAGTTCGAGGCGTTCATGGCCGAGTACGGCGACATGTTCCCCGAGGGTCCGAACAGTCTCGACGAACTCCTCGAGCAGATGGCCCGTCGGATGGCGCAGATGCAGGCGCTGCTCAACTCGATGTCGCCCGAGCAACGGGCCGAACTGCAGGCGCTGAGCGAGCAGGTGCTCGGCGATGCCGGCCTTGGCGACGAGCTCGGACGACTCGGCGCGGCACTGCGGGGGATGTTCCCCGACGCCGGGTGGTCGGATCGTCACGAGTTCGGCGGTGACGACCCGCTGGGGCTCGATGGTGCGATGGACGCGATGCGCGACCTGGCCGACCTCGATCGCCTCGAGCATCTGCTGCGCAGTGCGACCTCGCCGGCGATGCTCGCTGAGGCAGATCTCGAACGAGTCGCTGAACTGCTCGGCGCCGACGCCGCAGCCTCGCTCGAGCAACTGGCCCGTCTCACCGAGATGCTCGAGTCGCAGGGGCTCATCCAACAACGCGAGGGTCGGCTCCATCTCACTCCCAAGGGTCTGCGGGCCATCGGGGCGGGTGCGCTCCGCGACCTGTTCACCCGTCTCGGCGCCGACATGACCGGTCAGCACGAGGTGCACCGGATCGGGGTCGGGCACGAGCGCACCTACGAGACCAAGCCGTACGAGTTCGGCGATCCGTTCAACCTCGACCTGCAGCGCACGGTGCGCAATGCGCTCCGTCGTCGTGGGGCGGGCACGCCGGTGCGCTTGGCGCCAGACGATTTCGAGGTCGAGCGCACCGAACATCTCACCCGCTCGTCGACCGTGCTCATGCTCGACCTGTCGATGAGCATGCCCATGCGCGACAACTTCCTGCCGGCCAAGAAGGTGGCCATCGCGCTCCACGCGCTGATCACGTCGCAGTTCCCGCGTGACTATCTCGGGTTGATCGGTTTCAGCGAGACCGCGTACGCCCTCACGGCAGCCCAGTTGCCCGAGGTCAGCTGGGATCTCGCCTACGGCACGAACATGCACCACGGGCTGACCCTCGCGCGTCGGCTCCTCACCAGGCAGACGGGCACCAAGCAGATCATCATGATCACCGATGGTGAGCCCACGGCCCATGTCGAAGCCGACGGGGAGGTGTTCTTCAACTACCCGCCGGTGCGCGCGACCGTCGAGGCGACCCTTCGGGAAGTAATGCGTTGCACCCGAGAGGGGATCCGGATCAACACGTTCATGCTCGACGCGAACCACGGCCTCACGGCCTTCGTCGAGCAGCTGACGCGCATCAACCGTGGCCGGGCGTTCTTCACCGACCGCGACACGTTGGGCGATTACGTCCTCGTCGACTTCCTCGAGCACCGGCGGCAGGTGTCGCGCGGCGGCCGTCGGGCTGGTTGACGAATCCTTCAGAGTCGAGGTCGACGACACCGTTCCGCAATGACCCCCTTGCGGAAAGGGTGGTGGATGGGTCACAATGACATCCATGTAATTACGGGCGTGTTCGCACACGCCCGACCGGGGGCAGGAGGCCGACCGACATGCACATCGACGTGACGAGTGAACCGCCCGAGCAGCGCATCGGGTGGCAGGACGAGGCGAACTGCCTCGGAGTCGATCCCGATCTGTTCTTCCCCGAGCGGGGTGCCTCCACTCGGGAGGCCAAGGAGGTCTGCCGCGGGTGCGTCGTGCGCCTCGACTGCCTCGAGTACGCCCTCGTCAACGGCGAGAAGTTCGGGATCTGGGGTGGTCTGTCCGAGCGTGAGCGGCGCCGCCTGCGGCGCCAGCGGGCTCAGGCGGCCCGACGCACGATCGCGTGAGCCGTGGATAGGATGCGTCCATGATCGCAACGACCTTCGGCCCCACCGAGATGGGCATCGTCCTCGTCATCGTGCTCGTCCTGTTCGGCGGGTCGCAGCTCCCGAAGCTGGCCAAGAACCTCGGGAAGGCTCAGAAGGAGTTCAAGGAGGGTCTGGCCGAGGGCAGCAAGGATGCTCCCGCAGCCAAGACCGCCGAGCGCGACGACGCCTGAGACATGAGGTAGCAGTGCGGCCGGCTCAGAGCCGGGCCGACCGCCGCTTGAGGATCCGCCGGCGTTCCCGTTCGCTGGCACCGCCCCACACACCGTGCTCGATGCGCTGTTCGAGGGCGTATTCGAGACACTGATCCTTGACGGGACAGTCGGCATTGCAGATCTTGCGTGCCCGGTCGACGCCGACGCCGTCGCTCGGGAAGAACACATCGGGCGGGTAGTTGCGGCAGTTGCCTTTGGCCATCCACGCCGTGGCGGAATCGTCGAAGGGATGCGGCCGGTTGGGGGGTTCGAGGTGCATCAAGCGTCTCCTTGTTCGACGACGAGGGGGGTCTCGTCGTCCTGTGGTGCGCCCGCACGGTCCCGGTGGCCGAACCGGGGCGGGTGGACGTCGATGCTGTTGACGTCGACCCATCCGGCACGGTTCCCGGGACTGCCAGTCTGCCATGGCCGGCTCGCCGGAGCCGACATCTTCCCGCTGTGGCCCGCCGGGCAGTGGTCACAGGGGCCGCAGTCCGGTGGCCACCGGTACACTCAGCGGCGCCGTCGGCCCACGCCGCACGGGGTAGCCAGGAGCACGAGATGACCGACATCGTCAACGAGCCGCCGCGGGCGCATGCCCGCATCGTGTACCACGGTCCTGTCGCGCCCCACTGGGAGGTCTACTTCGACTACGGCGACCGCACGGTGCTCGAGGAGTTCCGGGCCCGAGCACTTGCCCGCCTCGTGCTGCTGCCCCGCGACGACCCGCAGTTCCGCCGGAACCGCGAGCGCATCGTCCGCGATGCCGAGCGTGAGCGCATCAGCCTCGAGTGGGACCTCGGCATTCCCGACCCCGAGGCGTGACGGCGGGGCCGTGCAGCGGCGCCTCCTCAACCGTGAACTGAGCTGGCTCGACTTCAACCGGCGCGTCCTCACGCTGGCCGAAGAGTCGGGTATCCCGCTGCTCGAGCGCCTGAAGTTCGCTGCGATCTGTTCGGCGAACCTCGACGAGTTCTTCCAAGTGCGCGTCGCCGCGTTGAAGGACCAAGTCGCGGCGGGGATCGGTGTCCCCTCGGCCGATGGAATGTCCCCGGGCGCGCAGCTCGATGCCGTGCGCGCCGCTGCCGCCGAGTTCGTCGACGCCCAGGAGCGGATCACCTTCGACCACTTGCTCCCCGCGCTCGCCGATCGGGGGGTCGAAGTGGTCTCGTGGGATCACCTCGAGGCGCACGACCACCTTGCGCTGATCGCGTTGTTCGAACAGCGGATCTACCCGGTCCTCACGCCACTCGCGGTCGACCCGGCGCACCCGTTCCCGTACATCTCGAATCTCGCCCTCAACCTCGCGGCGATCGTCAGCGATCCGCACACGGGTGAGCGGCGCTTCGCCCGGGTGAAGGTGCCCAATGTGTTCCCGCGCCTCGTCGCGCTCGACGACGGACGACGGTTCGTGCCGGTCGAGCAGGTGATCGCCGCCCAGATGCACCAGATGTTCGTCGGCATGGTGATCGAGGAGCACTGTTTCTTCCGGGTCACGCGCAATGCCGACCTCACTCTCGAGGAGGAAGAGGCCGACGACCTGCTCGCCGCCGTCGAGCTCGAGCTCCGCCGGCGGCGCTTCGGTCGTGCGGTACGCCTCGAGGTTCAGCAGGGCATCAGTGAGGAGATGCTCGAACTGCTCGGGCGCGAACTCGACCTGTCACCCGACGACGTCACGGTGCACCGCGGCCCCCTCGACCTGACGTGTCTGTTCCAACTGCACGCCCTCGACCGGCCCGACCTGAAGGATCACCCGTGGCCGCCAGTGACTGCCGGCCGGATCCAGCGTGCCGAGTCGCAGGACCGCAGCATCTTCTCGGTGATCCGCGAGCGGGCGATGATCCTGCACCATCCCTACGAGAGTTTCGCCAGCAGTGTCGAGAACTTCATTGCGCAGGCTGCCGACGATCCGAAGGTGCAGAGCATCAAGATGACGCTCTATCGCGCCGGCGGCGACAGTCCGATCGCACGGAGCCTGATGCGCGCCGCCGAGCGCGGTGTACAGGTCGCAGTGCTCGTCGAACTGAAGGCGAGGTTCGACGAAGCGACCAACGTCGGCTGGGCGAAGGCGCTCGAGCGCTCCGGTGTCCACGTCGTCTACGGCCTCGTTGGGCTGAAGACGCACGCCAAGTGCACCATGGTCGTGCGCAACGACGACGACGGTCTGCGTCGCTACTGCCACATCGCGACCGGCAACTACAACTCGCGCACGGCGCGTACCTATGAAGACGTCGGCTTCCTGACCGCCGATCCGGCGGTGGGGGACGACGTCAGCCATCTGTTCAACCACCTCACCGGGTACAGCCGTCCGGTGCAGTACCGCTCACTGCTGGTGGCCCCCCGCGACATGCGCGCCCAGCTGCTCGATCTGATCGAGCACGAGATCGGGTTCGGCGCTGCAGGCTCGATCAGGGTGAAACTGAACTCACTCACCGATCCGGAGATGATCGAGGCGCTCTACCGGGCGAGCTCCGCGGGTGTGCGGATCGACCTGATCGTCCGCGGCATCTGCTGTCTCGTGCCCGGGGTGCCCGGACTGAGCGAGCACATCACGGTGCGCTGCATCCTCGGCCGGTACCTCGAACACTCGCGCATCGTGCGCTTCGGCCACGGCGAGGGTGACACGCCGCTGTTCCTCGTCGGCAGTGCCGACTGGATGGGACGGAACCTCGACGGGCGGGTCGAGGTGATGGTGCCGATCACCCATCCCAAACACTGCGAATGGCTCGACCAGGTGTTCGACAGCCTGCTCGCCGACGATGTGGTGCGGCACGAACTTGACGCCACGGGTCGGTGGCACCGGCACGGACCGTTCGAGTTCGTCGACGGCGATGCCCAGGAACGCTTCTACCGCTGGGTCGTCGAGCGCCAGCGGGCCTGATCTCGGTGGCCCGAGCACCAACGCTGTGCAGAGCGGGTCTCAGTCAGTTCCTCCACTGTTCACCGTCCGTTCACCGAAGTGGGGGCGTCGCGTCAGGACCGCTCTCTACTGTGCGCCGCGTCGTTCCCACATCACACAGGAGAAAACGTGAACACACCCAAGAAGCGGACACTGGTGTCCGCAGTCGCCGGCCTGGCACTCGTCCTCGCCGCATGCGGTGCCGACGAGGGCGCAGTTGACACCACCGCCCCGGACGGCACCAGCGCACCGACCACCGCACCGCCCGACGGCCTCCCGAGCGGTGAGGTGTTCGTGACCGGCTCGTCGACGGTCGAGCCCATCTCGGTCCTCGTGAGCGAACTCGCCGACGAGTTGAGCGGCGGTCAGCTGGCTGTCACCGTGGAGGGTCCGGGCACCGGAGACGGGTTCAAGAAGTTCTGTGCGGGTGAGGCCGACATCAGCGACGCCTCGCGGAAGATCAAGGACGAAGAGGCAGCCCTGTGTGCGGAGGCAGGGATCGAGTTCATCGGGATCGAGATCGCGATCGACGGTCTGACGGTGGCCACGAACCCCAACAACTCGGCCGTCGAGTGTCTCGATGTGGCGGCGCTCTACGCGCTGACCGGACCGGAGTCGGAAGGCTTCGACTCGTGGGCCGACGCGAACGCGCTCGCCGGCGAGCTCGGTTCGGCGTATTCGACACTGCCCGATGCGCCGCTCGCATTGTTCGGCCCCGGACCCGAGAGCGGCACGTACGACACCTTCGTCGAGTTCGCAATCAAGAAGCTCGCCGAGGACCGCGGTGCAGAGGACACGACGCGCAGCGACTACACGGCCAGTCCGAACGACAACCTGATCGTCGACGGTATCGAGGGCAGCGACACCAGCCTCGGCTGGGTCGGCTACGCCTTCTACAAGGCCGAGGGCGACAAGATGAAGGGTCTGGCCATCGATGGAGGAGAAGGCTGCGTGGCCCCGACCGATGCGTCGATCGCCGACGGGACCTACCCGTTCAGCAGATCGCTCTACATCTACGTCAGCCTCAACGCAGTCGCCGAGAATCCGGCGGTCGCTGCCTTCGTCGACCTCTACCTGAGTGCAGAGGGTCTGGCGAAGGTCGGCGAGGCAGGCTACGTGAGCCTGCCCGACGAGCGCATCGCCGAGTCAACCGCCGCCTGGGCTGCAGCTCGGGGCTGACCCCTCTCGTAGGATGCGAGTGCCGGGCGACCTGTCCGGCACCCGCATCGTTCGACGCAATGTCCCTCGCCTCCTCGCCCTCGTCGCCGCTCACGGTCGCCGACCTCCGCGGGAGTGCGCGACGCATGCGATGGGACGCCATCGCCCGAGTGCTGCTGTTCGTCGCCGCATCGGTCTCGATCATCATCAGCGTCGCGATCGTCTGGACGCTGTTCAGTGAGGCATGGATCTTCCTCTCGGACCTCGTCGCCGATGTCGGATGGGGCGGCGTCGTCGATAGCAGCGATGTGCCGTCGTGGGATCCGCGACGTGGACGATTCGACCTCCCGACGATCATGCTCGGCACATTGATCGTCGCAGGTGTTGCCATCGTCGTGGCAGCCCCGCTCGGCCTCGGGTCGGCGGTCTTCCTGTCGGAGTACGCGTCGACGCGGATGCGTCGTTGGCTGAAGCCGATCCTCGAGGTGCTGGCGGGAATCCCGAGCGTCGTGTTCGGGTTCTTCGCCCTCCGTGTCCTCGGTCCCGACATCGTCGAGCCACTCTTCGGCACCCCTCAGGTGACGAGCCTGCTCGTCACGGGTATCGCCGTCGGATTCTTGGTCACACCGTTGATGGCGTCGATCAGCGAGGACGCACTCAGCTCGGTGCCGTCGTCGCTGCGTGAGGCGAGTACGGGGCTCGGCGCCCGACGCAGCACGACGACACTCAAGGTCGTCCTGCCCGCCGCCGTCTCGGGGATCATCGCCGCGCTCATCGTGTCGATCTCGCGAGCCATCGGCGAGACGATGGTGGCCGCGCTCGCGTCGGGTCGTCTCGGCTCGGCGCCACGCGTCCTCGATCCGCGTGAACCCGGCCTGACCATGACGGCGGCAATGGCCCAGTTGGCCCAGGGCAGCGATCAGGTGGTGGGGAGTGGCCTCGCCTTCCAGAGCCTGTTCTTCGTCGGTGCAGGGCTGTTCATCATGACCTTCGGCCTCAACGTCATCGCTGGGCGGATCGTGCGCCGCGTGCGGGCGCAGTACTAGGAGCGATCGTGGCCGTCCGATCGGGAACCATCGACAGCACGAGATCGGCAGTGCGCGCGTCGCTCACCGGCGGTCGCCGCGACGTGGTCGGCGGCATTTTCGCCAGCCTGCTCGTGCTGTGCCTGCTGTGCTCGCTCTTCGTGCTGACGTTGCTCCTCTGGGACGTGCTCGTCGATGCCCTTCCCGTCTTCGACAAGCGCAGTAATGGATTCCTCACCGGCACGCTCGGCTCGAATCCCGACCGTGTGGGGGTGAGCCAGGGGATCTGGGGATCACTGATGATCGCCCTCTTCGTCATCGTTCTGGCCTTTCCGGTGGGTATCGCCGCGGGTGTGTACCTCGAGGAGTACGCCCAGCCCGGCCGACTGACGAACTTCATCCAGCTCAACATCCGCAACCTTGCGGGTGTGCCGAGTGTCGTCTACGGCATCCTCGGCCTCGTCGTCTTCGTCGAGGTGCTCGCGCCGATCACCGGAGGCCGCAGTGTCATCTCGGCGGGTGTGACGATGGCGATCCTCGTCCTGCCGATCATCATCATCACCACCGCCGAGGCGGTGCGGGCAGTGCCGTCGGGGCTCAGGGAAGCGGGCTACGGCGTGGGTGGCACACGTTGGGAGACGACCCGACATCATGTGCTCCCGTATGCCGCGCCCGGCATCCTCACGGGCACGATGCTCGCGCTGGCCCGTGCACTCGGCGAGGCGGCGCCCCTGTTGCTGATCGGCGCCATCACCGGTCGTCTCGCCGCCTCGCCGGATGCGTCGTTCTTCGATCAACTGCGCGACAAGTTCACGGCCTTGCCCATCGTCGTGTACGGATGGGCGAACAATCCCAACACACCAGGCAAGCGCACCGGCCTCACGTTCGAAGACCTCAACGCTGCGGCGATCGTCGTGCTGCTGCTGATCGTGTTGCTCCTGAATGCTGTGGCCATCATCCTCCGCAATCGATTCGAACGTCGTCGACAGTCGTGACACACCAGTACCTCCCCGTCCCGTCCTCGGGCCCGATCCGGCCCATGCCCTGGAGTTCGCCGCAATGACCAACGAGACCGCCCACCCCACCGACTCCGATGCCGCGAGTGGTGACGTGGTGTTCCGCACGGCCGACCTAGAGGTGTCCTATGGATCCTTCCGGGCAGTTCGTGAGGTCACCGTCGACATCCGCAACCAGGAGATCACCGCCTTCATCGGCCCGTCCGGCTGCGGCAAGAGCACGGTGCTCCGCTGTTTCAACCGGATGAACGACCTCATCCCAACGGCCCGCGTCGAGGGCACCGTGGAGTATCACGGCATCGATCTGTACGGGCCGGAGGTGAACGCCGTCGAGGTGCGACGTCGCATCGGGATGGTCTTCCAGAAGCCGAACCCGTTCCCGAAGAGTATCTACGACAACGTGGCCTATGGACCGCGACTCGCCGGCACCAAGAAGCGCGCCGACCTCGACGTGATCGTCGAGAAGGCCCTGCGCGGTGCTGCACTGTGGGACGAGGTGAAGGATCGCCAGAAGGACAGTGGTCTCGGACTGTCGGGAGGTCAGCAGCAGCGACTCTGTATCGCGCGGGCAATCGCCGTCGAGCCGGACGTGCTGCTGATGGATGAACCGTGCTCGTCGCTCGACCCCATCGCGACTGCTCGGATCGAGGACCTCATGCAGGAGATCAAGAACGAGTACACGATCATCATCGTCACCCACAACATGCAGCAGGCAGCGAGGGTGAGCGATCGGGTTGCCTTCTTCACCACCGAGGTGAATCCTGAGAGCGATCGGCGCACCGGTGTGCTCGTCGAGTTCGACCGCACGAAGAAGATCTTCTCGACCCCGTCCGACCCGCGGACGGAAGCGTACGTGACCGGGAGGTTCGGCTGATGGAAGAGATGCGTAAGACGTTCCACCACGATCTCGAGACCGCGAAGTCGGAACTCGTGCGGATGGCGGCGACGGTCACCGAGTTGATCCCGCGAGCGACCCAGGTGCTCCTCGACGGCGATCTCGAAGGCGCCGGGGCCATCATCGACGGCGATGCCGACATCGACCAGCGAGCGGTCGAGATCGAGGAGCAGTGTCTGCAGATCCTCGCCCTCCAGGCGCCGGTTGCCGGCGACCTGCGGCAGGTGGTCGCCCTGATGAAGATGGTCGCCGATGTCGAACGCAGTGGCGACCTGCTGTGCAGCATCAGTAAGACAGCGCGACGCATCTATGGTCACGATCTCGACCCGCGCCTGCGTGGGGTGATCTCGCGGATGGGTGAGCAGGCGCGGATGCTGTACGAGGCGGCCATCGAGGCGTTCGTCGAGAATGACGCCTCGAAGGCGGCTGCGGTGGACGACATGGACTCGTATCTCGATGGTCTGAAGCGTCAGTTCGTCCAGACCATCCTCGAGTGTCATGCCGAAGGCAAGCTCGACCTCCAGGTCGCCGTGCAACTCGCTCTCGCCTCGCGGTTCTACGAGCGCATCGGCGACCATGCGGTCCACGTCGCAGAACGTGTCCGATTCATCCTCACCGGCTGGGTACCCGATCACCGCAAGCGTGCCGGTGCCGATGACACCGGACCCACCCCGCGCCAGGCTGGCTGAGCGAGACCATGCGGCGCGAGCGCGACCGGCTGCGGGCCGAACTCGGCGCCGAGCGCACCACGAGTCGGACCCTTGCCGCCGAGGTGGCACTCTTGCGGGCCGCGCTCGACGCTGTGCCCACCGGGGTCGTGGTGGTCGCCGCGGACGGCGCCGTCGTGCGCAGATCTGCGATGCCGACCGGTGGCGGCGCCGGAGACGTGCTCGTCGACGAGGCCGTCGACGCAGTCGTTCGTGCTGCGCTCGCGGGATCGGTCGATGAGCGGATCGTCGATCTCTACGGGCCGCCTGCGCGCCAGTTCGTCGTCAGGGGAGTGCCTCTCCCGGGCGGAGGTGCACTCGCCTCGGTCGACGATGTCAGTGAACGGGCTCGGCTCGATGCGGTGCGCACCGACTTCGTCGCCAACATCAGCCACGAACTGCGCACCCCGGTCGGCGCCCTCGCCGTTCTGGCCGACACGCTGGCCGACGACGACGATCCAGAGGTCGTGCGCCAGCTGGCGCGACGGATGGTCGACGAAGCCCACCGGGCCTCGAGCACGATCGATGACCTCCTCGAACTCTCGCGGATCGAGTTGGGTGGGGCTGCAGTTCGTGATGTCGTCGATGTCGGCGAGGTGGTCGCCGCAGCGATGCAACGAACCGCCGGTGCGGCAGCGGCGCGTGGCGTGCGCGTGGTCGTCGACGATCCGCACCCCCCGAAGGCGATCGGAGACAGTCGCCAGTTGGTCTCGGCTGTTGCGAACCTGCTCGACAACGCAGTGAAGTACAGTGACGAAGGCGCTGAGGTACATGTGCGTGTCGAACGTTGCGGAGACGGGGTCGAGATCGCGGTGATCGACCGCGGCATCGGCATTCCCGCTCGCGACCTCGACCGGATCTTCGAACGCTTCTACCGGGTCGACCGGGCACGCAGCCGCGACACCGGGGGGACTGGACTCGGGTTGGCGATCGTCCGCCACGTCGCGACGAACCACGGTGGTGAGGTGCGCGTGGAGAGCCACGAGGGCGAGGGTTCGACCTTCGTCCTGCGGATACCTGTCGGCGACCGTGCGCTCGACATGGACGACGAGTGACCATGGCTGAAAATGCAGAGCCGACGATCTTCGTGGTCGAGGACGAGCCGAGTTTCGTCGAGGCACTACGGGTTGGCCTTGCGCGCGAGGGATTCCGCGTCGAGGTGGCGACCGATGGCGTGCAGGCGCTCGAGCGGTTCGATGCGGTCGCCCCTGATCTCGTCCTGCTCGATGTGATGTTGCCACGACTCGGCGGGATCGACGTCTGTCGGCAACTCCGCCGGCGCAGCCAGGTCCCGATCATCATGGTCACCGCAAAGGGCGCCGAGATCGATACGGTCGTCGGTCTCGAGGTGGGGGCCGACGACTACGTCGTCAAGCCGTACCGCATGCGGGAACTCGTTGCTCGGATCCGCGCGGTCCTGCGCCGACGGGCAGGTGTCTCTCTCGAGCCCATCATGGAGTCGGAAGGGATCCTCCGGGTGGGTGACGTATCGCTCGACCCCGACGAGCACCGGGTGGTGATCAAAGGTGTCGAGATCAGCCTGCCGCTGAAGGAGTTCGAGGTGCTCCAGCTCCTGCTCGAGAACGCTGGACGTGTGCTCACCCGTGACGTGCTCATCGATCGGGTGTGGGGGAGCGACTACGTCGGCGACACCAAGACACTCGATGTGCACATCAAGCGCCTTCGGGCGCGACTCGAGGATGATCCCACATCACCGACGCGGATCACGACGATCAGAGGACTCGGGTATCGCTACGAGCGACCGCGTCAGGGCTGAACCGGCTCAGAGTTCGAGGCGGGCGATCCACAGGCCCGGGGCATCGATTTCTGCCGGCGTGGGGAGAGGCTCGGGCGATGCGAACAGTGACGCAAGTCGATCTTCACCGACACGGTCGACGACACCGCCGATGAAGGTCTTGCCACGCTGGACGAGTTGATCGGTCAGTCGTAGCCCGAGCAGCCGCTCGACGAACACATCGTCAGGCGATGCCTCCACACGCCGGCGGCGGATGGCCTCGGCAACTCGGAGCGCGTCGCCGCCGATGACACGCACGGCGACCCCGTCGACGACGTAGTCGACGAACCCGACGACCGCGGCCAGCGCCGCGTCGAGTCGCGGGCCGAGCTCGCGCTGTGCCGCAGATTCGACTGCGCCGAGCAGCAATGCCGGATCACCGAGCAGGCGCTGCATCGCTGCCATCGGGTCTCCGAGATCGGTGAGCTGCAGTTCGCCGAGATGTTCGGCAACGGCCGAGGGGTCCGGTTGGAACCCTGCGACGTATGCACCGACGATCGACAGCACTTGCTCGCGCAGTGATGTGTGGGAGAACAGCGCATGGGCGGTGAGCTCCTGGCTGAGGACCCACAGACGCATCTCGTCGACCTCGAGATCCCACGCGGTGGCGAACTCGTCGATGTTCGCCGGGACGATCATCACCTCGACGGTCGATCGCGGGATCGGGAGGTCGTACTGGCCGAAGGTCCGTGTGGACAGGCGTCCGACCATCGAACCGACAGCCATGCCCATCATCGCCGGGGCCATCATCCGGGTCAGCCCGGCCATCATCGATGCCATCGGATCCTCTGCACCGTCGCCACTCTCGCGGCTGAGCGAGGTGGCGAGATCGGTGAACAACGGGCGATAGGCGTCGAGTGTGCGCTGGGCCCATGCCGAGCGAGTGACGGGTGTGATCGTCGGGAAGGTGCCGTCGGTGCCCGTGAGGTCGGCCACATGCATCTCGACGATGCGCCCGAGTTCGCCCAGACGGACCCGGGCGAGGGGATCGACGTTCGGCTCGCCGGATGCACCAGCGGCGAGTGCCGCGAACTGGCGGGCGACATCCCAGTTGAGCGGCCCCTGACCGGCGAGTGCTCTGGCCACCTCGGCGAACATCGGCAGGTTGGCGAAGGGATCGTCACCTGACGAGCCACTGGACATGACGTCAGCCTATGGTCCGACCGGTAGCGTCGGCGCGGTGTCCGCCCGTGGGGGAATCGACTCGTCGAACGCCGGTGTGCCGACCCGAGGTGTGTGGATCTCCGATCCAGATGGCGCCCTCGGCCGCCGAGTCGTGGCCGCACTCGGTGCATGTGACGGCATGGTCGTCGGCGGGGCCGGAGAAGCTGACGTCGCCGTGTGGCTCGCGGGCCACGACGCGACGGTCGGTGATGCATGGCAAGGGGCGCGATTCAGGCCGATCGACGATCTGCTCGCGTGGTCACCCGGCCCGGCGCATGTGGTGCTCGTGTCGTCGGCACTCGTGTATGGCGCATGGGCGAACAATCCTGTCCCGCTCACGGAGGACACCGCGTTGCGCCCCGACGCCGACCTCGCGCTCGGGTTCGTCGCCCTCGAGCAGTCGGTCGACGAGTGGCGTCGTGCCGAGGAAGCTCGCAGCGCCACCGTCCTTCGACCCGCGGTGACCGTGGCGGCCGATCAGCCGGGCGGGCTGGCGAGCGCGCTCGTGGCGGGGATGGGTCAGCGTCTCGGTGAGGACGACCCGCCATCGCAGTTCCTGCACCTCGACGACCTTGCTGCGGCGATCGTCCTCGCCGTCACCGAGCGGCTCGATGGCGTGTTCAACGTGGCACCGCACGGATCGATCCCTGGAGACCGGGTGCGTGCGCTCACCGGATCCGTGCCGCGCGTGCGGCTACCTACGCGCGTTCACGATGTCGTCGGTGGACTGCGGTGGCGCTTCGAGCGCGGGCCGATCCCTGCGGGCATGACCGGGTACACGCGGTTCCCGTGGATCGTGGCCAACGACCGCCTCGTCGCGGCGGGGTGGGTGCCGACGGTGACCAATGAGCAGGCCTATGTGGAGGCCACCGAGGCGCCATGGTGGACGATGGTCTCGCCGGAGCGACGACAGGAACTCGCCCTCGGCGCAGCGGCAACCGCCGTCGGGTCGGTCGTCTTCGGCGTCGTCAGGGCAGTGCGTCGCTCGACGCGTTGACGGTCAGAGGGCCGTCGGCGGTTCACCGAGGATGATCTCCACCCGCACCGGGTCGGTGCCGCGCAGGACCGTCATGGAGATCTCGTCACCAGGACGTCGGGCAGCGAGGACGCCGGTGAGGTCGGCGAAGCCCTCGATGTCGACACCGTCGACCGTCACGAGGAGGTCACCAGCGCGCATGCCGGCAGCCGCGGCCGGACCGAGTGGATCGAGTGAGGCGAGACGCACCCCGGTCGTCCCGACCTCGACGACGATCCCGAGCCACACCGTGGGCGCCACCAGTGCGCCGAGCATCCGGCGCATTGCCTGGACGCGGTCGAGCAGCACGAGCAGCGGCGTCTCGCTGCCGTGGGTGCACAGCGCAACGAGTTCACCGCGTTGATTGACCACCGGGGCGCCCTCGGCCATGCGTTCGACCGCGGTTGCATACCGTCCGAGTGCAACAACCACGTCGGTCGATGATCCATCGACCGTGAGTACCTCGTTGCTGGCCCCCGGCACGCGAAGCTGATCGCCGGGAGCGATCTCGGCAGCCACGGTGAGGCCGGGGGTGATGTCGAGGTCGTCGCCGACGAGCAGGGCGAGGCCACTCGTGTCGTCGACGAGTACCACGCGTGCGGTCGAGCGCTGGCCGGCGTGGTCGACGAGATCGAGGGTGATGCGGCCGGCGACCGCGGTTGCCGTCGTGACGAGCAGGGCACCGCCATCGATGGCGACGGCGATCGGCGCCTCGAGTGCAGTGGACTCGCCGGACACGAGATACGTCGGCACGGGGCTCGCGAGGACATCGGTGGGGTCCGGTGGTGTGGCAGTCACCTGCGGCGTCGATGGTTCGGTCGGATCAGGTGAGCTGGCCTCGGTGACGGGGCTCGTCGAGGTGGGTGCCGCAGAGGGCTCTTCGAAACGCGTCACCGTCGCGGCAGGACCCGTGTGGGTGGGCAGCAGCGTGGCCAGGACGAGGACGGCGAGGACGATCGACAGCACCCCGGTCGCCGTGGCGAGGCCACGCCCGATCGCCACGGGCGGCTCGGATTGTTCCCATGCGGCAGCTCCGAGTTCGCTCGGGTGTCGCCAGCCGCGCTCGTGCGGGGGGATCGGGGCCGGCGGGTAGACGGACGCGTCGTCGGGTCGGTCGTCGGGATCGCGCGGCTCCACGAGTCGGCGACACTACCGACCCACCAGCGTCGAGTGGCATCGCGGCACCTGCACTCACCGGCCTGCACTCACCCGTGTGGCCTCACGACCGGACGGCTACGCTCAGGGGTCGTGCAGGTCCCGCCGTCAGGCCGTTCATGGCTCGCGATCACCGAGGAGCCGCTGCCGGTCGGTGCCGCCTACGACTGGTGCGTCGAACCCGACTGTGGCGCCGTCGTGGTGTTCAGCGGCACGGTGCGGGACCACTCCGTCGATGAGGGAGGCCGCCGCCGCGATCAGGTCCTCCACCTCACCTACGAGGCATTCGAGGAGCGCGTGATCGAGTCGTTCGCGTCGATCGAGCGTGAGGTGCGCGCCCGGTGGACCGGGATCGGCCGGGTGGTGATGTTGCACCGGACCGGCCGGCTCGGCGTCGGGGAGAGTTCGGTGGTCGTCGTCGTGGGCGCAGGGCATCGGCCGGAGGCCTTCGAGGCCGCGCGCTACGCGATCGATGCGTTGAAGGCGAGTGCCCCGATCTGGAAGCACGAGGTGTGGGCCGATGGGGCCGACTGGGGCACCGGTGCACAGGTGCCGGTTGATCCGGCATCGGTCGAGACGGCCCGCGGAGTGGCATCGTCGTGACGTGGTTCGTTCTCGTCGTTGCGCTCGGCGCGTGTGCTGCGGTGCTCGTCACGCGCTCGCGTCGCCGGGTCGAGCCCGGGATGGCGACCTTTCGCCGTCATATCGATGCGCTGTCACCCGAGGCGCGTCGTGAGGTGGTCGACCGGGTGAATCGTCACCGCGAGTCGAGTCCCGACGACGAATCCGCCGGCGACTCCGGTGACGACCGTGGCGGCAACGGCTGAGCCATGGCACGCGACCTCGCCATCGACCTCGGGACG
Organism: Ilumatobacteraceae bacterium; assembly: GCA_046086305.1. GTDB lineage: Bacteria > Actinomycetota > Acidimicrobiia > Acidimicrobiales > Ilumatobacteraceae > UBA668. Next base: position 18,824 of record JBJSXI010000108.1, read on the forward strand.
GCCAACACCCTCGTGTACATGAAGGGCCGTGGCATCGTTCTCAACGAACCATCCGTCATCGCCCTCAATCGCCAGACGGGTGAGGTGCTGGCGACGGGTCGTGAGGCATGGCAGATGATCGGGCGCACACCCGGCTACATCGTCGCGGTGCGTCCGCTGCGTGGCGGGGCGATCACCGACTTCGAGATCACCGAGCGGATGATCCGGCTGCTCCTGCAGCGCGTCGGTGTCAGCCGGTTCACGCGCCCGAAGGTCGTCATCTGTGTGCCCTCGGCGATCACCGAGGTCGAGCGTCGCGCCGTGACCGACGCGGCCCGGCGTGCCGGTGCCGCAGATGCACAGTTGATCGAACAGCCGATGGCCGCAGCGATCGGCGCCGATCTTCCGATCGACGAGCCGGTCGGCAACATGGTCATCGACATCGGTGGTGGGACCAGCGAGACCGCGGTGATCAGCCTCGGTGGCATCGTGGCCCTCGAGGCCGTGCGTGTCGGCTCGTTCGACATCGACGCAGCGATCCAGGCGTATGTACGCCGAGAACATGGCATTGCCATCGGGGAGCGCACCGCCGAAGAGGTCAAGATGGCGATCGGCTCTGCATCGCCGATGGACGACGACCGTCAGGCGGAGGTACGTGGCCGCGATCTGATGACCGGCCTCCCGCGCACGGTCGTGCTGACCCCCGAAGAGGTGCGTCTCGCGATCGACGAGGTCGTGAGCAGCATCATCGCCTCGGTCGTCCGTTGCCTCGCCAAGGCGCCACCCGAACTTGCTCAGGACTTCCTCAGCCGCGGCATGTATCTCGTCGGAGGTGGGGGACTGCTGCGCGGCCTTGCCGAACGTATCGAGCGCGAGACCCGTGTGCCTGTGAAACTGTCCGACATGCCTCTCGAGGCCGTCGTGCTCGGCGCCGGCCACTGCATCGAGCACTACGACGCATTGAAGGGCATGTTCATGGGGGCCCGTCGCTGAGACGCCTCAGGCGGGTGCGAGCCGCACGATGCGGCCGGCACTGTGATCGAGGATGTACACCTCGCCGTCCGGACCGCGGCGAACGGCGCTCACCGCACCGGTGACAGTGATCGCAACCGCATCGTCGGCGTGCAGGGCGAAGACGCGTCCGCTGCAGAAGTCGCCGGCGACGAACCAGCCGAACAGCGACGGGATCGCCGAGCCGGTGTAGACGGCACCTCCCGACACCGAGCAGCCGGCATCACCGTGGGGGTATTCGAACACGGGGGCGACGGCGCCGTCCGGATCCTGGTCGTCGTTGAAGCGGTGGGTGCCCTCGAGCGCGCTCCACCCGAAGTTCGCCCCCCGCCCACCAACCTCGTCGGTGCCGGCGACGACGTGATTGACCTCCTCCCAGAGGTTCTGGCCCACGTCGGCAACCCACAGGTCGCCGGTGAGCGGATCGATGTCGAAGCGCCACGGGTTGCGAAGGCCGAGTGACCAGATCTCCGGACGAGCGCCCGCAACACCGACGAAGGGATTGTCGTCAGGGATTGGGTCGGAGCCGAGTCGCGGGTCGATCCGCAGGATCTTGCCGAGCAGCGACGATGTGTCGAGCGCGACGCGCTCGGGGTCGCCGGCGCTGCCGCCGTCACCGGTGGCGATGTAGAGCATGCCGTCGGGCCCGAGGTGCAGGTCGCCGCCGTTGTGATTGGCATAGGGCTGGTCGATCGTCAGCAGGATCCGCGCCGAGCGTGGGTCGATGATGCCATCGGATCCGATACTGAGTGCGGCGACGACGGTGTCGCCGTCGAGGTTCGTGTAGTTCACGTATGCCGTGTTTGCCGCAAACTCGAGTGCGAGCAGACCCTGTTCGCCACCGGTGGAGACGATCGACCGGATGTCGAGCACAGGCTCACCCGGCCGGCCGTCGCGGAGCGGGACGACGAGGCCACTCTGCTCGACGGCATAGGGGACGTCGTCGCGCCAGACGAGATCGACGGGGCGTTCGAGCCCCGAGGCGACCTCGACCAGGGTGATCGAATCTGCCGAGGGTGGTGCGACCGAGGACGACGGAGGGATCGGCGTCGGCGCGGCCGATGACGTCGACCCGACCGACGAGGCTGGCTGGTCGGTCGTTGTGGAACCCGAGCCGTCGTCGGAGGAGCCAGCGCATGCCGCGACAACCGCAGTCGCGACGACGAGCGCGACGAGTCTCATTTCGGTCCCGAACGGACGAGGCCCTCCTGGGCAACACTGACGACGAGTGAGCCGTCGCGGGTGTAGATCGACGCCCCGGCGAGGCCGCGTGCTCCGGATGTCGACAGCGGGTACTGGTCGTAGAGCAACCATTCGTCGGCGCGGAACGGCCGATGGAACCACATCGCGTGATCGAGGCTCGCCATCTGCAGGCCCGGTGTGTCCCACGACATCCCGAACGGCAGCACCGTCGTGTCGAGCAGGGTCATGTCGCTCGCATAGGTGACGACGCATGCGTGGAGCGTCGGATCGTCCGGCAGGGTGCCGTCTGCGCGGAGCCACACCCGTTGGCCATATGCAGGTGTGCCCTGTCGCGAGAACGGATCGGAGTCCACATGACGCAGGTCGATGGGTCGCGGACGGTCGTACCAGTCGCCGAGCTTCTCGCGATGGGGGGCCATACGTGTGCGGAAGTCGGGGAGCGACTCGGGATCGGGCACATCGAGGGGCATGCGCACCTGGAAGTCGGGACCCGGCTCGAGGACATGGAAGCTCGCCTGCAGATTGAAGATCGCCTTGCCGTGCTGGATGCCAACGACACGGCGGGTGGTGAAGCTCCGGCCGTCGCGGATGCGGTCGACCTGGTAGAGGATCGGCGTCTGCGGATCACCCGGGCGAAGGAAGTAGGCGTGCAGGGAGTGCACCATGCGGTCGAGTTCGACCGTTCGGGTCGCGGCGACGAGTGCTTGACCGGCCACCTGCCCGCCGAACACCCGCTGACGGTTCTCGTCGGGCGAGACACCGCGGAAGAGGTCGACCTCGATGGCTTCGAGGTCGAGGAGGTCGACGAGGCTGGCAAGAGCGGACACGCCGTCATTCTCGCAGGCACGGGGTGACGAGCGCGAGCGCAGGCACCGGTAGGGTGCGGCCGATGTCCTCCCTCTTGCCCCTTGGCCCCGATGACCTGCTCGGCACCACCCGCGCCGTTCGTCGTCGCCTCGATCTCGACCGACCGGTCGACGACACCCTGATCGTCGAGTGCCTCGAGCTCGCCCAGCAGTCACCGAGCGGGAGCAACAACCCGAAGATGCACTTCGTCGTTGTTCGTGACCCCGACCTGCGGGCGGTGATCGGCGATGTCTACCGGCGCTGCTACGACATCTATCGCCAGCTCCCCGGCGTCTACATCCGCAGTATCGACAAGGGGTCAGATGAGGCCAATGCGCAACAGCAGCGCAGCGCGGACTCCGCCGACGTGCTGGCCACATCGATGGCACAGGTGCCCGTGCTCGTCATTGGTTGCGTCGAGGGTCGCATCGATGCGAACGCACCGGGATTTGCGGTCGCGTCCTCCATGGGCAACATCCTCCCGGCGATGTGGAGCTTCATGCTCGCGGCGCGCGCCCGCGGCCTCGGTACGTGTTGGACGACCCTGCACCTGATCATGGAGGAAGAGGTGGCCGGAATTCTCGGCATCCCGTTCGCCGATGTGCAACAGGTGTGCCTGACGCCGGTCGCTCACACGGTCGGGACCGACTTCCGTCGGGCGGCGCGGCCGCCCGCCTCGACGATCACCCACTGGGATGGCTGGTGACGTCGCTCGCGGAACTGCGGTCGTTCGCGCTCTCGGTCCGAGGGTTCATGCCAGCCGACGAGGGTGATGCGCTCTATGCCGCTGCAGTGGACGCAGGACGACGGGTGCAGGGCCTTCCGTTCGTCGAGATCGGCTCGTACTGCGGGCGTTCGACAGTGTGGCTCGGTGGAGCGGCGCGGGAGTGCGACACGATCGTGTTCGCCGTCGATCACCATCGGGGGAGTGAGGAGAACCAGTCGGGATGGGAACATCACGACCCCAACGTCGTCGACCCGCGCACGGGCCTGATGGACACATTGCCGCACTTCCGGACAACCATCCACGAGGCACATCTCGAAGACGTCGTGGTCGCCGTGGTCGGCGACTCCGGTCGCGTCGCTGCGGCGTGGAGGACGCCCCTGTCGTTCCTCTTCATCGACGGCGGCCACGGAGCCGAACCGGCCCGCCGCGACTACGCCGGATGGGTACCGCACCTCGCCGTGGGCGGCACGCTCGCGATCCACGACGTGTTCCCCGATCCGGCCGATGGCGGACGACCGCCGTACGAGGACATCTTCCTCCCGGCGATGAAGAGTGGCCGGTTCCGTCTCGTGAACTCGACCGGCAGCCTGCGCGTCCTGGAGTGCACCGCCTGACACCGGCTCGGGTGGGTGCCGCCCGATCAGTCAGCCGAAGACCACTCCCTGTGCAAGGGGGAGATCGTCGGAGTAGTTGATCGTGTTGGTTGCCCGGCGCATGTACGACTTCCATGCGTCGCTACCGCTCTCTCGGCCGCCACCGGTGGACTTCTCTCCTCCGAACGCACCGCCGATCTCGGCGCCACTCGGCCCGATGTTGACGTTCGCAATGCCGCAGTCGCTGCCGGCGGGTCCGCAGAATCGCTCTGCTTCGCGAACGTCGGTCGTGAAGATGCTGCTCGCCAGACCCTGTGGGACCCCGTTCTGGATCGCGATCGCCTCGTCGAAGTCGTCGTAGGTGAGCACATAGAGAAGTGGCGCGAAGGTCTCCGTGCGGACGATCTCGGTCTGTGTGGGCATGGTGACGATGGCGGGCCGGACGTATGCCGCCTCGGGTGCTTCGTCGACGAGGACGCGTGTTCCCCCGGCGACCACCTCGCCGCCATCGGCGCGTGCGCGGTCGATCGCCTGCGACATGCGATCGAAGGCGACACGGCTGATCAGCGGGCCGACGAGTGTGTCCGAATCGAGGGGGCTCCCGACGCGCAACGAGTCGTAGGCGCGTGTGAGTCGGTCGAGCACCTCGTCGCGACGAGTGCGATGCACGATCAACCGCCGCAGTGTCGTGCAGCGCTGCCCGGCCGTACCGGCCGCGGCAAAGGTCGCTCCACGGACGACAAGGTCGATGTCGGCCGACGGGGCGACGATCGCCGCGTTGTTCCCACCGAGTTCGAGGATGCTGCGGCCGAAGCGCGCAGCCACCACAGGGGCGAGCGCCGCGCCCATGGCCGTGGAGCCGGTCGCACTGACGAGGGGAACCCCTTCATGCGCAGCGAGGGCCTTGCCCGTGTCGGCGCCTCCGAGCAGGACCTGCGCGACATGTGGTGGCACATCGAGCCCCTCGGCGGCGCGTCGGAGGAGTGCATCGGTGGCGAGCGCGGTCATCGGGGTCGCGTCGCTGGGCTTCCACAGCACTGGGTTGCCACACACGAGCGCGAGCGCTGCGTTCCAACTCCATACCGCAACGGGGAAGTTGAACGCCGTGATCACGGCGGTGGGTCCGAGCGGATGCCACTGTTCGGCGAGGCGGTGACCGGGGCGTTCGCTCGCAATGGTCAGACCGTGCAACTGCCGACCGAGCCCCACGGCGAAGTCGCAGATGTCGATCATCTCCTGCACCTCACCGACCGCTTCGCTCGTGATCTTGCCGGCCTCGATCTGCACGAGTCGGGCGAGGTCGTCACGGTGCCGACGGAGCTGATCGCCGAAGCGGCGCACGAACTCGGCCCGGCGCGGCGCCGGTGTCGTGCGCCACGTCGCGAAGGCGTCCTGGGCCTGCGCGACCGCACGGTCGACGTCGGCAGCGTCGCCCACGGCGCCGAGAGGTGTACCGGTGATGGGTGACCGCGCATCGTGGCGGCCCGTGCCGAGTGGCTCGGCGCCACACGCGGCGAGGGCGGAGTCGGCGAGGCGCTGCAATTCGACGTTGGAGGGCAGAGTCATGCCCTCACTCTGTCACGAACACACCCTCGCCACAGATGGCCTGCGCCGCCAAGATGACGGCGGCCCCGGTGTAGGCGCTCGTCTCATCGGGCGGAAAGGTGTCGCCAGCCGGATGGACGACCCCGGTGAGGTACGAGCCATCCGAGCGCCGATGCGGTCGAGTCCAGTCGAGCAGATCGATGGCAGTGCGGCGATCTCCGATCACCGCATGGGCGATGCTGCATTCGGCCGTCTCGCTGGCGGTCACCCACGGCTCGTCGCTCACACAGCGGATCCCGAGACCCTCCATGGCGAAGGTTGGCCACCCGTCGGCCAGTCGGTCCTGGGCCGCAGAGCCGGCGAGGCAGCCCGTGAGGACGGGGTAGTACCAGTCCATCGCCCATCGCTGCTTGGGCTCGAATGCATCGGGACGCTCGATGATGATGTCCGAGAGTTCACATGCCGTCGACAGCCAGTCGGGTCGTGACTCGCCGACGAGCTCACCGAGACGTGCGCCGCAGCGCAATGCATGAGCGATGCTGCTCGACCCGGTGAGCAGGGCGTAGTCCCACGGAGTGGCGTGTTCCTCGCGCGCCCACAGGATCGTCCCGTCGGAGCGGCGGTGCCGCAGCACCCACTCGATCGACCCGCGCACGGTGGGCCACATCGCACGGCCGAACTCGACATCACCCGTCATGGTGAGGTGATGCCACACACCCGTGGCGACGTAGGCGCACACGTTCGTGTCGAGCTTCGCCTCCTCGACCGAGCCGTCAGGGAGGTAGTAGTTCCACCAACTGCCATCGGGACGTTGGATGTCGGCGAGCCATGTGTAGGCCAGGCGAGCACTGTCGTGGAGGCCGGCGACGTCGAGGGCCATTGCCGTCTCCACATGGTTCCACGGGTCGCAGTGGCCGCCGGGGAACCACGGGATCATGCCGGTCGGAAGTTGCAGCCCGGCGATGCTGTGCGCCGTGGCGGTCACCTCCGCCGCACTCAGCACACCCTCCACCTGGGGCACCGTGACTCGTGTCCGGGTCATCCTTTCACTCCGTACACGACGTAGCTCTTCCCGAGGAAGGGCGCCGCAATCCTCTCGACGACGGCGAGGGCGGGCGGTCGCTCGACGATCTCCCATTCGAGGAAGCGTCGGTAGCGCACGACGAGGGGGTGGTCCTCGTTGCTCGGGCCGACTGCGCAGCGCAGCCACCAGTACGGGGAGTGCAGGGCGTGGGCACGGTGCGAGTCGGTCACCGTCAACCCTGCGGCACGCAACTTCGCGCGGAGTTCTGCAGCCGCGTAGATGCGTACGTGCCCACCCGGCGCCTTCGGGGCGTGGTACTCGTCGCTCAGCAGCCAGTTGATCGTCTCGGGGAACCACGACGGGACGGTGGCCGCAAAGGTGCCACCCGGGCGCAGCACCCTGATCAGTTCGGCGATCGCGGCGACGTCGTCCTGGATATGTTCGAGCACCTCACTGGTGATCACCCGATCGAACGAGTCGTCGTCGAAGGGCAGGCGAGTGGCGTCACCGCGTAGTGCGGAGACATATCGCGCCTCCTCGATCTCTCCTGCCTCGACCATCGCACCGAATGTGGCGCGAGTCGTCGTCACCTCGTCGGCTGCGTAGTCGAGCGCGACCACGTTCGCGCCGCGACGGGCGAGTTCGAACGCGTGGCGCCCGAAGCCGGCACCCGCATCGAGTACCAGGTCGCCGGGTTTCACCCCCAGCCGATCGAAGTGGACGGTCAGCACGTCGGGTTCAGATCCGACCGTTGCGACGGAGTTTGTCGATGTTGGCGGGCATCGACAGCACCTCTCGATACTGCTCCACGGTGAGTTCGGCACAGTGCCGCCAACTCCAACGCTCGACGACGCGGGTCCGGCCCGCAACGCCGACCCGCGCGCGCAATGCGGCATCGTCGAGTCCGCGGCGCAGTGCAGAGACGAGCGAGTCGACATCACCGGCCCGACACTGCAGCACCGTGTCGCCGTCGGTGCCGGTCACCTCGGGCAATGCACCACCGTCGGTGGCGACGAGGCAGATGCCCGTACTCATCGCCTCGATCGCGGGGAGGCTGAATCCCTCGTACAGGCTCGGGACGACGGCCAATTCGGCCTCGGCGTACAACTCGACGATGCGCTCGTCGGGCACGCCAGAGACGAAGTCGATGTGTGGACGCAGGCCGAGTGTGTCGATGAGGTCCGCGCTCGCTCCGGCACGGGGCTTGCCGATGATCGTCAGCCTGATGTCGCGTTCGGTGCGCAGTTTGGCCATCGCCTCGAGGAGGTAGGCGAGCCCCTTCAGCGCAACATCGGCCGAGGCAGTCGTGATCAGCCGACCGGGTTGACGCGCGATGTGGGGGAGCGGGGTGAACAGCTCAGGGTCGACACCGACGGGGACGAGGCGCATACGTTCGAGCGCGACACCCATGTCGTCGTGGATGTCCTTGATGCTGTTCTCGCTCACGACGACGATGCGCGGCATTCGACTCGCCACCCTGCCCTGCATCTTGACGAACCCGTACCAGCGGCCGATGCTGCGTCGTTTCCCGCGGGATGGTGCGTGCTGCATCTCGAGCGCACGGTCACGGGTGATCGGGTGGTGGAGCGTGACGATGGTGGGCATCATCTTCTCGATGCCGAGGATGCCGTAGCCGAGGCACTGGTTGTCGTGGACGAGGTCGAAGTCGTTGCGCCGGCGCCGGAGTTCGTCACGGGCCCTGATGCTGAACGCGAGTGGCTCACCGAAGGTGCCCTTGAGGTGGCTGGCCACCTCGGCGACATCGCCCTTCGTGCGGATCTCCCAGTAGGCAGGGAACCGACCGGGATAGTGATCGTTCCACAGATCGAGGCTCGCCAGACGGTGGAGCTCGATCCGTTCGTCGAGCACCGGATAGGGCTGCCCACCGAACACCTCGACGGTGTGGCCGAGATCGACGAGGGCCTTGGTGAGGTGGCGGGTGTAGACCCCTTGGCCACCCACATGGGGCTTGCCACGGTAGGTGAGATAGGCGATCCGCAGTGGCGCATCCGACGCCAGGCCGACCGAGCGCCCGTTGGCTGCCATGGGGGTCGAGCCTACCGGTGAAGGCTCACGGGCCGTCTGCCCGCCGACGCCACGACATGGTGAAGCGGCGTTGGAGGACATCGCCGGGTTCGAGCACCGTTGCCCCGCCGATGTTGAACGCATCGGGCGGTCCGCTCTGCGGTTCCACGCACAGGATCCCGGGAATCTCGTCGAAGACCACCCAGTGGTCGCAGTCGGACTCGAGGGTGACCTCCAGTTCGGGATGTATCAGCGTGATCGGCTCGAGTGGCGTGCGGAAGCAGTCGTCCCACGGTGGTGCGGTGGGTGGGACGAGCTCGGCGATGGTGATGCCATCGGGATCGCGTCGGTACATCTGAACGAATCGAAGGCTCACCCGAGCAGGCGCACGGAGGCACGGATGCCATCCGATGAACGCCGGCATCCGGTGCGACGTGGCCATCACCGCGAGCAGCAGCGTGATGCCCTCGGGGTGCACGTGGATGTGCTGGTGGGCGAGCCCACCGAAGGGCCAGTCGAGCGCGCGCCTGAGCTCGCAGTGATCACGGCTGGCGTCGACGACATCCCACGCGACGTCGTGGACGGTGCCGTGGATCGCGTGTGGTGGAAGTGTGAGTGGCAGATGCACCACCTTCTCGTCGAAGGTGAACCGGCCGTGGCGAATCCGCCCCGCCCACGGCGCCATCGGGTAGCAGCCCCACAGCATCGTCGATGGTGTCGGGTCGTCGCAGAGGAGTTCGCGACCGCCGACGACGAGCGATCCGACACGGCCGCCACGAGCAGGGTGGATCGTTGCGACGGCATCGCCGGCGGCGAGCTCGAGCGGTGCGCCAGTGGTCACGCTCATCTCTCTAGCATCCTCGTCGTGCGTGCCGTGGTCCAGCGAGTCCTCGAAGCGAGTGTCACGGTGGACGGTGAGGTCGTGGGCCGGATCGGGCCGGGGTTGTGCGTCCTCGTCGGCGTCACCCACGACGACTCGGTCGACAATGCCCGCCGACTCGCTGACAAGGTCTGGCATCTCCGGATCGTCGACGACGATGCGGGCGTGATGAACCGCAGCGTGGCCGACACGAGTCGCGAGGTGCTCGTGGTGAGCCAGTTCACGCTGTACGGCGAGACGTCCGGTGGCCGTCGGCCGAGCTGGACTGCGGCGGCGCGGCCAGAGCAGGCCGAGCCGCTGGTCGCCGCCGTCGTCGAGCGGTTGGCCGCACTCGGCGCCCTCGTGGCCACCGGTCGATTCCGCACCGACATGGTCGTCCGCCTCGCCAACGACGGGCCGGTCACGGTGCTGCTCGAGGTCTGACTGGCGGGCAGTCCCTCCCATGGGCGCGAGGACTGGCGAAGATGACCGGGTCTCGCGCCCGCGGGTGGAGTGAGTGACGCGAACGGTCGGGAATCGCGCCCAAGGGGGTGTTCCGGGATGTGGAACCGTTCCGGACTGTGAAACATGCGGGGTGGGGTCGGCTAGATTCCACGGCCGTCAGCGCACGACGGCGCGCACCATGGGGAGGCAGGCACATGGCCCTCGCACAGCGACTCGGGCAGTTGGGCACGGAGACGGCATTCGCGGTGTCGCTCGCCGCCGCCGACTGGGCGTCGAAGGGAAATCGGGTGTTCCCCTTCCACCTCGGCGACATCAACCTGCCCACACCCGCCAACGTCGTCGCGGCCATGGACCGGGCGATCGCCGAGGGCAAGACCGGGTACTGCGCCGCCGCAGGGATCATGCCGCTGCGCGAGGCACTGGCCGACGACGTCGGCTCGCGACGCGGTCTCGACTTCAGCCCCGCCAATGTGGTGGTGCAACCCGGTGGCAAGCCGGTCATCGGCAAGTTCATGCAGACGGTGATGAACCCGGGTGAGGGTGTGCTCTACCCGAACCCCGGCTACCCGATCTACGAGAGCATGATCGAGTACTACGGCGGTACGGCCCTCGCGTATCGGTACATCCCGACGTCGAGCGGATTCGCCATCGACATCGATCACCTGCGCAGCCTGATCACACCGTCGACACGGGCCATCGTCTACAACAACCTGCAGAACCCGCTCGGCTGCGAGAGCAGTCCCGAGGAGATGCAGGCGATCGCCGACCTCGCCATCGAGCACGACCTGTGGGTGCTCGCCGACGAGGCGTACTTCGAGATGCGCTACTCGGGAACCAGCACCTCGATCGCCTCACTGCCCGGCATGCTCGAGCGAACCGTCATCCTCTACACGTTCTCCAAGAAGTTCGCGATGACCGGGTGGCGCCTCGGTGCGGCGATCGCCCCGCTGAAGGTCGCCGAGAGCATTGCCAAGTTGAATACCAACGACGAGAGCTGCACGACGCACTTCGTGCAGGCCGCCGGAGTCGAAGGAGTGCGCGGCCCGCAGGACGGACCGCTCGCCATCCTCGCCGAACTCCAGCGACGTCGAGATGCCGCATGGGGCGAACTCGTGCAGATCGACGGCCTCGTCTGTCCGCGGCCCGAGTCGACCTTCTATCTCTTCCCCGATGTGACGGCAGTGATGGCCCGGATGGGCTTCGACGATGTCGCCTCGTTCGCCACGGCGGCACTCCACAACACGGGCGTGTCGTTCTGTACCCGGATGCACTTCGGTCGCCCGCAACCCGGCGAGGTCGGTCACTTCGTGCGATTCGCCTACTCGGGTCTGTCGGTCGACGACATCCACGAGGGTCTCAGTGGCATGCGACGGTGGATCGAGTCGGCATGAGCGCGCCGCGGATCGCGGTGACCGGCCGCATCCCCGATGCAGGCCTCGACATCCTCCGGAACGCCGGCGACGTCGACGCATGGGACTCACTCGAGGTTCCGAGTGTCGACGAGGTGCACCGCATGGTGCGGGGTGCCGACGCTGCGGTGACCCTCCTGACGACCAAGGTCGACGAGGCGTTCCTCGATGCCGCTGGTCCGCAGCTCAAGGTCGTGGCCAATGTCGCGGTCGGGTACAACAACATCGACGTCGCTGCGTGCGCAGCGCGAGGTGTGGTGGCCACCAATACGCCGGGAGTGCTCACCGAGGCGACCGCCGACATCGCGATGGCACTCGTCCTCATGGCGACCCGTCGGCTCGGCGAGGGCGAGCGGGTGATCCGCTCATCGACACCGTGGCAGTGGGGCATGTTCTACATGCTCGGCTCTGGCATCCAGGGGGCGCAGCTCGGCATCGTCGGGATGGGAGAGATCGGTCGGGCACTCGCCCGGCGGGCACGGGCCTTCGGGATGACGATCGCCTACAGCAACCGTCGTCCCGTGGATGCAGCCACCGAACGCGACCTCGACGCGCAGTACATGTCGCTCGACGAACTGCTCGGCACGAGTGACATCGTCAGCCTCAACTGCCCGTACAGCGCCGATACTCACCATCTCATCGGCGCCGCTCAGTTGGCGACGATGAAGTCGACGGCAGTCCTCATCAATACGGCTCGAGGGCCGATCGTCGACGAAGGAGCGCTCGTCGATGCGCTGCGCGCAGGTGTCATCGCCGGCGCCGGCCTCGACGTGTTCGAGCACGAACCGACGGTGCATCCGGGACTGCTCGACTGCGACAATGCCGTGCTCATCCCTCACCTCGGCTCGGCCACGGTCGAGACCCGCAGCGCCATGGCCACCTTGGCGGCGCGCAATGCGGTGGCCGTGCTCAGTGGGTCGACGCCGCTGACCCCGATCGTCCTGCGCTGACGCGCCGACTTCGAAGGATCGCCAGGACGAGCACCCCGGCCGCGGCAATGATCCACGGTCGGTCGCCGAGGTATGAGTACCACGTGCGTCCGCTGCGAACCGCAACATTGTCGATGATGACCTGTTGCTCACTCACGCCGGTGCGCTCTCGAACGTCACCTTCGGGGGTGATGAACGCGCTGAACCCCGTCGGTGCGACCTGGACGACCGTGCGCGACTGCTCGCGGGCGCGCAGTTGCGACGAGGCGATCTGCTGGCTCTGCAGGACCGTCCACGTGTAACTGCTGCCATTCGTCGGATTGAGGATGAATCCCCCGCCTCGTTCGACACCTTCGTTCGCGCGGCCGCCGAAGAAGACCTCCCACGAGATGACGACCGCCATCGGACCCGAGGTCGGCGCGGTGATCAGCGCAGGTCCGGTTCCCGCGAGTGCGTCACGTGGCACGAGATCGACCGGCGCGCCGATTGCTGCGAGCAGTCCGCGCATCGGCATGTACTCACCGAAGGGGACACGGCGGACCTTCTCGTAGCGCGAGACGGCCTCCCCGTCGGGTGTGACGACGACCTGTGCGTTCAAGAACGCAGAGCCCGTCGGATCATCCTCGGTGACACCGACGACGAAGGGCACCCCGAGTCGGGCGGCCTCGTCGGCAACCTCTGCGAACTCGCGGCTTGCAGTGAAGGGTTGCCCGTCGACGTCGATCACGTTCTCGGGCCACACGACGAGATCGACACTGCCGACCTCGATGGTTGCAGTTGCCACAAGGTGCCGTTCGGTGACCTCACGCGACGATGTCGAGATCGCCCGCGTGCCCTGCACGCCGCCACCCTGCACCGCCGCGATGCGTACGATCTCGCCCGTCTCCGAGACGGCGTGGTCGGCGAAGGGGGCGATCACCCACACGCCGACCGCCACCGCTGCGGCTGCGACCCCGTGCCACGATCCCGTCGTCGCCGCGCCGACCGAACGCGCCCAGGCCCGCGCCAACTGTGGCACGGCCGGTGCGGGCCCGGCGAGCGCGAACCCGAGTTGGAACACGACCCAGGTGAGCCCGACGACCCCACCGACACCGACGACGCCGGCAAAGGGCCCACCGGCCTGACCGATCGGCAGCGTCGCCAGCGGTACACCGCCGAAGGGAACGGCGATACGCACCACCTCGGCGAGGGTGTGCGCTGCAGGTCGACCGACGACACGCCAGGGACCCGTCGGTGCGACCCCTGCGGCCGCGGCGTGGAGACCCGCGAACAGCGCGCCGGCGACCACATAGCCGGGTGCACTGAGGAACCACATCCAGCACATCCCGAGGTACAGCCACCCAGCACCGAAGAGCCAACCGCGCGTGAGTCGCTGACGCACGGTGGGCGAGGCACCGAGTGCGGTCTCGAACATCGCGATCCCGATGATCGCAAGCGGCCAGAACCCCCATGGTGGGAGCGACAGCGCCACGAGCACCCCGCCGGCAAGTGCTCCGATCGCGGCTCGCGACGGGAGGCGACGGGTCACGTCCCGCGGAGTTTCAAGAACACAACGATCCGCTGGTCGATCGATCCGGGCGGGTGACACGAGAACAGCGTGGCGGTGTACTCGTATCGCTGGGCGAGGATCCAGGTCGAGGAGGGGAGGAGGATCTCCCACCGCTCGACGATGTAGACGAACGTGCCATCGGGTGTGGTGAAGATCACCTCGTCGCCGGCGACGAGTTGATCGACGTTCCGGAATGGCCGTGACTTGGTCGTGCGGTGTCCACCGACCACGACGTTGCCGAGCTGACCGGGCATGGCCGACCCCGGCCAGTGACCCGGGCCGTAGTCGAGGACACTGTTGCTGACGCCCTCGTACATCGTCTGGCGCACATCGAGCTTGGGAATCTCGAGCGTGCCGACCTCGATGATCGGTTCGATGGCGTCGTCGGGCGGTGCGGGCGCCGGCTTGGGGAGCGGCGGGAGCGTCGTCGTGGTGGTCGAGGTGGTCGTGGTCGTCGAGGTGGTCGTGGTCGACGAGGTCGTCGGGGCGAGGGTCGTCGGCACGGTGGCCGGGGCAGCGGCGCTGCCGCCAGTGGCGCAGCCGGTCAGCGCGAGGGCGGCCACGAGGAGGGCGTGAGCGGGGGGTGTATGTCGCATCAGGTGTTCAGTGTGCCACGGAGGTCGACGGAGCCACGAGCACCGCGGCGGCGCGTTGTGCGGAACGAACACAGGCGGGGATCCCGATGCCGTGGAACGAGGCCCCGGCGAGGGCGAGACCTGTCGGCAGCGACCGCTCGGCCGCTGCGATGCGCTCGGCGTGGTGGGGTCGGTACTGCGGGAAGGCCGCCGGCCAGCGGCTGAGCCGTACCTGGCTCGGTACGAGCGTGTGGTCGAGGTGTTGGCCGACCTCGTCGAGCGCGGCAGTGATCAGCTCGTCGTCGGACATGTGGAGCACCCGGTGTCCGTCGTGGCCGAGGGAGATGCGCAGGACGACGTTGACGCCGTCGTCCCAGTGCGTCCACTTCTGCGACCCGAATGACACGGCGGTCACGTGGCGCTGACGTGCCTTCGGGACGAGATAGCCGCTGAGCCCACGATGTCGATCGGGCCAGGTCGCGGCATCGATGGCCACGGTCACGAGCGCGACATCGGCTGCCGTGATCCCGGACAGTGCTGCGACAGGGTCGGCAGCGACGATCTCGCGCAGGAGTGTTGCGGCCGCCGCCGCCGGACAGGCGAGGACGATCCCGTCGACGACGTCGTCATCGTCACCCGCCGCAGTTCGAACGGTCATCCGCCACGAGGTGCCCGACGGTGCGAGTGCCACGACCTGTGCGGCCGTCCGCACCACACCGCCGGCCGCCGTGACGGCCGCGGCAACTGCGTCGACGAGCGCGCCGACACCACCGAGTGGGGTGAGGAACACGGGTGTCGCCGTCGGCGCCGTCGGGCGTCGGCGTGCGCCGAGCAGGACACTGCGCGTCGTTGCAGCGAGATCGGCGATCTGCGGGACCGCGCGCAGGCTGAACCGGTCGGTATCGGCGGCGTAGATGCTCCCCACGAGGGGATCGACGAGCCGCTCGTGGACCTCGTCACCGAATCGGCGGCGCACGAAGCGACCGAGTGAATCGTCGTCGATCGACGTGCGTGGCACGAGCGGCTCGAGCGCGGCGCGGGCACGGCCGCGACGGGTGAGCAATCGGGTGCGGGCGAGACGTCCGAGGTCGGTCGGCAGGCCGAGGAGCAGACCGTCGGGAATGCGGTGCAGACCGTCCCACCACATCGCCGCACCGGGAGCGCTCGGTGCGACGAGCGCGTCGGCGAGACCGACCGCATGGGCCAGTCCGGTCGCCCATGGGAGCCGGGCGAGGAACGCATCGGCTCCCTCGTCGACGGCGGCGAGGCCGGCGAACGGTGAGGTCCGCACCTTGCCGCCGAGTCGATCGTCGGCGTCGAGCACGGTGACGTGCGCACCTGGTGCGGTCGTGAGGAGCGCGTGGGCCGCAGCGAGTCCGGTGACCCCGCCGCCGATGACCGCGAACCGCCGTGTCACCGACTCATCCCCGGTCTGCGGCGACGACCCGGCGGGCGAGTGCACTCATCACGGCCGGATCGTCGTTGACGCACGCCGTGCGGGCGAACGCGAGTCCGGCGGCCGATGCGCGCGCCGATGCCTCGATGTCGAGGTCGTAGAGCACCT